>JADLDR010000169.1 GCA_020846535.1 Armatimonadota bacterium | reverse complement strand
CTGGGATGGGTTACCTCTCTCCCCTAACCCCTCTCCCCGAAACGGGGAGAGGGGGACAGAGTGTGCGGTCATTGACGGCATCATCCACTCTCCCTGCCCGTTTCGGGAAGGGGGCCGGGGGGTTAGGTAACGGTCTCCCCAAGGCCCGCACCCCGCCCCGGCGGGACAGTCATCCTGATCGGGATAGCGATGGGCGACCCATCGGGTCGCCCCTACAAGCGAAATCAATTTTGATTTCATCCGTCTTGATCCTGCTTTTATTCGTGTTCATCTGTGTTTCATAACCCATCCTCCCGCCCCGCATATATCCCCGCAATATACCAAATGGCCGATCCTGTCTCCCTCTCAACCTATGCGATGGCAACCCGGTTCGAGGTGGCCCTTTACGGCGAGGATCCGGCGCGCCTGCGGGCCGCGGGGGAGGAGGCCCTGGCTGAAATCGAGCGCCTGGACAGGCAGCTCAGCTTCTATGATCCGGCCTCCGATATCAGCGCCATCAACCGCCTTGCCTGCCGCGAGCCGCTCCGGGTCGAACCCATGCTCTTCGCGCTTCTGGAGCAGGCGGCGGAACTGCACTCCCTGACCGAAGGGGCATTCGATATCACGATTGCCCCTCTGATGCAGGTTTGGGGACTGGCCGAAGGCCCGGGCCGCCTGCCGGGGGAGGATGAAATCGCCGACGCGCTGGCCCTGGTGGGCATGCGTCGCCTTCACCTGGACCCGGCTCAGAGGGCCGTCTTTCTGGATCGGCCCGGCGTGCGGATCGACCTGGGGGCCATCGGCAAGGGCTATGCGGTCGAGCAGGCCGCCTGTCTGCTGCGCGAGTGCGGCGTCGCCAGCGCCCTCCTGCACGGGGGAACCAGCACCATCGCGGCGGTCGGCAGTCCGCCCGGCCAGGACGCCTGGCAGATCGGTATCCGCAGTCCCGGCTCGGAAAACCTGAGAGAAACGGTCTCCCTTTCCGATAATGCTCTATCGGTATCCGCAGTCCACGGCAAATCCTTCACCGTGGATGGCAGGGAATACGGGCATCTCCTCGATCCCCGCACCGGGTATCCGGTTTCCCACACCCGGCAGGCTGCCGTCTCCGGGCCTTCTCCCATCATCACTGACGCCCTCTCCACCGCTCTTCTTGTCCTGGGCCAGACATGGATTCCTCTGCTGGAAGAAAGATTCCCCGGATACCGGGGAAGCGCCATCGGCGCATAACCCCAACGAAAGAGGAAATTGCCTCTCCGCCTCGTAGTACAAACCCAAAACCCGCAGAGAGGCGTCATGAGATATTCCTGGATTCTTTTCGTTCTGGCCTGGGGCTGGACAGCAATTCATGCCGGGGCCGCCGTGCTGGTCAAGGACGGCCAGCCCCGGACGGTTATTATGCTGCCCGCCAAACCGTCCGAGGCGGAAGCCATGGTTGCCCGTGATTTTCAGCGGCATATCGCTCTGATGAGCGGCACGAAGCTGCCGATTATCAGGGACGGCAATCCATCCCCGAAAATGCCCCTGCACATCTGGCTGGGCAAGACCAGAGCCGGATCTGTGCAGCTTCTCTCCCTGCGCCGGGCCGCCCGGACCGATGAAACCGGCCTGATCCTGGCCCGGCCCGGATCGCTGATTCTGACCGGCGTGGACGACCGGGGCACGAGCCATGCGGTTTATACTCTCCTGGAGCGGCTCGGCTGCCGGTGGTATCTGCCCTGGGAGTGGGGAACAGTCGTTCCACAGAAGCGGACGGTTTCTGTTCCCCACATGCGCCAGATCGTGGAGCCGCGTTTCACGACCAGGGCAGGCATCGGGCAGTGGGGCTTCGAGAAAGCGCCCAAAGACCCGTCGCTGCTCGACTGGGGGCGGCGCAACCGCGTCGGCGGCTATGCCTGGTGGGGTGCCGGCCACAGCTACGATTACCTCGTTCCTCCTTCCGTTTATTTCAAGGATCACCCCGAATATTACGCTCTCCGGGACGGCCAACGCTCTCCAGCGCAGCTTTGCACCACCAACTCGGATGTCATCCGCATCGCGACCGCGACCGTCCGTAAAGTGCTGAAAGACTATCCGGGGGCGCACAAATACATCTGCGTCAGCCCCAACGATAACAACGATTTCTGTCAGTGCGAAAAATGCCGGGCCGCAGACCCGCAGCCCGGCTACTGGACGGACCGGATCCTTCTTTTCGCCAACGAAGTCGCCCGGGCCGTCCGCGAGGAAGCCCCGCAGGTGTATATAACCTTTTATTCCGATTACCACAACATCGGCCCGCCCCTCGAAGTCAGGCCGGAAAAGAACATCATGTTCTGGATCACGCAGTGGGGCGCGGACCTGGCCCATCCGGCCCCCCATCCCAACCAGAAGCGCCTCCAGAACGCCATCCGCGACTTCGGCCAGTTCGGTAACCCCATGATGATGTATACCTACTACGGCCACTACAACAACTTCGTCTTCTTCCCCATCGTTCACTGCCTGAAGGCGGATATGCCGTATTACTACCGCCGCGGTATCCATAACATCTACAGCGAAACCCATCAGCACTGGGCCACTCAAGGGTTGAACTTCTATATCTACGCTCGCCTGGCCTGGGATCCGTCGCTGGATGTGGACAAGATTATGGAGGAATTCTACACACAATTCTTCGGCCCGGCCCGCGAACCGATGAAACGCTACTTCGAGATGGCGGAAGACACATTCAACCGGACAGGCAGCTTTTACGGACTTGCCTCTCAGATGCCCCTGATCTTCACCGAAGAGTATATCCGAAAAGCGGGCGGGCATATCGCTCGGGCGAAGCAGGCCGTGGAGTCGGCGAAGCCGGAGGCCGCCCGCAAGCTCTACCGCCAGCGCGTGGGGTTCTTCGCTCAGGGATTCGAGATATCTCGCCTCTACCTGGACGCCTGTCATCTCCGCGCCCGCTTCATCCGGGAAGGCAATTCCGATCTGAAGGCGCAGGCTGTCTCCAACCTGGAGCGGCTGGTGGCGCTCCTGAAGCGGCCCGAAAACGAGATCCTCATCGAAAAGGCGATGGCCCTGCCGGTCATCGAGTACAGCCTGAACGCCCTGAAATATGAAACGGTTTTCGCGCCCGGTGACTTTTCGTATCCGGAAGACTTCGACCACGGCGGCAACGTCCGCTTGCAGGCCGCCCGGGTGAGCGGTTTCGAGGACGGCACGTGGTGCCTCGGCCTGCCCGCCGGAGCTGCCGGCGAGGTCGTCTACCATTTAAGAGCCAAAGAGGGATCGTTCTCTTCTCTGAAAGTGGCGGGGCTGATAAGCTATATCATCGGCTCCCTTTCGGTGGATGTCTCCGAAGACGGGCAGCAGTGGCGGACAGCCTCCCGGGAAACCAGCCCGGACAGCAAAATGGCCCTCACTATCCTGAAGGATATCGACCTGACCTCCTACGCTGCCGGAAAACCCTCCCTGTGGGTGCGCTTCCGAGCCGAATCCACCGCCAGCGAATATCAGAGCGTGATGGATCAAATCCGGTTCCAGGGAAGGGTGGAGTAGGGGAGCCGCAGAGGGGCTGACGAGAGGCGGGTTGAGCCTGGCGGGAATGGGCGAATTGAGAGAAATATTGGGTCACGGCTGGCTGAATCCGCGGTGTAATCATGCTCCAGACCGCACCCCGTCGGGGACGAGGGCCAGGGGTGTCTTTTTGACCATTGATGCACACGGATCAGAACGGATAAACACGGATAAAACTGATAGAAAATCATCTGCGTTCATCTATCGGTATGCATCGGTGGTCAAAAAGATACCCCCGTATTCCCGCTCCGAAGCATCCCCAAGACCCCTATCGGGATAGGCTCTAAGCCCGGCGGGGGGCTGGGTAGGCGGTTGCTTTCTTATGAAACTATCTTTCCGAGGATATCCTACCCCTCGCTCCCGGTTTCCTTTAGGTGTTTGACAGCGTCCTCGGGGGCGGTGACATTGATGTAGATGCCTGTGCCCATCTCGAAACCGGCGGCGATGGTGAGGCGGGGAACGATATCCAGGTGCCAGTGGAACATCCGCTCGCGGTCGGAATTGCAGGGGGCGGAGTGGAACATGTAGTTATAGGGAGGGTTCCGCAGAGCGCCGGAGAGCTTGCCCAGCGTGCCCTGAAGAATTTCGGCGAAGCTTTCCAGTTCGTCCCGGCTCTGGTCGACATAGGACTGGACGTGATCTTTGGGCATCACCAGGATTTCGAAGGGATACTTGGATGCATAGGGAGCGAAAGCCACGAACATCTTGTTCTCCATCAAAATCCGCTCCCCGCCGGAGAGTTCCTGCCGGAGCATATCGCAGTAGATACAGCGGTCCCGCCACTCGTAGTAACGCTCCGTCCCTTCCACCTCATGCACCACTTCCATCGGAATCATGGGGAGGGCGATCAACTGGGAGTGAGGATGCTCCAGGGAGGCCCCGGCGATGCGCCCGTGGTTGCGGAAGATCAGGATATATTTGAACCGGCGGTCCCGCTGCAAATCGAGGTGGCGGTCCCGGTAGGCCCAGAGGACTTCCAGGCATTCTTGCGGGGTGACGGTGGCGATGGTCTTGTCGTGATAGGGGGTTTCAATGATGACTTCATGCGCCCCGATGCCGTTCATCATATCGTACATCCCGAAGCCGGAGCGGTCCAGGTCGCCCTCGATGGCGAGCGCGGGGAATTTGTTGGGCACGGCCCGCACCCACCAGCCCGGGGTGTTGGGCTGGGTGTCCCGGCTGCGGTAGGCCAACACCTCCTTGGGGGTCTTCTCCTCATTGCCGGGGCAGAAAGGGCAGTCCGCCTTGAAGGAGACCTGGCTTTCCTCCGCTTCCCCGTGCTTGAAATCGGAAGGCCGTCGGCTCCGCTCCTTGGCGATGATGACCCACTCGCGGGTCACCGGGTCTTTTCGTAACTGTGGCATCTTTTCCTCCGCATGAAGTAACCCTATCACAAAGGGATTCCAGAATCGAAATAGGGCAGGTCCACATCGCTTTCCCGGATGCAGCCGAATTCTTTTTTCCATAAACGGAAGCTATTTTACCAGGAGAAAAGAAGCCCACCGGGAGGGAGAATTTACCGCTGAAGCTATGCCTGCTCGTTGTATTGTTCGCCGCTCTATAGCGAAAATCCTTCCTCCGATGAGAGCATGGCTGGTGATCTCATCGGGAACACCGGCTCTTGCTTTTTAGCGGACGATTGGCTATAATAGGGAAAAATTTCGAGGAGAAAAGCCTTATGCGGGCGGAAATCCTTTCCGTGGGAACGGAACTGCTGTTAGGACAGATTCTGGACACCAATGCGCGCTACCTGGCGACCATGCTTGCCGGCCTGGGGATCGACCTGCACTACAAGACCACCGTAGGCGACAACGCCGACCGCCTGGAACAGGCGATCCGCCTGGCCTGCGAGCGGGCCGACCTGATCCTCACCATCGGAGGGCTGGGGCCGACCGAGGACGACCTGACCAAAGAGACGATAGCCACCGTGTTCGAGGAAAAGCTGGCGCTGCACGAGCCTTCCGCAGAGCATATCCGCGGTTTTTTCAAGAAACGGGGCCTGCCGATTGCCCAATCCAATCTCAAGCAGGCCCTTATCTATGAGCACGGTCTGCCCCTAGAGAACGATGTCGGAACCGCCCCGGGCTGCCTGCTAGAAAAGGATGGCAAGGTCGTTATCTCCATGCCCGGCCCGCCCAACGAGCTGACCCACATGGTCGAAAGGCATGTACTCCCCTATCTGTCAGAGAAGGTTTCCGGCGAGAGAAGCGTCATCGTCTCCCGGGTGCTGCGCCTCATAGATATCGGGGAATCGGCGGCGGAAGCCCGGGTGCTTGATCTCCTGCACACCACCAATCCCACCGTCGCGCCCCTCGCCCACATCGGGGAGGCCCACCTCAGAATCACCGCCAAGGCCGCCGATGAAGCGGCAGCCCGCGTCCTGATCGCCGAAGCCGAAGCCCAGCTGCGGGAGCGGCTCGGAGACCACGTATACGGAGTGGATAACGAAACCCTCGAAGTGGCGGTTCTGGAGATACTCAAGGCCCGGCGTCTCACGCTGGCCCTGGCCGAATCGTGTACCGGCGGCCTCCTCGCCAGCCGCCTCACCGATGTGCCGGGCAGTTCGGAGGCGCTTCTGGCAGGCGTGGTGGCCTATAGCAATGAAACCAAAACCCGACTTATGGGCGTTCCTGGTGGGATGCTGGCTCAGTACGGCGCGGTCAGCGAGCCGGTGGCCTGCGCCCTCGCCGAAGGCGCTCGCAGGGTCGGGGCCGCCGATATCGGTATCGGCATCACCGGTATCGCCGGGCCGGGTGGAGGGACGCCGGAGAAGCCGGTCGGCCTGGTCTATACGGCCCTCGCTTATGAGCAGGGAGCCGAGGCTATCGAACATCATTTCATCGGCGGTAGGCTCGATATCCGCAGGCGGGCAGCGCAGGTGGCCCTGGCGCAGCTTCGAAGGCATTTGTTGAGGGGATAGGGGTAGGGTGTAGGATGGCTCACGGGGATTCGGGGATGATCCGGACGTTTGTGGCGCTGCCGGTAGGGCACGGGCTGGCGGGGCGGCTCCAGGAAATGCAGGATGAACTGCGGCAGGCGAGGGGCAGGGTGAAGTGGACGCCGCCGGACCAGTTTCATATCACGCTGAAGTTTCTGGGAGACACGCCGGTGGAAAGCGTGCCGGCTATAGCGGCGGTGCTGGAAGAGCTTGTTGCGAAATGGCACCCCTTCGAGGTGGAGATGGAAGGGGCGGGCGCATTCCCGAAACCGGCCCGGCCTCAAACGATCTGGGCGGGAGTGAAAAAGGGCGGCGAAGAGACGGCCCGCCTTGCGGCAGAGATCGACCGGCTTGTCCACTCGTTCGGCTTTCCCAAAGAGTTGCGGCCTTTCCGGGCACACCTGACCCTGGGCCGGGTGAAGGGGCCGGATAATCTCTCCGCTCTCGCCGAAGCTGTCCGCCGCCTCCAGTCCGCCTCTGTTGGCGCGTTCGAGGCCGACCGCATCCACTTCTTCCGCAGCGACCTGAAGCCGGAAGTCCCGGAATATACCGTCCTGGCGACCGTCCGCTTCGAGGGCTGACAGCCCGATTCGGAAGCGCAGTCCCCAACGAGAAGCGGCGACGAAATATCGAGTTGAATATAGTATAGTATTGATGAAAGTAACTTAACCCAAGTTGCTGCCTACCCGAATTGAGGTCGATGCGGGGTAGGGGCGCGAGGAATCGCGCCCCATAGGTATCCCGATCAGGGTGACTGTCCCGCCGGGGCGGGGTGCGGGCCTCTGATAGGCTGTTACCTAACCCCCCCGCCCCTTCCCGAAACGGGCAGGGGGAGTGGATGAGGGGGTCAAGTACCGCACGATCTATTCCCCTCTCCCCGTTTCGGGGAGAGGGGTTAGGGGAGAGAGGTCACCCGGGCCAGGGGAGAGCGGTCACCCCTCCCCCAGGAGCGGAGGATGTTTCCCCTTCTCTGGATCCCTATGGGGCGCGAGGAATCGCGCCCCTACAGCGGAAAGCAGAACTGGCCCCGGGCCAGGTGGCAACTTGGGTTAGCTTGGGACTACTCCCTCCGCAACCCGGCGAGGAACTGAGGGGGCGGTTGCGTTGCGCCTCCGGCATTTTGGAAGTATATAGCGTAATTATCCTACCACTCCCCAACCCATATTCTTGTTTTTGCAGCCAGGCTGCCACGGCTGGTTGCTTTCCTCATTGAATCCCATAACCCCGTATCCGCATTTTGAAGGGGAAACATCCCTGCGAACTCATACTGTCAATCGAGCAGCCGGAATGACAGCAAGGAGGTGAACCGCTTGCGCCTTGATGGTGGCAAACGCTTGCAAGGAGGCTTGAAACCGATGACACAAAACAGGATCCGCGGGCAGTCGGGGTGGTGGTCGCCGCCAGCGGGCAGGTGACAGCAGCCGATATTTTCGCAGGCCGCAACTTGTTCCGCAAGCAGCTCCCCAAGATTTTGAAATCGTACGCCCTGGACGTCGTACAGCAAAAAGGCCGGTGGTCCGGCCTGAAGCGCGAACCGCAGGTAACTCCCGCGCAGGCAAAGGCGCTCCTGACCGACGCCAACCGGGGCAAACTCCAGGAAACCGCCCGCTCCGACTCGACCGCCAACTACGAGCGGCGGGGCCGGGACTTCGATCTCTTCGAGGCCGCGCCCAGGTCCGGCATGGGCGGCCTGATGGGCGGCGCGGGAATGATGAAGATGGGAAGCCCCGCGCATCAAAATATCTATCGCAAGCGGTAGAACAGCGAATTTTCTCATCAAGGCAGAACCCTGACATACGATAAGCATTCCTGTCCATACGGACAGACCCTCTGGCCCTCTGCCCGTCTTCGGCTGAGTACCCGACACTTTTGACAGGGATAATCGAGCGATTGACCCAGGGGTCTGAGAATCGACCGACTATAGCTTGTCAATCTCCAAAGCGTCATGTACTCAGCCGAAGACGGGCAGAGGGCCGGTTTCTTCCCTGTCAACATATACCCCTATTTTTCCGGAAAAAGTGCCGTCCTCTCCATCGAAAACTCTCCTCGAAAAGCAGGAAAAACAGGCTCGAACGGTGAAATAACTTTATTATGAAGGGCATTCGGACACTGTGATTTGGAGAGGAGAGTCAACCGGTCAATGGATAAGCAGAAGGCCCTCGAACTGGCGCTGGCGCAGATCGAAAAGCAATTCGGAAAAGGAACGATGGTTCGCCTCGGTGACGCGAGCCACTTGAATGTAGACGCAATCCCGACAGGCTCGATAGCTCTGGACCTGGCTCTCGGCATCGGCGGCATCCCGCGTGGCCGCGTGACCGAGATCTACGGCCAGGAGTCCTCGGGGAAGACCACGATTGCCTACCATATCGCCGCCGAAGCGCAGAAGATGGGCGGAACGGCGGCCTTTATCGACGTGGAACACGCGATGGACCCGGTTTACGCGCGGAAGATCGGGGTGGATATAGATAATCTGTTCGTCTCCCAGCCGGACACCGCCGAGGACGCCCTGGAGATCATAGATGTGTTGGTCCGCAGCGGGGCGGTGGATATCGTGGTTCTCGATTCGGTGGCGGCGCTTGTGCCGAAGGCCGAGATCGAAGGGGAGATGGGGGACGCGCATGTGGGGCTTCAGGCCCGCCTGATGTCCCAGGCGCTCCGGAAGCTGGTTGCCAGCATCAGCCGCTCCAATACGGCGGCCATCTTCGTCAACCAGATTCGGGAGAAGATCGGCGTCATGTTCGGCAACCCGGAGACGACACCGGGAGGCCGGGCGCTCAAGTTCTTCTCTTCCGTCAGGATGGAGGTGCGCCGCGTGGAGACCCTCAAGCAAGGCTCGGATCAGATCGGTATCCGGGCGAGGGTGAAGGTGATCAAGAATAAGGTGGCTCCGCCTTTCCGCCAGGCGGAGTTCGATATCATGTTCAACGGCGGGATTTCCAGATCGGGCGGCATTCTCGATATGGGCACCGACCTGGGAATCGTCACCAAGTCAGGCACCTGGTTCACCTACGGAGACCGCAGGCTGGGGCAGGGCCGCGAGAATGCCAAACAACACCTGGAGGAAAATCCGGAGGTCATGCGGGAGATCGAGCAGCGCATCCGCGAACAGGCGGTCGGCACGCCGATCTCCCCCGGCTCCGATGGCGATCAGGAAGAAAAATAGAACCGGAAAGCCCGGAGTGGGACGGCACGGCTGAATAACCCGGTCGTCCCGCGCCCGCTCCGGTTTTGAAGAGCGATGCCGAAAATTACGAGCCTGGAAACCCAGAAGCGCTATCAGGACAGGTATTCCCTTTTTCTGGACGGGGAATTCTGGAAGGGGATTCACGCCGAAACGGTTTTGAATCTCAGGTTGAAACCCGGTCAGGAAGTCTCCGAGGGCGAACTGGAGGGTATCGTCCGCATTGAGGAAGAGCGGCAGGCTCGGGAGTATGCCCTGAAACTCCTCAGTTACCGGCCCCGCAGCGAGGACGAAATCCGGCGAAAGCTGGCCGGAAAAGGCTACGGCGAGGACATCATGGAGGCGGCCCTCGATTTTCTGCGCTGTCAGAAATTCGTGGATGACGCCGATTTCGCGCAGCGGTGGATTGAACATAGGCGGCAGAGCAGGCCGATGGGCCGGGCGGGACTCGGCTGGGAACTCAGGCAGAAAGGAATCGACCGGAATCTGGTGGACAGCGCCTTGGAGAGTTATCCGGGCGAGTCGGAGCGGGAGGCCGCCCTGGAAGCGGCCCGGCGCGCTCTGACGAAGGCCACCGGCGATCCGGCCTCCCGGAAGCGAAAGGCAGTCGGCATGTTGCAGCGGCGCGGCTTTTCGTGGGAGACGATCCAGGATGTCCTGACGGCCCTGCTCTCCACGGAGGAAGAACCGGAAACGGGAGAGGATACGGATTGAGGTCGAGGGGGGACTTTTCGCGCCGGTGGTAAGCTGTACGGAAATACCCTAGACCGCCCGGAAGCCCCGGATGGGCAGGCATCGCGTCCGGCAGCGTGCAAGGATTAAGCTGTGCCCTTGTACGCGCTTCTTGCCGCTACGCCCACCGTCTGGAGGTCATGGGTTTATGGATAAGAACATCTGGCTGAGCCCGATTCTGGCGGTCATCGCCCTGGGCATATTCGGCTATTTATTGCACCGGCATTTTAAAAAAAAGGAGCGCCACGCTCAGCGGTTGATCGAGGAGGCGCAGCACCAGAAAGAAGAGTTGATCCGGGAGGCCGATGCGGTCAAAAAGGCGGCCATCCTGGAAGCCAAAGACGAAGCCTA
Organism: Armatimonadota bacterium; assembly: GCA_020846535.1. Classification (GTDB taxonomy): domain Bacteria; phylum Armatimonadota; class JADLDR01; order JADLDR01; family JADLDR01; genus JADLDR01. The sequence goes on along the minus strand of JADLDR010000169.1, from coordinate 9,951 downwards.
CCGGATGCGCTCCGAAATCGAGCGCGAGAATCGCGAAAAACGCAACGAGATCCAGCGCCTGGAGCGCCGCCTGGCTCAAAAAGAAGAGAACCTGGACAGGCGGCTGGATAACCTGGAGAAGAAAGAGCGCACTATCACCCACCGGGAGCAGGAGGTGACCCGCCTCAAGGAAGAGGCTCAGACCCTCGCCACCCGCCAGAGGGAGGAACTCCAGCGCATCTCCGGCCTCTCCAACGAGGATGCCCGGAAAATTCTCCTGAAGCAGGTGGAGGACGAGATCCGCTACGACGCTGCCCGGATGATCCGGGACGTGGAAGCCCAGGCCCGCGAGGAGGCGGAGATGCGGGCGCGGAAGATTGTCGCTATGGCGATCCAGCGGTGCGCGGTGGACCAGGTTTCGGAGACTACCGTTTCGGTGGTGCCGCTGCCGGGTGATGAGATGAAAGGCCGCATCATCGGGCGGGAGGGGCGCAATATCCGCACCTTCGAGACCCTCACCGGCGTCGACCTCATCATCGACGACACGCCGGAGGCCGTCGTTTTATCGTCCTTCGACCCGATCCGGCGGGAGGTGGCCCGGATCGCCCTGACGAGCCTTATCACCGACGGGCGCATTCACCCGACACGGATCGAGGAAGCGATCAACCGGGCCAGGCAGGAGGTCGAAACCGTGATCCGGCAGTCCGGGGAGCGGGCGGTCTTCGAGACAGGCGTGACCGGGCTGGACCCGGAGATCGTGCGCCTGCTGGGGAAGCTCAAATACCGGACGAGCTTCGGCCAAAATATCCTGGATCATTCCATCGAGGTCGGTCTCCTTGCGGGGTTGATGGCGGGCGAGATGCGCCTGAACGCAGCCCTGGCAAAGCGGGCCGGGCTGCTGCACGATATCGGAAAGGCCGTCGATTTCGAGATGGACGGGACGCACACCAGCATCGGCCTGGACATCCTGCGGCGCTGCAAGGAATCCCGGGAGGTGATCAATGCGGTGGCGGCCCACCACGAGGACGAGGAGCCGACGACCATCGAGGCGGTGCTGGTGCAGTCCGCGGATGCCATCTCCTCCGCCCGGCCCGGCGCGCGCCGCGAGATGCTGGAGACCTACGTCAAGCGCGTGCAGAAGCTGGAGGAGGTGGGGGACTCCTTCCAGGGGGTCGAGAAGACCTATGCGGTGCAGGCGGGCCGCGAGATCCGGGTGATCGTGCGGCCCAAGGATATCGATGACATTATGGCCGTCAAACTCGCGCACGATATGGCAAAAAGAATTGAAGAGGAAATGGAGTATCCGGGTCAAATAAAAGTGACGGTCATTCGCGAAACCCGTGCGGTGGAATATGCGAAATAGTGACATTTTTTAAGGGAGGAATGTACGGTGACGAAAACAAAGTCCCGATGGCTGTTAGGAATGGGAGTGACGTTTCTCATCGGGTCGGGAATCGGCTGGGCGCAGCAGGGCGGCGGGCTGATCCTCTACAGAGGAGACCGTGCCGCCGACACCGGGCTGAGCCTGGGCGGCTGGGGCAGCGGCAAAGCGGAGGAAAGCACGGAAAACGTGCAGCTCGGCACCCGCTCCCTGAAGATCACGACCCAGGGCCTCTATCAGGGAGGTCGGATCGCTTTGAGCCAGCCCATCGATATCTCATCCGGGCTGTCCAACCCTTCGCTCTACCTGCGCGTATCGGTTAAAAGCAAAGGACAGGGTACGGTCGGAGCAGGCCCCGGCGGAATGATGGGCGGTATGGGAGCAGGTGGCGGAATGATGGGCGGTATGAGGCCTGGCGGCGGCATGCCCGGTATGGGCGGCGGCGCAGGCGGCGGAGCGGGCATGCCCGGTATGGGCGGAGCAGCCGCCGGAACCCGGTCCAGCCGCAGCAGCCGATCCAGCCGTAGCAACCGCCGCACCGGCGCGGGCGGCGGAATGATGGGCGGCGGTATGGGTGGCGGTATGGGCCGTCTGGCCGGTCAGAAGGACGAATACGCCGCCACCAAGATGCGGATCGTTTTGGTGTCCGATACGGGCAAGATGGTCGAACTGACCGCTCCGATCCCGAAACCGACCACTGATTCGGAAGGATTCGTGAATGTGAATCTGCCGCTGGCCGGTTTCAAGGGCGATAAGGAGGCCGATTTCCGGCTCAAGGACATCGTTATCGCCGCCGATGTGCCCGATACCCTCTATATCGGTGAAATCAGTTCCATTACGGACACTTCTCCGATCACCGGCAGCACGGGTGGCGACCAGTTCGTGGCCCGGGGCGATACGGTGGAATTTGCCGCCAATGTGGAGGGCGGCGCGGCCATCCTCAAGTATTCGTGGGATTTCGACGACAAGGACGGCCTTCAGGAAGAGTCCACGGCCCGGAACCCCACCCATGCCTACAAGGAGGCCGGGGATTATGTGGCAACCCTCACCGTCACCGACACCAGCGGGGTCAAACAGCCGCTGGTGGTGAAGACCAAGGTACACGTCGAGGAGTAATGGCGCTCCGCTCAATAGAGGCCGTGTTCCGGTATCGGGGCAGCGGCCTCTTTTTCTTGTTCGGGTGAAATCTTCATGCTCAGTGATACGACAGGCTGCCCTCGTTTTCGCCTCGGTGAACCCCTCCTGTCCCATCTCGCTTCCCGCTACCGGCTGGCTGAAACATGCATTCCCTTCGGGTGCGGCTGCTTGGCAATTCTCTCCACAGCCAGCATGGACGAACTGCTGGACAAGGCGACCGGAGCGGACGAGATCCCCTTCTGGGCGGAAGTGTGGGCTTCATCGAAAGGGCTGGCGGCGTATCTGTATGATCGAGGCTCCCTGGAAGGCAAAACCGTCCTGGATCTGGGGGCCGGGGTGGGGGTCGGGGGGATTGCAGCCTCGCTGCTGGGAGGGCGCGTGGTCCAGATCGACTACATCGAAGACGCCCTCCGCTTCGCCGCGCTCAACGCCCTTCGGAACCTGCCGGCGGACGCTCTCGCCAGGGATAGGATTTGCCAGGTGGCGGGCGACTGGCGGGCCTTTCCGGTTCACGGGCGCTTTGATCTGATCATCGGGTGCGACATTCTCTACGATCCCCTGACGCATCCCGCCCTGGAAGCGATTCTGCTTCCCCATCTGGCCCAGGGCGGGGAGGTTCTGATCGCCGACCCCGTGCGCCGCTCCGCGCTCGACTTTATGGGCAGGCTGGAAGGCCGGGGCTTCGCGGTGGATTTCGATACGCTGCATGTGGATGACCGCGGCAAAAGGGTCGAGGTGGCGGTCTTTCGCGTGGCTCAAAAATAGGAGGTCTTGATGGCCCTGAAACCGTTTGTATTCACGACGGCCAGCCGGATCCTGTTCGGATACGGCTCGCTGTCGAAGCTGCCGGAGGAGGCGGCGCAGTTGGGGAAGCGTGTTTTGCTTGTTACCGGGGGATCATCCCTGGAGGCGTCCGGGCACAGGGCGGCCATCGTTCGGGGGCTGGAAGAGCGGGGGCTGGATGTGGCTTTTTGTGAAGGCGTCGAGGCCGAGCCTTCGGTCGGCACCCTGCAAAAAGGGATCGATCTCTTCCGTGAGGCCGGGTGCGACCTGGTCGTTTCGGTGGGAGGCGGCAGCGTGATGGATATCGGCAAGGCGGTCGCCTGCCTGTCCGCTTCCGACCGGACCGCGCAGGCGTATTTCGACGGCGAGCCGATCACACGGGCGGGCTCTCCCAATATCGCCGTGCCGACCACTTCGGGAACCGGGTCCGAGGTGACGAAGGTGTCCGTCCTGAGCGACCATGAGAGCGGACGCAAGGCCAGCATCCGCCATGACGCCATGATGCCTGCTCTCGCCCTGGTGGACCCGGAACTGACCTTCTCCTGCCCGCCCTCGGTGACCGCAGCGAGCGGCATGGACGCCTTCTGTCAGGCGATAGAATCCTACACATCCATCAGGGCCACGCCCCTGACCGACGCCATTGCCCTGGAAGCTGTTCGCCTGACCGGGCGGGCGGTGGAGAGGGCCGTGGAAAACGGCGCGGACAGGGAAGCGAGGGAAGAAATGGCTCTGGGGAGCCTGATGGCCGGGATCGCTCTCGGCAATGCCCGCCTGGGACTGGTACACGGCATCGCCCATCCGGTCGGCATTCTCTACGATATCCCCCACGGGGTCGCCTGCGCCATGCTCCTGCCGCCGGTCATGGCCTACAACATGGAAGCCTCCCGGGCGAAATGCGGGCGGGCGGCGGCAGAACTGGGTTTGATCGATGGCCCGTCCCGGCAGGACGGGGCGGAAAAGCTGCTGGAGTTCGTGGCCGGCCTGAACCGGCGCTTCGGCATTCCGGAACGGCTGAGCGACCTGGGGGCCGAACGCAGCGATTTCGCGCATATCCTCAAAGACGGCATGGTTTCCGGCTCCACTCAAAGCAACCCCAGGCCGGTGGATGAGGCGGGCTTTCTGGAGGTTCTGGAATCGGTTTTTTGACATCTATGGGGCACGCATCAAGATCCGGTTTCCTGTCCCGCAGGGGCGGGATTCGGGACTTTAGGAGACCGTTACCTAACCCCCCGGCCCCCTTCCCGAAACGGGCAGGGGGAGAGATTATCCACAGCACCGCACCATCTATCCCCCTCTCCCCGGAGGCGCTCCGGCGCATCCCTTGGGTTTCGGGGAGAGGGGCCAGGGGAGAGCGGTCACCCCTCTCCCCGAACGGAGGATGGTTCACCCTATCTGGATAGCTATGGGGCACGGCCTGCCGTGCCCCTGCACGGTTCACTGAGGAAATTCGACGCCGTTGCTTACCCCTCCCCGAACGCTGCATCGAAGGCGATTTTGGAGGGGGCGAAATCGACCTTCTTGACGAAGGCGCAGGCTTCGGCTGCGCCGTGTTCTCTGTCCATGCCCGAATCCTCCCATTCCACCGAAAGCGGCCCCTGGTAGTTGATCCGGTTCAGGGAGCGCATGATCTCCTCGAAATTGACCCCGCCCCGGCCCAGGCTGCGGAAGTCCCAGCCCCGCCGGGCGTCCCCGAAGTTCAGGTGGGAGGAGAGGATGCCGGTTTTGCCGTCCAGGGTGACTATCGCATCCTTCATGTGGACGTGGTAGATCCGGTCGGAGAACTCGTCGATGAATTTGGCCGGATTCATGCCCTGCCAGATCAGGTGGGAGGGGTCGAAGTTGAAGCCGAACGCCTCCCGCTTGCCGATAGCTTCCAGGGCGCGGCGGGTGGTGTAGATGTCGTAGGCGATCTCGGTGGGATGCACCTCCAGGGCGAACCGGACGCCCACCTCATCGAACACATCAAGGATCGGGTTCCATTTCTCCGCGAAAAAGGCGAAGCCCGCATCGATATCCTTCGGGCCGACCGGCGGGAAGGAATAGAGCATATGCCAGATGGAGGAGCCGGTGAAGCCGTTCACCACCTTCACGCCCAGATTGGCGGCGGCGCGGGCGGTCAGCTTCATCTCCTCGACGGCCCAGGCCCGCATCTTCTCCGGGTCCCCGTGGGTCTCTTTGGGAGCGAACGCCTCGGCCCGCTTATCGTTCACATCGCAGACAAGCTGTCCGGCCAGGTGGTTGGAGACCGCCCACACCTTCAGCCCGTATTTCCCCAGCAAGTCGTGGCGGCCCTTGCAGTAGTCCTTGCTTTCCGCCGCCTGCCGCACATCGAAATGATCCCCCCAGCAGGCCAGTTCCAGCCCGTCGTATCCCCAGGAAGCCGCCTTCTGAGCCAGAGTCTCCAGGGGCAAATCCGCCCACTGCCCCGTAAAAAGCGTAACAGGTCTTGCCATTGCCAGTGTCCTCCTTCGCAGGAATGATTTCCCGAAATAGGGGCCAATCTCCCCCATATCGTGAAAAAGCTTCTTCGACTTATGCATGAAATTTCCTCTTCTAGGGCTTGACAAAATCGGAAAGGGGTGCTACAATGGGAATGACAATAGTTACTAACGATTAAGAAATTTGCTAAATCCAAGCCGAAAACGTGTCTCGGTTAGTTATTATTAACCCAAGTTGCCACCTACCCGCATGGAGGCCGATGCGGGGTAGGGGCGCGATGCATCGCTTCCCTACCCCGCAGACCTCCATGCGGGTAGATGGCAACTTGGGTTATTATGATATGAGAGTACGAAATTAATGGCAAAGGAGGTGTTTTGAAGGTCGTAAAGGCATAAAGTGGCTTGAAATGCGCTGACAGGAAAGAAAACGAAAGGAGCATTACTCATGCGAAGACACGGCTTCACTTTGATTGAGCTGCTTGTTGTAATTGCGATCATTGCCATTCTGGCGGCGATCCTCTTCCCAGTGTTCGCCCAGGCCCGAGAGAAAGCAAGGGCGATTTCCTGCTTGTCCAATGTCAAGCAGATCATGAACTCCAACCTCATGTATATCCAGGATTATGACGAATCGCTCAATCTCTACTTCACCGGCTGGTATGATCCGGCAACCGGAACGGGCGGCCAGTGGTGGTGGCGGCTTCAGCCCTATATCAAGAACTGGGGCATTTTTCAATGCCCCTCTGTCGGAAACACCTCGATGGCAGTCGATCCGGTGACGGGCAAATACATCGGCGATCCGGGCTGGGGGGGTTACGGGTATAATTACTCCCATATGAGTCCGTGTGCGGTGCTGTGCAACCCCGGAAGAGCGCCCTACAAGCTGGCAGCCTATGCGAAACCGGCGGAAACGGTCGTCCTGGCCGACGGGCAGGGCACCTGCGGCACTCATGATCCAGGTGTCGCCTCCCAGACAATCGGCTGTCCCATGTGCCTGGGCAGCCCGCCGTGTACCGGCTACCCGCACTATAAGCTGGCGAACCGGCACAGCGGAGGGGGCAGCTACGGCTTTCTGGACGGGCATGCGAAGTGGTACAAGCTGGAAGCCATGGAAGGGCTGAACAAGAAGGCCAATAATCTCTTCGGGCACGGGCAGGGTCCCGGACCGTCCGGCGGCGATTGAGCCGGAGCAGGCAAAAACCGTGTAATTCTGTAAAAAGCCGGTGCATTATGCACCGGCTTTTTTTTGTTCTCTTTGTGCCCGCCTGAACTGCCTGATTCCGGTAGATTGCTGCGTGTTCTACTGGAATTGCACTCCATGTCGAGATGAATGTGCTTCTCCATCTGCACATCCGGTCCGCTTGAACAAGAGGCTCATCGCACCACACGGATGAAAATCGATACGCAAGGAAATGATATCCACGGCTCATTGCTTTCGCGGCCTGCCCGTTTTATTATTCCGATATCGAAATATTTTTTGCCGTGAAAGAGGATCGTCCCGAACCAAGAGGAGAGAATGATCAGTCTTCAGAAGGGCAGACACGCAGGTCCGCCTCTACAGGGCGATGAAGGGGTGAGGATTTCCACCTATCCGCCGAACAGGAGGTGGTATGAGTTGGCGGCCTGAGCGCCGAAGAGGGTGCTGAAGAAAGGCCAGAAGACGCCGCCCAGGAAGAGGTGGCCGATAGCCAGCCCCAGGAAGAAGGGCATCCCGCGGCGGTAGAGGGGCAGGCCGCCGAAGCGCAGGATCAGGGCCTTCAGGAGCCAGGCGATCATCAGGGCGAACCATCCCGTGTTGTGGTCTCCGTAGGCGGTGGCGATGAGGAAGCCCAGGGGGTGAAAGGGAAATCCCAGGATATAGCGGCGCATCAGGCTGAGGCCGCCGACAAAGACGAAGCCGCCTCCGGTGGCCGCCAGGCGCGGCATGCTCTGGGGCGTGGGCGTGGCGATGCGAGAGGCCATCTGCTGGTATTCCTGAAGGGCGACCGTGGCGCGGTATTCCCCGCTGCCTGTGCCCCCGCCCGCCATATTGGACCCCAGATCATAATAGGCGCTGAGGTGGATCCAGTAGGCCGCTCCGAGGCCCGCCACGAAGGCGCAGAGGAGGGCGATCATCAGGATGCGGCGGGGGATTTTCGCCTCCTCGGAGAGCTTGATGCCGTCCAGGTGGTAGGCCGCCTGCTCCATCGGGTAGTGGTGGCGGGACATCCAGGCCATGCTGGAAAAGAGGACGAAAGAACCCGTCCCGCCCCAGTTGAGGGTGCGGGGGATGGAGATGAAATTGAGCAGCATCTCTTTGGGCAGATTCCACGGCCAGACGATCCCGAGCGGCACGCCGGTCTCGGCGCGGATGCGGGCATAGACCAGCACGAAGACACCGATGATCGCGAAATAGGGAAGCGCCAGCTTCAGGGAGAAACCGGCGATGTGGCAGAAAGCCAGGATAAAAAGCGAGCTTCCGGCCAGCCCGATCCAGGCTCCCCGGTCGGAAGGGCTGCTACGGTCCCCGGCCCGCCCGAAGGACCGGTGGAAGCTTTGCCCGAGGGTGGCCCGCAGGCCCCAGAGAAGGATCAGGCCGACCGCAAGATAGCCACCGGCGCACTGCTCCTGGGTGAAGGGAAAGCCCGGCTCATCGTAGCCTGCCGCCGTGCCCGCGATGGCGAAAAGCCGGTTCGCCACATAGAAAAACCAGGTCGAAAAGCTGACCTCCAGGGGCACGAAATAGCCGATCCCGACCGCCTCCAGCATAAAGAAGAGAATGGCGCTCTGGAGAGGCGTCCAGGGCCGGTTCGGAAAATACTCGGCCAGCGAAAACGAGAAACCGATAGAGGGAACGGAAGGGTAGATGATATGAAGGATATTCACCCCGTTGAAGACGGCGGCAATGCCGAATCCGATGATGAAGAGCATCCTTCGGCTGCCGGCCCCGCCGTATATCGACCAGCTGTCCGAGGTTAGGGCCATCGGCAAGGCCAGGAGGGGGAAGGAGAGCTTCTCGTTGCGGATCCACTGGCGCTGCACCAGGCTGACCAGGCTGAAGACCCCTACAAAGACGGCCCCGAAAAAAAGGCTCCAGATCGCCAGGGGCTTCATCCAGACATGCCAGGGGATTACCCCTTTGTCCGCCCCCTCAAAGTAGTCGATGATGGCTTTCATGTCGTGGGGCGCATACCAGGAGGGGAGATACCGGGCGTACTGGCCCAGCAAGGGGTCGCTGCGGCCCCAGTATTGCAGGGAAACCAGATGCGGCAGGAAGGCCCGCACCTGATACAGCCCGCTGAAAATCACGGCCACCGCCACGGTGATGTAGATGAGGAGCGTCTGCGCTCTGGATGGGGCCAGGCGGGGGAGATAACGGCGTAAAATGGGCCGCAGCAGGCTCAAAAAGAGGATGACGGCGAAAGCGGGCAGGGGGGGAACGCCGTTGCTGATGTACTGGCCGGTGACCATCTCGGAGTGCCGGATGGCAACGGCTGCCAGCGCCACAAAGAAAAGAGCGAACAGAATCGCGATGATCGCGCCTTTCCAGGTCAGGCCCTCCTTAGCCTGCCCGGTTTGCATACGCCCCGTTTCCGGAGCATCGGTGGAGAGTCGATTCGCCAACATAAACCTCGCTTATCAAAAACTAGGCTATAATTAGGCGAACCGAACAGGAAGTCCTTCCCGGCATGTAATATGATGCGGATGCGATTGATTGCGCCCGCATCATTGTCAAACTACCGCCAGCGAATTGTCGATCCAGGACAGCATATCTGATTTGTCAGGGATCCGGGTACTGGGCTAACAGGCGGGCCAGATAGGGTTTGAGAGCCCTTTTGCCGGCCTCGGTCAGACGATATCCCTGAGCGTCCTGGCTGATCTGTCCTTGATACGCTGGATATGTTCTTTAGGGGGCGTGACCGGCTCAAAAATACGGCTCCCGATCCGCCCGGGCCTGTGGCCTTGCGAAGCCTGCCGATCAGGGCCGCAATCTGGCCTTTGAAGAGCAGGGCTAAGCAGCCTGTCGGAGTCAGGGTGCAGTTCCCCCTGAGACAAGGCCGGAGGGGCGATCACAAGGTTCGCCCCATAGCGATCCAGATCAGGGTGACTGTCCCGCCGGGGCGGGGTGCGGGACTTTGATAGATTGTTACCTAACCCCCCGGCCCCCTTCCCGAAACGGGCAGGGGGAGGGGATGGGGGGGTCAAGTACCGCACCCTCTCTCCCCCTCTCCCCGGAGGCGCTCCGGCGCATCCCTT
>JADLDR010000168.1 GCA_020846535.1 Armatimonadota bacterium | reverse complement strand
CGGGCCTTCGATGCCCCAAGTGCTGGGCCATTTGCTCTTGAATCTGATATACTACCTGGGGCCAGCGCATCCCTTGCCTCCATAACCCGTCATGTCGTTAGGTTATTTGGGCCGATTTGGATGCGCTTGGCAACTCTCTCGTTCCTTACCTCCCCTTGTAAGCACACAACCCCTCGCCCCCCTCCTATCTCAACGCCACCCAGAGGGTGTATCCGAAAAGGGCTAGGGTCAGGAGGGCGATTCCCCGCCCGGTGTAGCGGTCCAGCCGGGAGGCGCGGCGGTTCTCCGGTTCGATGGGTTCGGCGGCGTCCAGAGGGATATGGCGCGCCCGGTCGAAGCCGGTGAACTGCTTGTTTCGCAGCGCCCAGATGAAGAGGGCGCAATAAACGAGCATCCCGAGAAAGGCGTAGGTGGCCCAGACTTCCAGCAGCGTCATTTTTCGGCCCCTTTCAGGCCCAGGGCGGGGTTATACCCGCCCGCGTCCCGGCCCTCGAAGGAGGCGGGAATACCTTCCTTGCGGTAGATGTCGTCCCGGTGATTGATGAAGCTGTATTCGATGAAGTTGCCCACATCCCATATCTTCGCCGACTCCAGATCCTTCTTGAAATAGGGCATGGCGCTGCCGGTGATCCCGTTCATGATCTGGTAGTAGAGGATGCCGCCGATATATTTGCCTTCGACCAGATGGCGCTTCAGGAGGGTAAAATTCAGCGGCCTGGGCGTCAGGTAAGGGGCCGCAGGGCCGTTGCCGTCTCCAACCGGGCCGTGGCAGCCGATGCAATAGTCCTGGTAGACTTTCTCCCCCCGGGCGATAGAGGCTTTCGTCATCGCGCTCTCGGTGGGCATGGCCCGCCAGGTAGCCGGTACCTGAGAGTGGAGCCACTCGACATTGGCGTCCGGGCCTTTTTTATAGGCGGCGATCATCTTCTCGCGCCAGTATCGCTGAACCTTCACCCGATCGTCGGCCCGCTTCCCGCCCAGGCTCTGCACATAGGCGATCAGGGCCTGAATGTTCTGCTCCCCTTCAAAGGCGAAGCGCGGCATCAGTGACCGGGGCCTGGTGGAACGCGGATTGACGAAATGGGCTACCTGCCAGTCGTCGGTGTGCTCCCCGCCCTCCTGGGAGAGATCCGGCCCGGTCCGCTCGGAACCGAGCTGGTGCGGACTTTCGCCGTAGTAGTCTCCCCTCTGGGCGATTCGTTGAGATCCGATATCCCAGTCCTGGGGGCGGATATACTGCGAATGGCAGTAGGTACACCCGTTGCGGAGGTAGAGCAGCCGCCCCTGAGCCTCTAGTCCCGTCAGAGGCCGCCAGGTGTCGGATGGGGTGTCATTCATCGTATACAAAGGCCACATGACGGATGCGAAGGTTGCCGCTAGCACAACCAGCATACTCCCCAGGATCAGAATGGTGTTTGCATTTCTCATGTTGTGGTAGGCTCTCCTTTGAGAAGAGTCATGATGATGTTATACAAGCCTATAAAAGATCCCGTAACGATCATTAGGCCGCTCATCACGCGCAGCACCATGTAAGGTTTAAGGGAAGGAAGTATCTGATAGACCGTTTCACCTTCCAACCAGCCCTGCCCCTGAATCAGCCCCGCGATGGTCAGTTCGACGAAGAAACCGAGCAGTCCGAGTAGAAGCAGCCAGTATTGAAGATTGACGTATTCCTCGCGGTATATTTTGCGGCGGGTCACGTAGGGGAGTACATAATACATGCCGCCCAGGGCGATGAACCCGGTGAACCCGAGAACGGCGATATGAGCGTGGCCGATGACCCAGTTGTTGAAATGCGTCACGCGCTGGACCGATGCCAGGGACTGAAGCGGCCCCTGGATGCAGACTATGGCGTACCAGATCGTCCCTACGAACATGAGCTTGGCCGCAGGGTTCGCCATGAACACATCGAAGCGCCCTCGGGAGGTGTACCACTGGTTGATCAGCACTGTGGCGACCGGGATCATCATGGCGAAGCTGTCGATTACCGAGACAGACTTGAGCCAGGTCGGGATCGGGGCCTGCAAAAGATGGTGTCCGCCGATATGGGCATAAAAGGCCAGAAGAGACCAGAACCCGATGATCCCCAGTAGTTGGCTGTAGAGCGGCGCTCGGGTGATGCGGGGAACCATGTAATAGGCGATAGCGACGGCTAGAGGAGTCATCAGCAGGCCGAGGACATCGTGTCCATAATACCAGGCGTTGATAGCATCGCCTATGCCGGTCTCGGCCCCGGTTCGTGGATGCCACATGACGTTCCCGACCACATAAACAACACACGTCCAGAGCATAGCCCCGACGATGTACCAGGCAGACACATAAAGGATTTTTTCCTGCCGTCTGAGAACGGTCATCACGATATTATAGGTGAGGAGCGCAAAGGTGATCACCACTAGAACATCGACAGGGAAAATATACTCCGCATATTCCCGCGCCTGGGTCTGTCCAGCCAATAGGGCGATGTCACCGATCAGGACGGCGGCATTGAAGATGACCCCTGCTATGACCCCCATGCTCTCGCTGTAAAGGCGGGTATTCAGCACCCGGGGCAGGATATAAAGGCAGACGCCGATCAGCATCGCGATAACGAATCCGAAGAATACGGTATTTACATGTAACGGTCGGACACGCCCGAATTGCAGCCATGGCACATTGGCGAAATAGTCGGGTGCAGCCAGGTGAATAGCGCCAAGCAGCCCGAAGACCGTGCCCACCGCCAGCCAGACCGACCCGGAGACCATCCAGAGTTTGGCAGCGCTGTATTCCTGTTTTGATTGGTTGATGAGACTGTGAAGAGATATCACCGCAGATCCTCAGTGGCTATCAATAGTGACAGGTGAAGCAGCTCGTCGAAGCCTTGTTCTGCCAGTGGCACTGAACACAGAAGTTCATATCCAGCTTGTAAACAAGGGTCATGCGATCCATCGATTTCACATCGCCGTGGCACCGGCTGCAATCGACGCCCCGGGCGATGTGATTCTGGTGGCTGAAGTGGACGTGATCGGGGATCGTCGCCACCCTCACCCACGGGATCGGCTTTTGAGTATCGTAGGCGTCCTTGATCTTCCGGATCGGCTTGAAGTTAGTGGCGATCACGTTGTGGCAGAGCAGGCACTTGTCCACCGACGGGATGCTGGCATGCGGGGAGGTCGGGGCTGTCGCATGGCAGAAAAGGCAACTGATCTGCTTGTTCGTCGCATGAAGGTGGTGGCTGAACGGGATCGGTTGCACCGGGCCGGGCCGGTAGGAACCGATCAGCCCGGAGGCCGAGGCTGCGATGACCGCTGCCGCTATCAGGATCATCAGGACGATCTTGCGGGTATGGCTGGCCTCGGGCGGCTCCACAGTAGGGGAGGAACTCGGCTCTCCCGACTCCTGTGGCAGCACCGTCCGCCCGGAATCCTTCTGCCGGTTTTTGCGGAACATATTTTGAAGGAATGACCGGAATCCTGTCATGAGAGGACCTCCAGCTTCATGTCGGACCTCATCAAATCCATATCCGCCGCGGAGACGGGTGCATGGCGGGTCATGAATAGGCAGACCGCCATCACCATCGCCCCGGCAAAAGCCAGCAGGCTCAGTGCCCCTAGGGGATGAAGCATCAGCCGGTCCGGCTCGACGGAGGGGACGATCAGCACATATCGCTCCATCGCCACTCCGGCCAGAATGAGAACCGATACCGTCGCGTTCTGCACGGGGTTCCGCTTGAGCCGGACGCTCTGGAGTACAATGAAGGGGATCATATACCCCATCAGAAAGGCCGCCCATCCGACCGGCGGCCAGATGCCCCGGTAGTAGCGCGGCACGATGAAGAAGGTCTCTTCCGGCAGGTTCTCATACCAGATCGTCAGATACTGCGCGAAGAACATCCCCATCGAGAGGAGCGAAAAGCCAAGCAGGAGGTTGCCCATATCGTGAAAGCGGGCCGGGCCGAAAAACCGTTCCGCATTGACCGCTTTCTTCAGGAACGCGGCCATTACCACCAGGGCCGCCATGCCGGTGTAGAGGCTGGTTACCCAGTAGTAGGGCGCGAACATGGTGCTGGCCCATTCGGGAGAAAGGGACATGATGAAATCGTAGGAGATGATCGAGGCGGCGATGGTGAACCAGAAGACCGTGCCCGTTCCCAGGGCGGTCATGCGAAACTGCTCGCGTTGGGGGATCGCCTCTCCCCGCTTCCAGCGGGCGTCCGCCCCCAGCGTCCAGCGCACCAGCACTGCCAGGAGCGCCCAGAGCAGCCCGAATGAGAAGAGGTTGCGGGCCACCATGAAGGGGACATTCAGCCACGCCTCCCGCAGCGGGTCGTGGTGGTGCGTCCAGGGCGCGTAATTACGGACGCCCATCAGCAGCAGGATCATCGCCGCAAAGAGAACCGGCATGAAGTAGAGAATGCCATGGGCCAGCCGGTTAAGGGCGGGCGTCCAGCGGGCCTGGGCCACGCGGAAAACGGCGGCCCACATCAGCGCCCCGATCCCGATTCCGGCAAAGACCGTGAAATCGATCAGCAGCCAGAGCCAGCCGTCCCGGGGATTGGCCGCAAAGGCCGCCACCAGCCCGCCCGCCCCGATCGCCACGGCCAGGGTACAAACGGCCCAGAGCGCGGCGGGCGGCTTGAAGGATGATTCGGTTGGAATTTGGATCCTCTCAGTGTTCATAGATCTCGGTCACTCCGGACTCTTTCAGCATCTCGATAATCTGCCCTTCCTCGTCCCGGTCGCATTCGATCTCCACCCCGAAGCTGTCGTTGGTGTAGCGGGGATCGTAGCCCGCGGGCGGGTGGATGCGCCAGACCTTGAACAGCACCAGTCCGGCGAGAAAGGCGAAAATCGCCCCCAGCAGGATCGTCCCTTCATACATGACCACCACATAGGGCACGTTCGACACGGGCAGCTTCCCGCCGACCACCAGATTGTAGATCAGCGCGGCGGCCACGCATAGATACCAGAAGCCGAACAGCCCCAGCAGCGCCCCTGCCGTAGACCAGATACGGACAGGGCTGCCCTCTTTGGGCATGTGTTCTTCCAGGTTCTTCAGGATGATGGGGCCGTAAGCCTCGTAGCGCCGGACGTCCTTTTCCTTGAGGCGCTTCAGAGCGTGTTCCAGGTTTTCGTAGCTTTCGAATCTTGCCCGCACCCGCACCGTTTCCGCCATTACTTTTCCTCCCCCCAGTACTGATTGTGCTGCTCCTCAATCGCCTGTTCCTTCAGCTCGCTCATCGGGATGGAGGGGAAGAGTTTTACGAAGCACAGGAACAGAAACAGGAAGAAAGCGAAGGAGAACAGCGTAATGGCGACCTCCACCGGGCTGGGCGCGTAATTGCCCCATGAGGAGGGCAGGTAATCCCGGGATAGGGAGATCACGATGATCACGAACCGTTCGAGCCACATCCCGATATTGATGAGGATGCAGGCAAAGACCAGGTAGCGAAGGTTCGTCCTCAGTTTCTTGAAAAAGAAGGTGCATGGGACCAGCACATTGAAGATCACCATCCCCCAGAAGGTGGGGCTGTAGTAGGCCGACCCGAAAGCGCGGTACCAGGCGAACTGCCGTTCGAAGATATTGCCGCTGTACCAGGCGATGAAGTGCTCGATCATATAGGCGTAACCGAGGATGCCGCCGGTGAGGATCAGCATGAGAGCCATCTGCTCGAAGTAGTAGACCGTGAGGATTTTCTCAAGGCCCAGCACTCTTCTGAGCGGGACAAGCAATGTTATGACCATCGCCAGCCCGGAATGGATCGCCCCGGCCACGAAGAAAGGAGCGAAGATAGTGGTATGCCATCCTCTCACCAGGGACATCGCGAAGTCCCAGGACACCACGCTGTGTACCGAGATGACCAGGGGAGCTGCCAGGACGGCCAGGGCCAGATAGGTGCGGGCGTAATGCCGCCACTGCTCGTATTTACCGGTCCAACCGAGGGCCAGGTACGTGTAGAGCTTTTTGCGCCAGCCCGGCTCGGTGTGGTCGCGGGCGGTGGCGAGGTCGGGGATCAGGCCCAGGTAGAAGAAGAGGAGGCTGACCGTGAAATAGGTCGTGACCGCCACCACGTCCCAGACCAGAGGAGACTTGAAGTTAGGCCAGAGATGCCTCCAGTTCGGGTAGGGCATGATCCAGAAAAAGACCCACGGGCGGCCCAGGTGGACAATCGGGAACAGCCCTGCCGTCATGATGGCGAAGATCGTCATGGCCTCGGCCGCCCGGTTGATCCCGTTCCGCCATTTGGTGCGGAAGAGGAAGAGGATGGCGGAAATCAGGGTCCCGGAGTGGGCGATACCGACCCAGAAGACGAAGTTGGTGATGAAAACGCCCCAGCCGACCGGGATGGTCAGCCCGGTGACCCCCAGGCCCATGATATACTGGTATCCGAAGGCGAGCAGCCCCAGCCCCATGAACAGAACGCACACACCCAGAAACACCAGGTAAGACCTGGAGGGCTTCCCCAGCGATCCCAGTACGATCCTGTCTATTTCTCTCAAAACCTGCATTCTCAGCGCCTCTCCACAATTTTCTTGAGGTAGATCACTGCCGTTTTGGTGTTCATCTCCCGCAGCACCTGGTAGGCCCGCGGGTCGTTGCGAATAATTTTAGTGACCGCCGCATCCGGATCCAGAAGGTCCCCGAAGGTGAATACTCCGGTCGGGCATGTCTGCACGCAGGCGGGCACGATCTCGCCGTCACGCACCTTCCGGTTCTCCCGGAGGGCCACCATCTCCACCTCCCGGATGCGCTGGATGCAGAAGGTGCATTTCTCCATGACGCCGCGGCAGCGCACAGTCACGTCCGGGTTGAGCTGGTAGTTCAGGGGATCGGGCCACCTGTAGTCGAACCAGTTGAATTTCCGCGCCTTGTAGGGGCAGTTGTGGGAGCAGTACCGCGTGCCGACGCAGCGATTGTAGACCTGCATGTTCACGCCCTCTTCGCCGTGAGAGGCGGCGTAGACCGGGCAGACCACTTCGCAGGGCGCGGAGTCGCAGTGCTGGCAGAGCATCGGCTGGAAGAGTACAGGGGCGGTTTCCGATTTCTCGAAATAGCGGTCGATTCTGAGCCAGGCCATTTCCCTGCGCTTGCGGATCTGCTCCGCCCCGACCACGCCGATGTTGTTCTCCGCATAGCAGGCCGTGGTGCAGGCGTGGCAGCCGATGCAGCGGTCGAGGTCCACGGTCATGGCCCAGCGGTGCTTGGAGTGCTCGTGCGGCTTGTAGAAATCCACCCCCTTGTCGAAGCCTTCCGGCAAGGGCATAATGATCTCCTCTTCCCGCTTGAAAGGCTCTTCCAGGGAAACGGTCTGCACGATCTCCCGGCCGTATTGCTCGTCCGCTCCCCGCAGCCGGGCCGCCCATTTACTCTTGCCTGTCTTGCTGACAGTCACCGGCGGGCTGGCTGCCGCCAGCAGCGGAAGAACGTTCGCCCCGATCCCTGCGGCGAACCGTCCGTAAACCTCGTGCCCCTCCCCGATGGGAACCGCCACCGTGTCGGGCGCGATGCCGTCCCAGACAATCGCCGGAACCTGTATTTTCCGGTCATGGACGGCGATCTCGATCACATCGTCGGTTTCGATGCCGAGTTTGCGGGCCGTCTCGGGATGGAGTTCTGCCCAGGTTCCCCACACCGCGTTGGTGATCGGCTCCGGCATCTCCTGGAGCCAGCGCCGGTTGGCCCCGCGCCCGTCATAGAAGTAGAGGTGCGGGTAGGCCCAGAGGCGCATCTGCCCCGCCGCCGGGGTCGGGGATTCGGGCAGGGCCGCCTGATCTGCGGCTCCCGCTGCCGGAGCCGCGCCGGGCGAGGGCGTAAACCGCCCTCCTTTGGCGACCACGGCTTCCCATGCAGGGGCGACCGTACTGGCATTCGCGCCCGGCGGGAGCGGAAAGCCCCACCGCAGGCGCAGGAATTCGTAGAAGGAGGCGGCTTTGAAGGCCCGGGCAGGTTCCACCCCTGCACTTTTCGCCAGGTCGAGGAGGATGTCCCCCGCCTGCCGGGTGTCGAAGAGGAGGCCCATCGCCGGCTGCATGATATTCACGATGTCCGGGTAGGGCCGGTAGTCCCCCCAGGATTCCATCGGGGTGCTGGCCGGGAGCGCCCAGTGGGCCAGGGCGGTCGTTTCGTCCATAAAGGGCGACAGGCTGACCACCATTGGAACCCGCTGGAGCGCCTGCCGGAACCGATCCGAAGAGGCCAGGGCATAGGCCGGGTTCGCCCCGCTGATCACCAACAAATCGATATGGCCGCTTTCCATCGCGCCGAGGAACGCTTCGACCTCCGCGGAGGTGGCCGCCGCCGTGAGGGCGTGGGGCCGACCGGAATCGACCAGAGGGGAGGGCCTGCCTGCCGCAAAGGCCGCCGCCGCCCGCGCCGCATCCGGGTCAAGGCCGGGCAGGGCTAGAGGTGAGGATGCAGCGGCAAACTCCCGGGCTGCCGCCTGAAGCTCCTCCACGGTGACACCGGGAATCTGGGCGGGCTGCCCGGAGATAACGGCCTGCGCCGCAGCCGCGATCATCCCCGGCGGGACGATAAGCCTCCTGTCCGCATTAGCCGCCGTCATGGACATGCGGGGGCCGATATAGAGGAAACGCCCGCGCCTTCCGCCTTGGACCTGCCGCATCTCGGCGAACCGGGCAGCATATTCGACCGGCGAAATCCACGTTTCCAAAAAGTCCGCGCCGCAGGAAATCAGGTAGTCGCTTCGCTCGATGTGATAGGTCGGGACAACGCCCCCGGACACAGCCTTCACGGTCTCGTAGTTGATCGGCTCGTACATCAGGAGGCGGCTCGAACCGAACGCGCCCAGCCAAACCCGCATCAGGGCGGCCAGGCTGCCGGTCTGGAGGTCGCTCATCAGCGCCACCCGGGGATGCTTGGCAAGCTGCGCCCCGACCACCGACAGGGCGCTGGTCCAGTTCGATGGAACCATCTTTCCGGCGTCATCCCTCTGCATCGGGCCCGGGATGCGGTCCGGGTCGTACAGCCCCATGAGGGCCGCCTGCCCACGGGCGCAGAGCCTTCCCCGGTTGAGCGGGGAGAGGGTGTTCCCTTCGCATTTAACGGCCCGGGATTCCCGGTTCCGCACGATCATCGCGCAGCCTGCGGGGCATTCCCGGCAGCCGGTGGCGTACCATGAGGCGACCCCAGGCTCGATGTCGTCCGGCTGGTCCAGGAAGGGGATGAGGTGGTTGAAACTCGCTGTGGACAGCCCCACACCGGCAGCCGTCGCGCCTACTCCTGTGAGAAACTCTCGACGGGAAACACGCATTTTCTCTATCTCTTTGAAGGATTTTGAGATTGGCTATATTCGATTGTGTGGAACGAAATTCTGCTTCGGTGAAGGTGGATCGCCCCGCAGGGGCCTGGATGCTGAGGAAGGACACATTAACCCAAGTTGCTCCCTACCCGAATGGAGGTCGATGCGGGGGAGGGGCGCGATGCAACGCGCCCCATAGGTATCCCGATCAGGGTGACTGTCCCGCCGGGGCGGGGGGCGGGACTCTGATAGACTGTTACCTAACCCCCCGGCCCCCTTCCCGAAACGGGCAGGGGGAGCAGATGATGCCATGAAGCACCGCACACTCTGTCCCCCTCTCCCCGCTTCGGGGAGAGGGGTTAGGGGAGAGAGGTCACCCATCCCCCAGGAATAGAGGATCTTCCCCTTATCTGGATACCTATGGGGTGCAATGCATCGCCCCCCTACCCCGACAAACGGGACTGGCCCCGGGCTAGGGGACAACTTGGGTTGCATTATGATGATTCTTCCCTCGATTGTGAATTTCTATACGGAAAAGAGCTAAAAACCATTATTCGCGGGCGTATCGGAAAACGGCTCCATATCACCGGCCCGCAATCGGATAAATACAGCCGTTTTTATTTGTTATTCGTCGTATAAGAATCAATTCCTTCTCCATCGGAAAAAGATTGGGGAGGATCTCAGCCGGTTCCGAAATCCGGCTGCTCTATTCATATCATGGATAAACGCTGATTTTTTCACTTTGTGCATCTTGCGGCTCAGGATGGGTACGAAGCAAAAACAGCAGTCCTTACCATGCTTTCATAAAGCAGAAACTTATAAGCGCGGGGCAAACGTTCTTTCAACCTAATCATAACACATCCGTTTCCTGAAGCCATCGGGCGCTTGCTCTATTTGTAGGGAGCAATTACCCTAACTTAAACCGGTCGGCTGCCCTATGGCGGGTGGGCGACGCTTGCCGCGGGTTCACGCCGTCAACGCCACTTCCCCCTACCGTTGCCTGTAGTCGCCGTTTTTTAGGCAGGCGTTCCAGTAGGCCGCCATGTTTTCGTCCGGGGTGTTCTCCCGAAAGCTGTCCGAGGTGCCGATGATCCACCCCCCGCCCGGCCCGGCAATCTCCATCGCCTCCCGGACGGTTATCTCGACCTGTTGCGGCGTGCCGCGCTGCATCACATAGAGCAGATCGATGTAGCCTTTTAAAGCGACCTGGCTGCCTATCCTTGCCTTGACGGCCTTCAAATCGAAGTCTCCGACCGGCGGCGGAGTACAGGTTCCCAGCACATCCACCCCGGTTCCGGCAATGATCTCCATGGTATCGTTGAGCTTGCCGTCGTCGTAGTAATCGTAATAGGCTCCGTAGCTGTGGACAAGATCGACATGCGCCCGGATCCAGGGAGCGAAGGCTTCCTCGAAGATACGCGGGGACCAGCCCGAAGAGAGGGAGTGGAAATACCAACTGCCGAAGATCCACTCCGCCCCGCCCTCCAGGGCGTTTTTGGTCTGGGCCATCATTCTCTCGAAAAAGAGGGAGAGCAGGGCATCGAAAAGGGGCCTGTCCGTGTAATAGTCCGCCATCAAGTCCTGCATGTCCCGGGCCGCCCCGGCGTTGTGGTTCAGCGGAGATCGGATGCAGAGCATCACGACCCCTCGATTTCCGACGATCCCGCCGTATTCCTTCAAGAAGCGGTAATCGGTGGCCGGCTCGGACAGGAGGTAGCGGAGCGCATCCAGGTCCGACAGGCTTTTGACCAGCTACTCGGTCTTGATGGGATTCGGGCTGACGCCGTATTCGCGACCGGCGGGCGGAATTTTGGTGCGGTCCGAAAGGCTGCCCGCAGGCGTATGGAATGTCCGCTTCACCACCTGGTAGTTGTCCTCCCGGTATTTCGCCTGCTCCACCCGAACCTCCGGGAGAGAATAGCTGTCCGGGTAGCTTTCCAGGTAATTGGGGGTTGGCTCTCCCGCGATGGTCATGATGTCCATCTCCGGGAAAGCTTCCATCTCGGTTCGGATGTCGGCCTTCCCGTGCTTCCACAGGAGGTAGGCGGCGGGGCGAGACGGGCACGCGGTCCGGCTCCTCATGGCGGGCGGCAGCCCGGATACGCTCTTTTCCGGTCATCCGGGTGGATGGCATAGCGGGTTCTCCTTTGGCCTGCGCGTGATTGGCTGTTCAAACTTCGTCCAGAACGGCCAGCAAGGCTTCATTCGGCGGGTTGTCCGAAACATCCTTGTGACGGTGTGCGTAGCGAACCCTCCCTGCTCTGTCCACGATAAAGACGCCGGGCATCTGGCGGGCATCGCCTACGGGCCTGCTGAAGCCGTGTCCCTGCATAAAAGCGGACGCCATACGGATATAGGCTCTGCCGGACCCCAGAATTTGCGGCAGCGAGACGCGGGCGAGGCCGTAGGCTTCATAGGCTTGTCGAGAAGGGTCGCTCAGGCAGGCGAAGGGAAGGGATCGGGAGCGGCAGAAGGCGTCAGTCTCCCCGGGCGTCCCCATACCGATCAGGGCGACTGAGGCGTTCCGTCTGTGGAAGGCCGCCTCATCGCGGCGCAACTGCGCCACATGCTCGCGGCAGAACGTTCACCCGAAGTGCCGCAGGAAAACCAGTGCCGCCGGGCCGTCTTGCCAGAGGGAGGAGAGGTGGACAGGCCGGCCGTCCGAACCGGCAAGCGTAAGGTCGGGGGCGGGGTCACCGGCAGAAGGATAGGGCATGGCTTGATCCTGTCTTAGATGGCAAGTGCCGGCAGGCTATGAGCGACAAGCGTAATCGAGATTTGCCCGCCGTGGTAGAGGTCGTGTTCTATCAGATGCCAGATCACCCACGAGCGCGTAATGACCTCCGGCTCGGTTTCATCCTCCCCGGGACGGGTCTTCTCCCACTCTTCGGGCGTCCATCGGGCTATGGCTTCCTGCATCCCTGTCCAGGTCGATTCCAAGCTCCTTAGCTTCGCTTCCGGGTGATCCCAACTCTGAAAGGCTTGGGAGCGGTATCCCCCTTCTCCGTAGAACCAGGGACTTAAAAACCAGCGGGCGCGCACGCCAACGGTATGGGCCGCGACCTCTCGGACGGAATTCACGTTTGCGGAGGCACGGAACGAAAACTACACGGCATCGAATGGCGCGATGGCCTTCGCAAGAGCCTTCTGGAAATCTTGCCAACCTCCGATGATCGTTGGCATCAAGGTTTTATCCACCGTCATTCTGCACTCCTTGTCTGGCGTAGCCCACAGAAGTCGAGGGCCGCAGGGAATGGGCGATGACGGGAAATCGAGACCGGTTCCCTGCCCAAAGCCTGAAGGCGTTCGAT
>JADLDR010000167.1 GCA_020846535.1 Armatimonadota bacterium | reverse complement strand
TCGGTCCGCAAAACGATCAGCCTGGGGGTCGCCACCTATCCCGCCGACGCCGACACGCAGGCCGGCCTGATCGCCGCCGCCGACGCGGCGATGTACCGGGCCAAACACAACGGCAAGAACCAGGCCGTTCCCGCGTGAGGCCGCGGCGGGGCTGAAGGCGTTGTCTTTGGGATCACCGATGGACACGGATCGACGCTCTGATGAACACCGGTAAAAATGTTTCGATGCTCTGCCCTGAATGCGGATTCTGAAAGGAGGCTCGATGAACGCTTTGACGCTGGTGATCGCCGCCCTGTGCATGCTGGCGATAGCCTACCGCTACTACTGCAAGTTTCTGGTCACCCGAGTGCTGGTCCTGGACCCGGACCGGCCCACCCCGGCCCAGATCCACAACGACGGGCACGACTATTTTCCGACCAACCGCTATGTTCTCTTCGGCCACCATTTCGCGGCCATCGCCGGGGCGGGGCCTCTGATCGGCCCGGTGCTGGCGGCCCAGTTCGGCTTTCTGCCCGGCACGCTCTGGCTCCTGATCGGGGCCGTGCTGGGGGGCGCGGTACACGACCTGGTGATCCTCTTCGCCTCGGTGCGCCACAACGGGGAATCGCTCGCCAAGATCGCCCGCCGCTACATCAGCCCGACCGCGGGGATCGTCACAGGGATCGCGATCCTCTTCATTATCATCACGGCCCTGGCGGGCCTGGCGATTGTGGTCGTGAACGCCCTCGCGGAAAGCGCCTGGGGGACCTTCACCATCGTCGCCACGATCCCGGCGGCCCTCTTCGTGGGGCTGTGGATGTACAAACTACGCAAGGGCCGGATCGCGGAGGCGTCCGCCATCGGGGTGGGGCTGACGCTGCTGGCCGTCGCGTTCGGGGATGCGGTCGCCAAGTCCTCCATCGGGCCCTGGTTCACTTATTCGGCGACGGCCATCTCGTTGGCGCTCCCGGTCTACGGCTTCATCGCCTCCGTGCTGCCGGTCTGGCTCCTCCTCTGCCCGCGGGACTATATCAGCTCCTATATGAAGATCGGGACCATCGCCCTGCTGGCGGTCGGCCTGATTGTCGTGAATCCCACCATCAAGATGCCGGCCCTCCAGTTCTTGAAGGGCGGCCCGATCATCCCCGGCCCGGTCTGGCCCTTTTGCTTCATCACCATCGCCTGCGGGGCCGTGTCCGGCTTTCACGCCCTCATTGCCTCCGGCACGACCCCGAAGATGATCTCTTCCGAGCGGGAGATCCCGATGATCGGCTACGGGGCCATGATCGTGGAGAGCTTCGTCGGCCTGACCGCCCTCATCGCCGCCTGCTCGCTTTTGCCCGGCGACTATTTCGGCATCAACGTCAAGCCTGACGATTTCGCGAAACTCGGCATGGCCGCCCCGAACCTGGGCGAGATGGCCCGTCAGGTCGGGGAGACCAGTTTGGCGGGGCGCGTCGGCGGCGGGGTGACGCTCGCGGTCGGGATGGCGAACATCTTTGCGAATCTTCCCGGCATGAAGCACCTGATGGCCTACTGGTATCATTTCGTCATCATGTTCGAGGCCCTCTTCATCCTGACGACCGTGGATACCGGCACGCGCGTGGGGCGCTACGTGGTGGATGAGATGATCGCCCGCTCCTGGAACCGGCTGCGGGGCCGCGAGGCGACGGAAGGGGGGCTATCCCGCAAGCTGCCGCTGGGCCAGACCGCCCTCACCAGCCTGCTCGTCTGCTTCGCCTGGGGCTATCTGGTCTACCGGAACGACATCAAAACGATCTGGCCGATGTTCGGGGTCGCCAACCAACTTCTGGCGGTGATGGCCCTGGCGATTGGCACCTCCTTCATCCTGGCGACCAACAAACCCAAATACGCCCTGGTGACCTTCCTGCCCTTTTGTTTCATGCTGGTCACCACCGTCACGGCGGGCATCTGGAATATCTTCCGGCTCTACCTGCCCCAGCGCACCTTCGACGGCAACCTGAACGCCCTCCTCTGCGCCGTCATGATCGCCCTCGTCCTCACCACCGCCGCCGACGCCGGGCGGCGCTGGGCGCGGGCCGTCTTCCCCCGCCCCGCCGAAGCGCCCGCCGGGGCGAAATAGAGATCCATTCGAACCGCACAACGCAAAGGAGAACGCATGAAAACCGCGCTTCATTCGGTCAGTTACGCCGGGGTATGGCCGGGGCAGGCGAGGCTGCCGGTCGAGGCCGTCATCGAAAAGGCGTCCGCCTTCGGGTACGACGGGGTGATGCTGGTGGCGAAGCGCCCCCATGCCTCGCTCCTGGACATGGGCCCCGATCCGCGCAAGCGCCTCCGCGCCCTGATGGAGGACAAAGGGGTCGCTCTTGCCGCCGTCGCCGGGTACAACGACTTCTGCGGCGGTAGCGACACGCCCGATGTGCCCTACCGGGAGATGCAGATCCTCTATATCGCCGAACTCGCCCGCCTCGCCCGCGATCTGGGCGGCGGTCTGGTGCGCGTCTTTACCGGCTTCGAGCGCCCCTCTCTTTCCTATGACCTGCAATGGGGCTGGTGCGTGGAATCCTTGAGAGAATCGGCCCGGCGGGCGGCGCAGTGGGGCGTGACGCTCTGCGTCCAGAACCACCACGACATCGCCGCCCACCACGAAAGCCTTTATGATTTGCTGACCGAGGTGGGCGAGACCAACTGCAAGGCCGCCTTCGACGCCTGGTCGCCCGCCCTCCAGGGCGCGGATCTCGGGGCAGCCGTCCGCAAGATGGGTCCCTTCATCGCCCACACCACCGTCGCCGATTACGTCCGCCGCTCGCGCTTCGCCTACCGCCCGCGCCTGGTCAACTACGCGCCCGAGGCGGATATCGTCCGCGCCGTCCCGATGGGCGAGGGCTTCGTCGATTACCGCGCCTTTTTCACGGCCTTGAACGAGGTTGGGTATTACGGCTACGTCGGGTACGAGATGTGTTCCGCGCTCGAAGGCGGCGGCGGGGAGGAGAACCTGGACCGCTGCGCCCGCCGATTTTTGGCGTGGATGAAAGAGCAGGGCTTCGCGGGATAAGAGGCGGCATCCGTTAAAGAAAGGGGACTCAAGATGAGCCGAGGAAGGTTCGGGGTCGGGATTATCGGCTGCGGGGGGATAGCGGCCAGCCATGGGGAGGCATGGCGGATGCTGGACGGCGACTGCGAGCTGCGGGCTGTTTCCGATATCGATGAGGCGGCGGCCCGCTGGATGATGGATCGGTTCGAGGCGCCGGTCTGGTATCCCGACTGGCGCGACCTGCTGGAGGATGACCGGATCCGGATTGTGAGCATCTGCACCCCGCACCACCTGCATGCCCCGATGACGCTGGCGGCGGCGAGGGCGGGCAAGCACATCGTCTGCGAAAAGCCGATGGCCCTCACCGCGGGCGAAGCCTCCGAGATGATCGAAGCCTGCCGGAGCGCCGGGGTGAAGCTCTCCATCGGCTCCGAGCGCTACAACCCGCGCCACCGTTTTATAAAAGAGCGCGTGCTACCCGAGCTAGGCCGGATCGAGTACAGCCGCCTGATCGACTTCTATTACCGGGATGCGGCCTACTATGCCCGCGCCGGTTGGCGGGGCACCTGGTCCCAGGAAGGCGGCGGCGTCTGTGCGAACCAGGCCATCTACACCTGGGACCTCTGGCAGTGGTTTTTGGGCGGGGTGGACCTGGCCTACGGCTACTGGGCTAACCTGCTCCACCCCACGATAGAGGTGGAGGACACCGCATGCGGATTGGTCTTTTTCAAGGACGGGTCGCACGGCAAATGCCTGGCGACCAGCGCCTGTGACTGGGGGCAGGGGATATGCGGCCTCCGCATCTTCGGGGAGCGCGGCACGCTCCGGGCCGACGACCCCTGGCTCTACCAGATGGAGTTCACCTTGAAAGACGCCCGGCTGGAGGCGGCGCTGCGCGGCCCCTTCGAAGCGGCCATCGATCCGGCCTACGCCGGTGCCTTCCAGCCCTGGCAGGCCGCCGATATGGTGGCCGCCATCCGCGAGGACCGCGACCCGCTGGTTTCCGAGGCGCTCGATGCGCTTAAGATCCTGAACGGCATCCACTGGCACGGCTATCGACATGCCGGAGCCTTTCGTGTCTGGGCGGACGGGCTGGGCCTGCCGGAAAGCGCGGAGGCGGCCCGGTCGCTGGGATGGCAGGGCGGCGAAGTGATGGAGGCCCTTGCCGGCCTTGTCCGCGACCCCTCCCGCCGCCTGCCGGTTCCGTTCGGGGCGTGATCTCCTCCATGAAAAAAGGGAGAGCGCGGCCTCGCTGCTCTCCCCTGCGCCTGTTTGCCAGCCGATCACTTCATATTGCGGTAGTCCCAGCGCTCCACCTTTTCGACCTCGTCCTTGGGAAGCCACTTGGCGTGGCCGTCGAAGAAGATGCAGTTGGAGCCGTTCTGGTGGCGCTCGCCGCTGACGATGTAATTGAACGGGCAGCCCGAATAATTGCCGCAGTTGCCCAGGTAGCCCGTGCCGCCCGAGTCGGCGATCAGGATGATCTCCGCGGGCCGGGCGATGCCGGCCACCGATTGTCCGATCCGTCCGGAGAAAACGCCCCCGGCGATGATGTTGAAGCCATAGCTCAGCCGCTCCATCTTGAAGGCCTCATCGCCCTTCCAGTCTTTGGCGAACGGGACGTTCCCGCAGGGCCGCCAACTGGTGGCGTCGCTGGGGCAGCGGTAGACGTTCTTACTTTTGGTGTAAGGATGGATGGAGGTGAAATAGCACTGCTTGGAGTTGTTGACCATCGGCACGGGGTCGCAGGCGCAGGAGTGGTGGGGGAACTTCTCGTCGTAATCCTGCAAATACATCTGCACCGCGTTCCCCATCTGCTTGCAGTTGGAGAGACAGGAGATGGCGCGGGCCTTTTCGCGGGCTTGCGCGAAGACCGGGAAAAGAATGGCTGCCAGGATGGCGATGATCGCAATGACCACGAGCAGCTCGATGAGTGTGAAACCGTTTCGTCGCATAAGAGACTCCTTTCCAGTGTCTGATGCTTGCCACATCTACGATGATGACCAAACGACTTCCGGGCCGGACAGCGACCGTCCGGCGTTCAGCTCTCCTCTCCTCGTCGGTTTTTTCAGGCACACCCATTCTACCAGGTTGTCCCGATCTTGTCAAGCGTTTTGGGCGATTTTACGCTGGTTTTGTGAAATTCTTCGGCCCCGTATAGGGATGCGGTCGGTCGCCCGCCCTTTTCTTTTCCGCCGCTTTCGTGTATAATGAAGTTATCATGACCGCTTCCGAACGCCCATTGACCGAGACGGTAGTCCGCTTGCGCCGTAGAATCCACTGCCGGGCCGCCCTCGCCTGGACGGTGCGCGGGCTGGCCTGCGCCTGCCTGCTCGCTCTCCCGGTCGTCATGGCGTCTCACCTGCGCCTGCTCGCTCCTCCACCGGAGAGGGCCGCCGGGCTGATGGCCGCTATCGGGGCCGCGGCCGGGGCCGCGTACGGCCTCAGCCGCCGGGTTTCGGCGATGGATGCGGCCCGCCTGGCCGATACCCGCCTGGGGCTACGCGAGCGCCTCGGCACGGCCCTCGAACTGTCCCGCGCGGCGGCCCCCGGTCCTTTTGCCGCCGCGCAGATCGCCGACGCCGCCGGCCGCGCCCATGCCCTCGATATCCGCAGGGCGTTTCCGGTCGGGCCGGCCCGGGAGTTATGGTGGCTGGCGGCCTCCGCGTCGGCCCTGCTGCTGGCGCTTTACGCCCCCTCGATCCCGCTTTTCCAGTCCCCCCGGACCCGCGCCGAAAACGCGGCCCTCCGCCGGGAAGGAGATAAAATCGTCCGGGTCGCCCGGCAGGCCAAGGCGGCGGCCCGCGAGAAGAAGTTGGGCGCGGCCCGGCAGGCGGCAGAGAACCTGGAACGGCTGGGCCTGCGCCTGCGGCAAGGACGGCTTCCCAAAAAGGAAGCGATGGTGGCCGTTCACAAGCTGACCGGGGCGATCTCCGAGCAGCACCGCCGGCTGGCCCGCGCGGCGTCCGGCAAATCGCTGGAGCAGGCCGCCCGTGCCCTCGAAGCCGGGCGGGCCTCGGAAAAGACGCCGGCCTCGGCGGAGCGGTCGCTGGCCCGGCAGGCCGCCAGGGCCCTGGCGCGGAAAGATTACGACCGGGCGGCAAGCCGCCTGAAGGAGTTGGCGGCCCGGCTGGAGAAAGGAACGCTGTCGGCAAAGGAGCGGCAGGCGCTGGCCGCAGAGCTTCGGAAGATGGCTGACGCCTACCGCGGCACTTCGATGGACAAAATGGCCCGCCAACTGGCCGAAGCGGCCCGGCAGGTGGCTCAAAAGCCCGCATCCGGGGCGTCGCCCGAGCGTGAGGCGGCCCGGCAGGTGGCTCAGGCGGGCGGCACCTGACAGTCCCAGGGCCGGGCCTCGCAGTCTGCAGAGGCTTTGGAGCGGATGGCGAGCGCGCTCTCCGAAAGCGGGCAGCGTCTCTCGCAGGATGCCTTCGACGCGGGCGGGATGCCCCGGAACGGGACCTCACTGGAGGGCGGCTCCGGGGGCAGCGGCGGGGGCGAAGGCCGGACGGCCTCCTTCCAGGCCGCGCCCGACGCCGGCCACGGCACGACCCATCGGAAGGCGGAGCCTTCGCCGATGCGGGCGGGATCGCCCAGGCTGCGCCAGGAGGCGGCCCGTCCTCGCGAGACGGCCCGCTTCGAGCGCCTCTATGCGCCCGATCATATCGCCACCCGGAAGCTCGATACGAAGGTGGCCGGCAAGATGGGGCCGAAGGGGAAGATGGCCTCCGCCTTCGTGCGCGGCGCGCCCGAAAAGGCCGGGGCGCTGCGCCCGTATTACGAGGTCGAGACCCGCTACCGCCGGGCGGCGGAGCAGGCGATGCGCCGGGAGTCGGTGCCGCCCGCCTACCGCAAGCAGGTGAAAGACTATTTCGAGGCGCTGCGGCGCTGACAGGATGCGATGGAGATCGAAGACCGCCTCCGGGCGTTTCAGGAAGATTTCGAGCGGCTCCGGGGGGAGATCGCGAAGGTGATCGTCGGCCACGCCCCGGTGGTGGAGGGCGTGCTGATGTGCCTCTTCGCCGACGGGCACGGGCTTTTAGAGGGCGTGCCGGGCCTGGGGAAGACCCTGCTGGTCCGCACCCTGAGCCGGGCGCTGGCCCTGGAGTTCGCCCGCATCCAGTTTACCCCGGACCTGATGCCTGCCGACATTATCGGCACGAACCTTTTGGAGGAGACGCCCCAGGGCCGGACCTTCCGGTTCCAGAAAGGCCCGGTCTTCGCCCACATCGTCCTGGCCGACGAGATCAACCGGGCCACCCCCAAAACCCAGTCCGCGCTCCTGGAGGCCATGCAGGAGCATTCCGTCACCGTTACGGGCCGCCTCCACCGCCTGGAGGAGCCGTTTTTCGTCCTGGCGACCCAGAATCCCATCGAGATGGAAGGGACCTACCCCCTCCCCGAAGCCCAGCTCGACCGCTTCCTCTTCAAGCTCAAAGTCCCTTCTCCGACGGCGGAAGATCTCGGCCGCATCCTGGACCGCACCACCGGCAGCGCGCTCCCGGAAGCGGCCCCGGTCTGCGACCGGGAGCGTCTGCTGGAGATGCGCCGCCTGGCGCGGGAGGTGCCCATCGCGGCCCACGTGCGGGAGTTTGCGGCCCGGCTGTCGCTGGCGACCCATCCGACGGATCCCGCGGCCTCGCCAGAGGTAAAGCGATTCGTGCGCTACGGGGCCAGCCCCCGCGGGGCGCAGGCCCTGGTCCTGACCGGCAAAATCCGGGCGCTGATGGCGGGCAGGCTCAACGTGGCCTATGAGGACATCGAGCAGATGGCCCCGATGGCCCTGCGCCACCGCGTACTCCTGAACTTCGAGGGCCAGGCGGAAGGGATCGACCCGGATGCCCTGATCGCGGGCGCGGTCGAATCGGCCCGGGCCGCGGCGGCGGTGAAAGCGCCGGTCTGAAGCGATGGCCTTCCTGGCACCGTTAGGCTGCGACCGGGCGCTCCAGCGGATCCCCTGGGGTACGCTCGCCCTGATCGGGATCAACCTCCTCATCTATGCCCTTGCCAGCCGCGACTGGCGCGCCACCGATCCCGGCCTGATCCGCGCCTACGGGCTGGTCCCGGACGATTTCGCCGCGGCGCAACTGGTGACCTGGATGTTTCTGCACAGCGGGATCGCCCACCTGGCCTGGAACCTCCTCTTTTTAGGCATCTTCGGCGCTCCTGTCGAGGAGGCTCTGGGCCGGATCGGGTTTCTCCTCCTGTACCTGGCGGGCGGGGCGGCCTCGGCGCTGGTACACCTGGCGGTCAGCTACGCCTTCTACGCCCCCGGTGACCCGTACCGGGGCCTGCCCGCCATCGGCGCGTCCGGGGCCATCGCGGCACTGCTGGGGCTTTTCGCCGTCCGGCTCCATCAAACGAAGCTCAAGATTTTTTACTTCCTCTGGCTCATCGTCTGGGCCTTCTGGGGCGTTTTCGAAGTGCCCGCCCTGGTCGGGCTGGGCGTCTGGCTGATGGTTCAACTGGCGGGGGGCGTGGTGGCGCTTCTGTGGACCGGGCCGGATGGCGGGGTGGGCTACTGGGCGCACATCGGCGGTTTCCTCTTCGGGCTGGGGGCCGGATACGCCTTCCAGTTCTACTGGAAAGGCCACCGGGACCACATGCTGGCCGCCGCCCGGGCGGCCCTGACCGCCTCGCCCGCCCGTGCGGTTCCGGCGCTGGAACTGCTGCTGAGGCAGGAGCCGGAGAATACCGCCCTGCACGGCGACCTTGCCCGCGCCTGGCTGCGTCTGGGCGACCTCGAAGCCGCCTGTCCCCACCTGCGCCAGGCCATCGAGGGCTGGCAGGCCGCCGGCCAGGAAGGGGAGGCCATCGCCCTCTACCGTGAAGCGGCCTTGCCATATCTCCTCTCCGAAGCGGCCCGCTACCGCTTGGCGTCCGGCTTCGAGCGCGGCGGGGCCGCCCGCGAGGCCCTAGCCCTCTACGAGTCGCTCCGCCAGGCGTCCGATCCGGCCCTTCAGGAACTGGCCCTCCTGCGGGCGGCCCAAATCCACCTCTCCCGCCTGAACGCCCCGGCGGAGGCGGCCTCCCTTTTCGAAGCCTTCCTGCGAGCCTACCCGAAAAGCGAATGGACTTCGTTCGCCGCGACCGGTCTGGAACAGGCCCGCCGCCTTCGGGAGAGCGCCGGTCCGCCGTAGCCCGGCCCGGCTGGGCCGTGTTCGCCTTTGGCTCCGCCGCCCACCGACTTGAAACCCGGCGGGATTATTTGTTATAATGAACGAGTGGAAAGCGATGTGTCGAGGGGGCGAGTGTGGCGGAGAAGCTGACACCGATGCTGGCGCAATACCAGAAGATCAAGGCCCAGCATCCGGAAGTGCTATTGATGTTCCGGCTGGGGGATTTCTACGAGCTTTTCGGGGAGGACGCCGAGATCGCCTCCCGGGAGCTGGAGATCACCCTGACGGGCCGAGAGGTGGGCAAGCCGGAGCGGATGCCGATGTGCGGCGTGCCGTATCATGCGGTGGACCGGTATCTCGCCCGCCTGGTCGCCAAGGGCTACCGGGTGGCCCTGTGCGACCAGGTGGAAGACGCTAAGCTGGCGAAGGGCCTGGTGCGCCGGAAGGTGACCCGCGTGGTGACCCCCGGCACGCTCCTGGAAGACTCGCTCCTGCCCGCCCGGGCCAACAACTTTTTAGTGGCCGTCGCCGGGGAAGGGAAGGCGTTTGGCCTCGCAGTCGCGGACATCTCCACCGGCGAATTTCTCGCCACCGAGCTGGAAGGGCCGGACGCGGCCTCGCGCCTCTATGAGGAACTCGCCCGCCTGGACCCGGCGGAAGTGCTGCTGACCGGCGGGGCGGAAGGATGGGAGAGCGAGATCGGCGCGGCCTGCCGGGCGCGGGTGGCCCCCTATGTGAGCAGCGACATCCGGGCGAAAGGGGCGCGAGAGACGCTTCAGGATCATTTCGGCGTGGTGTCCCTCCGAGGCTTCGGGCTGGAGGAAAAGGAACGGGCCGTCCGGGCGGCGGGGGCGGTCGTCTCCTACCTGCGGGAGACCCAGTTTGCGGCCCTGGAGCATATCCGCGCCCTGACCACCTATACCACCGAATCCTTTATGGCGCTCGATGCGGCCACCCGGCGGCACCTGGAGCTGACCGAATCGCTGGCGACCGAAGGGAAGGGCCTCTCGCTTCTGTCGGTTCTGGACAAAACGATGACCGCGATGGGCGGTCGGCTCCTGCGCCGCTGGATCGAGCAGCCGCTGCTGGACATCGCCGAGATCGGGCGTCGCCAGCGCGGGGTGGGGGCCTTCGCCCAGACGCACCTGGAGCGGGCGGAGCTGCGGAGCGACCTCAAGCGGGTGGGCGACCTGGAGCGGATCACCGCCCGGGCCGCCGCCGGCAGCGCCTCGCCCCGGGACCTGGCGGGCCTGAACGCCTCTTTGAGGATGCTGCCGCGCATCCACGAAGGGCTGGCCCTGCTGGACGCCGTGGAGATCGAATCGCTGCGCGAGGCGCTGGACTTTCTGCCGGAACTGGCCGATGAGATCGAGCGGGCGCTGGTGGAGGACCCTCCGGCCCAGGCGCGGGAGGGCGGCTTCATCCGGGCCGGGTATCACGAGGATCTGGACCGGCTGCGCTCCGCGAGCGCGGGCGGCAAGGACTGGATCGCCGGGCTGGAGGGGAGCGAGCGGGAGCGCACCGGGATCAAGTCCCTGAAGGTCGGCTTCAACTCGGTCTTCGGCTATTACATCGAGGTCAGCAAGCCCAACCTGCCCTATGTGCCCGCCGACTACATCCGCAAGCAGACCACCGCCGGCGGGGAACGTTTCATCACCCCTTCCCTCAAGGAATACGAAGCTCTGGTGCTGGGGGCGGAAGAGAAGATCACCGCTCTCGAAAACGAGCTTCTAGCCGGCCTGCGGGCCAAAGTGGCCGCCCATTCAGAGCGGCTTCTCGCCGACGCCCGCGTGGCGGCCCGGCTCGATGTCCTCGCCTCCCTGGCCGAGGTGGCCGTTTCCCAGGATTACACCTGCCCCGAAGTGGGGGACGGGGATGCGCTTGAGATCGTGGAAGGCCGCCATCCGGTGGTGGAATCGGCGCTGGCGGGCCAGGCCTTCGTGCCCAACGACTGCCTGCTCGACAGCGATACGCAGCGCCTGATGATCCTGACCGGCCCGAACATGAGCGGGAAGAGTACCTATCTGAGGCAGGTGGCTTTGATCGTCCTGATGGCCCAGATAGGAGGCTTCGTCCCGGCGCGTCAGGCCCGGATCGGACGGGTGGACCGCATTTTTACCCGGATCGGTGCCCGGGACGACCTTGCCAGCGGGCAGAGTACTTTTTTAGTCGAGATGAACGAAACGGCCAACATCCTGCACAACGCCACCGACCGGAGCCTGGTCATTTTGGACGAGATCGGGCGGGGGACCAGCACCTACGACGGTCTCTCTATCGCCTGGGCGGTGGCGGAGGAGCTTTTGACGGTCGGCTGCAAGGCGCTGTTCGCCACCCACTACCACTACATGAACGATCTGGAGAAAACGGCCCGGGGCGTGAAGAACTTCCGCGTAGCGGTCAAGGAGCAGGAAGACCGGATCATCTGGCTTCGCAAGGTCGTTCCGGGCGGCACCGACCGCTCCTACGGCATCCAGGTGGCCCGCCTCGCCGGCCTGCCCGGCGCGGTGATCGCCCGCGCCCGCGAGATCCTGGAATCTTTGGAACGCAGCGGCGCGGGCCGCATGAACCTTTCCGCCGGCGGGGCCGCCGCCGTGCCGGTGAAGCGCGGGAAGCTTCAGATGACCCTTTTCGAGGTGGAGCGCCACCCGGTGCTGGACGCGCTGGCCGGGCTGGACCTGACGATCCTCACCCCACTGGAGGCGCTCAATGTCCTCTACGACTACCAGAAGCGCCTGAAGGAGTTCTGATCATGGACGCACGCGGCTACCGATCCGGCTTTGTGGCCGTCATTGGCCGCCCGAATGCGGGCAAATCAACCCTCATGAACCGTCTGCTGGGGGAAAAGGTCGCCATCGTCTCCCCCAAGCCACAGACGACCCGGGACGCGCTCATCGGGGTCTACACCCGACCCGGGGCGCAGGCCGTTTTCGTCGACACCCCCGGCTACCACCGCCCCCGGACCGCGCTGGGGGAATATATGGTGGAGAGCGTCCACCGGGCGCTTCCGGACGCCGACCTTGTCCTGCATGTGGCGGATATCTCCCTTGCGCCCACCGAGGAGGACCGCCGGATCGCGGCCCGGCTGGGGCAGGCCCCCGCCGTTCCGGCCTGGCTCATCGCCAACAAGAGCGATCTGGTCCCCGCGGGCGAAAAGGAGATCCGGGCTGCCTCTTACCTGGCTTTTTTCCCCTATGAGGCCCGCTTTTTCGTCTCCGCCGCGCTCGGGACCGGGGCAGAGGCGTTGCTGGAGGCGATTCTTGCCCGCCTGCCGGAAGGGTCTCCCTATTATGATGAGGAGGCCCTGACCGACCAGACGGAGCGCAAGGTGGTGGAGGAGCGCATCCGGGAGCAGGTGCTGGCGCTGATGCAGGAGGAAGTGCCCCACGCGGTGGCGGTGCGGGTGGAGGATTTCAAGGAGCGCGACTCCGGGACGCTTTACATCAGCGCGGCCCTCTTTGTGGAGAAGGAATCGCAAAAAGGGATCCTGATCGGCGCGGGCGGGGAGCGCCTCAAGGAGATCGGGCGGCGCGCCCGGCAGGACATCGAGGCGTTTCTCGGTCGGAAAGTGTTTCTGGAGCTGTGGGTGAAGGTCGAGAAGAACTGGCGCAAGAATCCGGCGAGCCTGAGGCGGCTGGGATATCCGGTGAAGCCCCGAAGGGCGGGCGGATGACCGGGGAGTTCCCGCCACGGGTGCGCCTGCTGCCGGGCGCGCTGGCCGACCGGATCGCCGCCGGGGAGGTGGTGGCCCGGCCCGCCGCGGTGGTGAAAGAGCTGGTGGAGAATGCGCTCGATGCGGGGGCCACCCGGATCGCGGTGGAGGCGGACGGGGGCGGCCTGACGCGCATCCGGGTCAGCGACAACGGCTGGGGCATGCGCCCCGAGGATGCGGTACTCTCCCTCCAGCGCCACGCGACCAGCAAGATCGCCTCCGATACGGATCTGGAGCGGGTCGGCACGTACGGCTTCCGCGGGGAGGCGCTCTCCTCCATCGCCGCCGTCTCGGAACTGCGCCTGACCACCGCCTGCGGCCTGGGGGAGGGTGTGCGCCTGACGGCCTTCCGGGGGCAGATCGAGGCGATGGAAACGGTGGGCGCGCCCCGGGGCACGGTGGTGGAGATCGAGCGCCTGTATGAGAGCGTTCCGACCCGGCGGGACTTCTTGCGCTCCCCGCGCGCGGAGGGCGACCGGATCGCCGAGACGGTGGAGCGCCTGCTGCTCGCCCGCCCCGATGCGGCCTGGCATCTGGTGATGGACGGCGCAGAAGGTTTGCGCTGGCCCGGCGGGACGCGGGCCGATGCGGCCTTGCAGGTGCTGGGCCGGGACACCTTTTCCCGGATGCGCCCGGTGGAGAGTGCCTCCGGCCCCGTGCGGCTGGCCGGGTGGCTCTCCCTGCCCTCCCGGACGCGCCCGCACCGGGGCGGCCAGTACTTTTATGTGAACGGGCGCTTTGTCCGCCACCCGCTCCTGATGCGGGCCGTGGACGAGGCGTACGCCGGGCAGATTCCCGCGGGCCGCCATCCGGCGGTTGCCCTCTTCTGGCAGGTTCCGCCCGACCGGGTGGATGTGAACCTGCATCCCGCCAAAAGCGAGGTGCGCTTCCGGGACGAGGCCGACCTCTACCGGATGACGCGGGCGGCGCTCTTGGCCGTGCTGGGCAATGCTCCGGAAAGCGCCGCCGGCGCGACCGGGCCGGACGCGGAAGGGGCGCGCGGGCCGGGCTGGTGGGCGGCGCTGAGGCCCCTGGGCCAACTGTGCCGCCTTTATCTGGTAGCCGAGTCCCCGGACGGGCTGGCCTTGATCGACCAGCATGCGGCCCATGAGCGCCTCCTTTTTGAGCGGATGGCCGCCGGGCCGCCGGAGCTTTTCGACCCGCCGGTGGTGGCGCACCTGACCCCGGCGCAGGGGCGGGCGATGGCTCGCTGCCGGGAGGGGCTGGCGCGGGCGGGCCTGAAGGGGGAGCCGTTCGGTCGGGATACCTGGCTGATCCGCGCTGCACCCTGCGGGGTGTCCCGCGCGGAGGCCCCCGAAGCGGTCTCGGCCCTGCTGGATGCGGCGGAAGAGGCTCCGTCGGAATCGGAGCTGGTGGGGCTCCGGGCGGCGGCGGCCTGCCGCCTGGCCTACCGGGCCGGGCTGTGGCTTTCGGACGAAGAGATCGGCGGCTTGTTGGCCGAGCTGGCCCGCTGCCGGGAGCCGTGGCGCTGCCCGCACGGGCGGCCTACGCTCCTGGTGTGGGGCGAATCGGATCTGGCCGGATTTTTCCGGCGCGTGTAATTTACGGCGGTCCCCGGCAGCGGGGCCGCATGCGACAGATGGGGAGGGTGAAGCGTTGAAGTATCGCTGGCAGATCGCCGTCGGGGCGCTCCTTTGGCTCCAGGCGGCGGGACAGGCGGGCTTTGTCCCGAAGGTGGAAGCTGTCCGGGAGGGCGCGGCGGCTGCGGTGAAGGTGAACGGCCTGACGGCCCTGCGGCTGCGGGCCGGGAACGCGGGCCTGTCGCCCTATGAGAGGGCGTCGCTGGTGGCCGCCCGGCTCCAGGGCTGGCTGTCCCGGGGCGGGGGCGGTCTGGCCCTGAAGCCGCAAGGGGAGACGGTCTGGATCGTCGCCGGAGACCTGCGCCTGGTGGCGGCGACCCCCCAGGAGGCGCGGCGGGCGGGCCTGCCCGCCGCGAGCCTGGCGGCCTCCTGGCAGAAAGGCCTTCGAGCGGGCCTGGCCCGACCACCTCTGACGGCGGATCCCGGCTCGGTCCTGATCCCTCTGGGGGAGACGCGACAGGTGCGGCTGGGCGGGGTGGCGACCGGCCCGGTGCGTGTGACCGAAGAGGCTGCGGTGGCGGTCAGCGAGATGGCCGGCGATAGCCTCCTGCGCCTGAAAGCGGTCGGCGTCGGGCGCTTCAAGCTGACCCTGGAACGGCAGGGGGCCTTCGCTTCGGTCTGGGTGACCGTCAAGAAACCGGCGGGGCACCTGCTGGGAGATCCGCTGGCGGAAGTGACGGGCGCGCCCGCCTCGCCGGAGGCAGTGGCCGAAGCGGTCCAGAGCGCCCTGGCGGCCAGCCTGAGCCTGGAGCCGGGCGCGGCCTGGAAAGAGGCCGGGAAAGCGAAGCTGCCGGTCCTGCTCGCCCCCGGGGAGAGCGGGGAGGCCCAGGCATCCATCGAGATGGCCGGCCCCGGCTATCTACCGGTGACGCTTGCGCCGAAAGTTCGAATCGTCAACCGCGCCCTGCCGGTGAAAGAAACCCGGCTGTTGATGTTCTCCAACGATCCCGAACGCCTGACGCGGGCGCAGAACCTCTTCTGGGGCGAGATGCCCCTCGATACCCCGGTGCGGCTGATGTATCATCATCAGAATGCGATGGCCGGCCCGGTGCATCTCGTGCTGGACCTCTTCAACCGTTCCTCCGAGAAGGCGCAGGTCGCCATCCTTGCCAGCCCCGCCCCGCCCATCGTGGATACCGTCCTGGTCGGCCACCTGGCCGCGGCCCGCTTTCTGAAAGACCTTTCCGTCCACAGCGGCTACATCACCGATCTCGGCCCCGGCGCGACGCTGAGGCTGGTCTCTCAGACCCTGGATCGGGACCGGACCGGCAGCGGCCTGTTCGAGTTTCGCCAGCTGACCGGCTCGCCCCTGGTCGTGCGGGTGGCTGCCGAGCCGCCCGGCCAGCCGGTGCCCGCGCCGCCGTCGGTCGTGACCGTGAACCCGGCCCAACTCTTCCCGAACCCGTCCAAGACGGTCGAGGCCCGGTATACGGTGGGGCAACCGTGGGCTTTCATCCGGGTGGGCAAGCATGCCATCACCGGGCATGAGGAGGCCCATCGGCTGGAGGGCAATTACGGTGTTCTCTACCGCATCCAGGTAAAGCTCGCGAACCCCACCTCCGAGAAGCGGTCGGTCTCGATTCTCTTCGAGCCCTCCGCCGGCGCGGCCCGGGGCGTTTTTCTCATTGACGGGCGCTTCGTGCAGACGAGCCATCTCGTGCCGCCCCGCGAAGCCCCGCTCGCCCAGGTGGAACTCGCTCCCCGCCAGGAGCGGGTGGTGTCCATTCAGACCGTGCCTCTGGCGGGCAGCGCCTACCCGGCCACGATCATCGTCCGATGACAAGGCCCTGGCTGGCCCTAACGCTCTGGCTGATCCCGATGGCCGCGCTTGCCGCCGATCCGGGGGCCGGGGTCGCGCAGGCGGCGGCCCGGGCGGGCGGGCTGGAGGGTCGCATCCTCTGGTGCGATGCGACGGCCAACCTGCCGATATTGGCGACCCGGGCCGGCATCGCCTCGGTGATGGAGCGGGCCAGCCGGGCGCGCTTCAATATCGTGGTGCTGGATGTCAAGCCCATCAGCGGCCACGTCCTCTTCCAAAGCCGCCTGGCCCCCCGGCTGGCCGAGTGGCGCGGCCAGACCGTGCCGCCGGACCATGATATCCTGGCCGTGGCGGTCGAGGAAGCGCACGCGCGGGGCCTCGCGCTGTACGCCTCCCTGAACATCTTCGCCGAAGGCCACCGGCATTTCGGAGTCGGCCCCGGCTACAGCCGCCCCGGCTGGCAGTCCGAGGCCCTGGTCAGCGACCGGGAAGTGGCGGCTCCGACCGGCGCTCGGACGGGGTTGGCCGGCGCGGACCCTGCCGCGACCGGTCCGGGCCTGTGGGCCTTCACGAAAGGCAGCCGCCGCCTTGCGGACGACGAATCCGCGGCGGTGGTGGAAGGCGACCGGGTGGCAGGGCTGGTCGGGCACGCCTTTGCAGGGGCCGCGCCCCTTCCGGTTCCGGCGGGCGGGCTGCTTCTGGCGGGCCGGGGCGGGGGCCGGGACTGGCTGGAAAAGCAGCTTGCCCCCGGCCAGACCCTCTCCTTTCACGCCCGGCACCGGATCGTGCGGGCGGCGGATGGGGAGGACGGGGCGGCCTTGATGGTGCAGCCGGCCAACCCGGAGGTGCGGGCCTACGAGCAGGTGCTGCTGGAGGAAGTGGCCCGCGGCTATGGGGTGGACGGCCTGGTGCTGGACCGGATGCGCTACGGCAGCCTGTGGATGGATTTCAGCCCGATGAGTCGCCAGCAGTTCGAGCGGTGGCTGGGCCAGCCGGTGGCGCGGTTTCCGGAGGACATCCTGACGCCCCACCCCCGGCCCGGAGGCGGCGTGCAGCCGGGCCGCTTCTACCGGGAGTGGCTCCAGTGGCGGGCCGAGACGATCCGCTCCTTTCTGGCCGAGTCGGTGAGTCGCGTGAAGGCGGTTCGGCCCGACCTGAAGGTGGGGGTGTATGTCGGCTCCTGGTATCCGACCTATTACACGGTCGGGGCCAACTGGGCCGCGGACGATTACGCGCCCGGCTACGATTGGATGTCGCCCGGCTATCCGGCCACCGGCTACGCGGGCCTAGTGGACTTCGTGACGACCGGCTGCTACTACGCTTTGCCCTGGCGGGCCGACGCGCTCCGCCAGGGGGAGCCGGAGGCCGGCACCGTCGAGGCGGCGGCCTCCGGCTCCAACCGGGCGGTCAGCGACGCCAGCTTCGTCTATGCCGGGCTGTACCTGGCCCACTACTCGCGGCCCGAACAACTGGAAGAAGCGATGCGGGCCGCCCGCTCGCAGACGCAGGGGGTCATGCTTTTCGACCTGTCGTATCTGACCGGTGACGGCTGGTGGGAGATGCTGGAGCGCGCCTTTCGGGACGTCGCCCGCCCGCCCCATTCCGTCGCGGGCCTGCTCGACCACATCCGTGCGGCCCGCCGGGCCGACAGCCTTGCCCGGCAGCCCGGCCCTTAGCGTAACCAAACGCCGCGCCTTTACGTCCTAACACTAAGGAGACGCCTGTGATGCGCGAACCGGAACCCCTATGTTGATCTCAGACCGAGCCGACCGAATCGTACCCCTCCGGGGAAAGATTGCCGCTTTGCTGCTGCTTGCCTTTGCCCTGCCCTGCGCCGCTGCGGAAAGCTACCGCCTGCGCCTGGAGAACCGGGCGGGCGGG
The DNA here is from genome assembly GCA_020846535.1 of Armatimonadota bacterium. Classification (GTDB taxonomy): domain Bacteria; phylum Armatimonadota; class JADLDR01; order JADLDR01; family JADLDR01; genus JADLDR01. The sequence continues at coordinate 10,573 of JADLDR010000167.1, read as the reverse complement.
CCGGCGCAGGTCAGCCTGGACCGCGGTGGGCGCTGGATCGCGATAGGCCGGGTGACGCGCCGCCTCGCCAAACTCGCCCCGGGCCCGGGCGCTCCGGGCAAGGTTGTGGCGGTGTCCGCGACCGGCATCCGGATCGGGCTGACCCCGGCCGGCTCCGGCTCGGCAGGCTTTCGAATCCTGTCCGCCGCCCGCCGCCCGGCCCGCGGTTGGCCTGCGGATAGCCTGGTGGTGGATATCCCTGCCGGGTCCGGTTTTTGGGGCCCGCTTGCGCCCCCGCCCGGAAGCCCCGTGCTGCTGGAAGACCGGTCGGGCCGCACGAGCGCGCCTGCGGCAGCGTTCCGGCCCACCGGTGGGGAGCGGTTCGTGATCCCCGTGGAGGCTGCGCCGGAGACGCCGACAGGGCTGACGTTCGAGAACTGGACCGGCGGCAAGGTGCGGGCCAGCTATTCTGACGGGCGGGAGGCGGAGGTGGGAACCGTCCGCTTCCCGCTGACCGGCGCGGGGGCTGTGCCCCATCCGGGGGTCGCCGCGCCGGGCCGGGTGGTGGCTCTGACCCTCGGTGGGATTGCGGTCAGCGCCCGCAGCCGGGGCGGCGTCGGTCTCGAACTGACCGCCCCGCAGTCCGCCCGCTCTTCCTGGCAGCTTCAGGCGGATCTCTCCCCTATCGTTTGGCGGGCAGTGCCTCTGGGGGCGATGATGACGGTAAAGATCGATAACGGGGCCTGGGAGCCGCTGCCCGAGGTAGGGGCGGCCGCCCCGCAAGCCTTCACCGCCGCCGGGCTGAGAGAAGCGTTTGTCCGGCGCGGCGTGGCCCGCCCAGTCAGCAGCGGGGTGACGCATCTGCGTCTGGCTTGGCCGAAGCGGGACGTGACGGCCCTGCTCGCCCGCGCGGCCGCCGCCTCGGCTCCTGCACCGCGCACCGCACCGGGCGCGGTGCGTGGGGTACTCGCCATCGATGCGCGCCTCAAGAACGCGCCCAATATCCGCTACGTGACCTTCAGCGTGGACGGGAGGCTGCGGGCGATGATTGACACGGAGCCGTTCGAGTTTCTGTGGGATACGACCGAAGTGGAGGACGGGCGGCATGTGATCGAGGTGAAGGGTCTGGACAAGGACGGGAGCGCGCTGGCGACCACCCGCAAAGCGGTCATTGTCGCCAATGGCCCCCGCCCGCCGCCCGCAGGGGCGGGCGAAAGCCCCCGCGAATAGGGTGTCCGCATAAATATATTAAGTATATAAGGAGTGTAAATGGAACGAAGGCAACTTGGCGAGACCGGGGAAGCCCTGTCCATCGTGGGGTTCGGCGGCATCATTGTGACGGGGATGCCCCAATCCGAAGCCGACCGGTGCGTGCGTGCGGCCCTGGATCGGGGGATCAATTATTTCGATGTGGCCCCCACCTATGGGGACGCCCAGGCTCGGCCCGGCCCTGACCGGCCTGCGGGACCGGGCGTTTCTCGCCTGCAAGACCGCGGAGCGCGACCGGGCCGGGGCGCAGCGGGAACTGGAACACTCTCTGAAAGCGCTCGGGACGGATCGTTTCGACCTCTACCAGCTCCACGGCCTGGGGACGATGGCGGAACTGGAGCAGGCGATGGGGCCGGGCGGGGCGCTGGAGGCGCTGGTCGCGGCCCGGGAGAAGGGCCTGGCGCGGCACCTGGGGTTCAGCGCGCACTCGGCGGAAGTGGCCCTGGCGGCCCTGAGTCGCTTTCCCTTCGCCTCCGTCCTCTTTCCCCTCAACTTCGTGACCTACCTGAAGGCGGATTTCGGCCCGCAGGTGGTGGCGGAGGCCCAGCGGCGAGGGGCCGGGCGGCTTGCCCTGAAGTCCCTGGCCCGCGCCCCGTGGGGGGAAGGCCAGGCGCGACGCTGGAGCAAATGCTGGTACGAACCGTTGGAGGATACGGAACTGATGGACCTGGCCCTCCGCTTCGCCCTGTCCCTTCCCGTGACGGCGGCGATCCCGCCCGGGGAAGCGGACCTCTTCTGGCAGGCGGTTTCCATCGCCGAAGCCTTCCGCCCTCTGGACGCAGCGGAAACCGCCCGGCTCCAGGCGGAGGCCCGCCTGCTGGAACCGCTCTTCCGGCGGGCGGCCTGACCGGGCGCGGCCCGGCGGCCCTTGGATTCGATAGATAAGGAGACGAACGCATGAAACGATTCGGTTGGATAGGGCTTATGCTGTTCCTTTGGCTTGCGGCCAGTCTTGCGGCCCAGGAGAGCGACGAGAAGATCACCCTTCAGCTCAACCTGAACGCCGGAGACCAGTGGCATCACCTGATCGTCATGGACGGCACGCTGACCGGCCCGATGACGACAGAGATGACGATGAAGCTGGCGATGACCCAGAAGGTGCTGAAGGTGACGGATGCGGGCAAATATGAGCTTCAGACCAAATACACCCGTTCCGAGATGACGATGGGGAACCAGCCGATCCAGAACCCCTACGACCTGACCAAAATGGTCATCACCCAGACGATGGACAAGTCCGGCAAGGTGGAGAAAGTGTCGGGCCTGCCGAAAGAGGCCGGGGCCGGGATGGGGATGGACCCCTCCGAGATGGCCCAGATGTTTTCCGCGAGCTATTTCCCCGGCAAGCCGGTCGGGATCGGCGAGAGCTGGACGAACGAGGTTTCGAAAGAATCCGCCGGTCAGAAAATCAAAGTCAAGATCGTCTCAACCCTGCTGGGCCTTCAGACCCAGGGCGGCGTGGCCTACGCCCGCGTCAAGAGCGTGGTGGATATGCCGTTGGAGATGCAGCAGGGTGGGATGCCGATGAAGGGCCGCGTCAAGAGCGAGTCGGTTTCCCTCATCGATCAGGCGACCGGGATGGTCTACCGGTCCGACGGGACGATGGACATGGCGCTGGAGGTCTCGACCGGCCAGGAAGGGCAGGGGATGCAGATCGGCATGAAGGGCAAGATCCGCCTGGCTCCTTACGATCCGGTCAAGAAAGAGGAGATCAAGCCGCCTGACGCTCCGGCGGAGGAGCTTCCGGTCGCGCCCGCCAAAGGCGAGACCCCGCCTCAGCCCCAGGAATAACGATGGCCGATCCCGCCTTCCGGCAACTGCCGTCCGTGGACCGCGTCCTGCGGGATCCGCGCCTTGCGGGCCTTTTGGCCCGGTATGGCCGTTCCCGGGTGGTCGCCGCCATCCGGCAGGCTCTGAACCGGGCCCGGGAGCGCCTCGCCGCCGGAGAGTTCGGGCTTGCCGAAGACCTTGCCGGGGCGGTGACGGCGGCCCTCGCCCCGGAGCCGCTCCGGTTGTCGCCGGCGATCAATGCGAGCGGGGTCATCCTGAACACCGGCCTGGGCCGGGCCGTGCTTTCCGAATCGGCCTGCCGCGCGCTTTTCGATGCGGCAGGCCGCCATGTGCCGCTCGAAGTGGACCTGGGGACCGGGGAGCGCGGTGACCGGCAACTCACCGTGCGCTCGCTCCTCTGCCGCCTGTGCGGGTCGGAATCGGCGCTGGTGGTCAACAACAACGCCGCCGCCCTCTTTCTGGCGCTGACCGCGCTGGCTTCGGGCCGGGAGGTGGTCATCTCCCGGGGCGAGTTGGTGGAGATCGGCGGGTCGTTCCGGTTGCCCGACATTTTATCCCAGGCCGGGGCGCGGCTGGTGGAGGTCGGCGCGACCAACCGGACGCGCCTCTCGGACTACGAACGGGCGCTCTCCGCCGAGACGGCCCTCATTCTGGCCGTCCATCCGAGCAACTATCGGATCGTGGGCTACACGGCATCGGTCGAGATCGAGGCGCTGGCGGCTCTGGGCCGACAGGCAGGGGTTCCGGTTATCTACGATCTCGGGAGCGGCGCTCTGGTGGATTTCGCGGCTCTGGGCGTTCCCGGCGCGAGCGAGCCGCAGCCGGGGGGCGCGATTGCCTCCGGGGCGTCGCTGGTCGCCTTCAGTGGCGACAAGCTGCTGGGCGGCCCCCAGGCCGGGATTCTCGCCGGGGACGCCGCCTGTATCGAGCGGCTGGCCCGCCATCCGGTGGCCCGGGTCGTGCGTGCGGACAAACTCGCCCTGGCGGCCCTGGAAGCGACCCTCCAGCTTTATCTGGAAGGCCGGGCCGAGACGGAAGTGCCGACCCTGGCGGCGATTCTGCGGCCTGCGGCGGCCATCAAAGCCCAGGCCGAACGCGTGGCCGCCGCCCTCCGGTCAAGCGTCCCGGAAGGGGCGTCCGTCCGGGTGGTGACAAGCGTTTCTCAGGTCGGCGGCGGCTCCTTTCCGGACGCCGGGCTGCCCAGTTGGGCGGTGGCGGTCCGGCCCCTTTCGGGGAGCGCCGCCCGGCTGGCCGGCCGCCTGCGCTCCGGGCGGCCCGCCGTCTTCGGGCGGGTGGCGAAAGGGGATGTGCTGCTGGACATGCGATGCGTTGCGGACGCGGAAGAGGCGGAACTGATGGAGCGCCTCGTGGCCGCCTGCGGGGAGGAGACAAGCGATGGATAATAAAGAGACCGGACAGGAGGCGGTCGCGGCGCTGGTCGCGGCGCTGGAGGCCAAGGACCGGCTGACCGGCAGCCACAGCGAGCGGGTGGCGATTCTGGCGCTGAGGATCGGGGAACGGCTGGGGCTGGGTGTGGAGGATTTGAAGCGCCTGCACAGTGCGGCGCTGCTCCATGATATCGGCAAGATCGCCATCTCCGAAACGCTTCTTCAGAAGAAGGAGGGGCTAAGCGACGAGGAGCTGGCGCGGATGCGCCTCCATTCGGTGATCGGGATGCGGATCCTGGAGCAGGTGGAGGGCTTGAAAGAGGTGGCCCCTCTGATCCGCCACCATCACGAGCGGATGGATGGGCAGGGCTATCCGGACGGCCTGCAAGGGGAGGCGATCCCTCTGGGTGCCCGCATCATCGCAGTGGCGGAAACCTACGACATCCTCATCAGCGACATGCCCTGGCGTCTGACGCTGCCCCCGGCGGCGGCGCTGGAGGAACTCCGCTCCTGCGCCGGGACCCAATTCGACCCGGCGGCGGTGGCGGCCCTCGAAGGCGTGCTGGCCTCCGGGAATCGTTGAGACTGTACGGTCCTTTGGAACTCGCTCAAAGTTCCCCAAGGCCACTCCCCCCATCGAAACTCGCTGAGCGCTCGACACTTTTTGCGAGGGGATGGCAGATCGAGATATGAACCCGGTGGCCTGAAAGCGGTGGAATGGAATTCCGTCGATTATAAAAGTGTCGGGCGCTCAGCCCGAAGCTCGGCGGGGGGGTGTGCTTCCAGTTTTGCGGAAATACCACAAACGATAAGAAACATATCTGCTAATGACTTCGGATTTATCCCAGCCTCTCCTCCCGTGAAGGCGCATCAGCTTGCCTTATACAAAAAGGGACAGACACTCAGGCCTGCCCCTACGGTGATCTTGGCGAGGGTTCTGCGCTCTCTAATGAATCACTCCCACCCCGTCACTCTCCCACCTCCAGGTTGAACCGCAGCGTTCTTCGTTCCCCGGCGTTCCAGTCGGTCGGGTGGTTGTCCAGGAAGGTGAGATACGGGCACAGGCCCGTTTCGTCGGCAAGGAGGAAGATGTTTTGCAGGCCGTCTCCCTCGATGCCGCTCAGCCGCACCCGGCCATGTGGCCCGCGGCCTTCGATCCACAGAGGCAGGCGGCCTCCGTGAGATGCGGACTGCCAGAAACGCTCTCCCGAAGGCCGGGCCGTTCCCGAGAAACGCTCCGGGCCGGTCTCCAGGGCCCACCGAAACATCCCCGGCAGGGATATCCTCTGTCCCAGGAAGGCGGAGAGGTTCTGGCGCGAGGCGTCCGGTGAGATCGACACTTCCACCTTCAGGGAGGCTGAAGTTCCGATGAGGTAGTCGATCCGGTAGCGCGTTGCGGGCTGGGGGACGCCGGTATTGACCGAGTTCCAGCCGTAATCCCGGAGGCAGCCCTCGAAGGAGAGGCGAAGGGACCCGTCCGGCTGCCATTCCCAGGAGGGCCGGGCTTCCACCTCCAGGCTCATGCCCGCATACCGGCCCCGCTCGTAGAACCCCGCATCGGTATAGAAATCGGCAGGCCCGGCGGCGGGTTCGGCGGAACCGGCGCGATAGATCGCCCTGAGCCGCCCGCCCGATGTGGCGTCCAGCACGGCCCGGAAGCGGCTGTTTTCGACCGTGAACTGGTGGTTCGCCACATGCAGCCGGACGGGACCGGAGGCTCCGGGCAGAGCCGTCTCCTCACGGGCCCGGCAGAACCGCTCGATCAAGGCCCGGGAGACCGGGGAAGAAGAGACGTTTAGGCCCAGGGCCTGCCAGCCGGGGCCGCCTTCCGCGCCTTCCGCGCGAATCGCCAGCCCTTCAGGGCTTTCGTAGAAGGCCAGAGGGCGCTCGGGCGAGAGGCTTCTCAAAAGGATCCACCGCTGGCCGTCGTGAACGCCGCAGAGGAGGGTTGCCGGGTGGAGAGGGGCCGTACGGCTGTCCCAGAGGCGATTGAAGCCTTCCGGCGACCGGGGATCAAAATGCTTGCGCTCATAACGGTCCGATAGCAGGCCCGATGTGGTATGGGCGAACCAGCGCCGGGCGCGGGGGAGGAGGAGCGTATCGGGCCTGCGGGCAGCCTTCACCGGCCCCGGCGCGTCCTTTCCGGAAAGAGGGCGCAGTCCGGGCGAGCCGGGGTAGGGGATCGGCGTTTCGGCGGGGAGAGGCTCCGGGGCCGCCTTGGCTTTGCGGGAGGCGGGCCGGGCCGCCTTGCGGGAATCCTCGAAGAGGAGGATGCGCCACTCGAAAGGCTTCAGGCGCGCCTGCACTTCAGGGGAGGCGGCGGGCGTTACGGGAAGGCGTTCGCCGGAGGAAACGTCCTGCGCCGTGTGTCTTTGCATGAAGGGAAGCGAAATCCGGGCGGAAGTTGCGGAAGGGGCGAAGTTGATCAAAGCCAGGGCGCTCCGTCCGTCCTTTTCCCGCCACAGGGTCAGCACATCGGGGCTGGAGGAACGCGCCCGGGTGTAGGAGGCGTCCGTCATGTCCTGTCCCGGCAGGAATCGCCGCGCTTTCAGGATGCGGGCGAAGGCTTCCGAGTGGCCCGCCTCCTGCTCCTGGTAGATCATCGGCACACCGGGGGCGAAGGCGCAGAGGGCGAACATGGCTTCCATCAGGCTGTGCCCGAACAGGCCGGCGGATCGGCCCGTGTCGTGGTTTTCGGTGAAGCGCACCAGGGTCGCGCCCCGGGGATAGACATATTTCTGCGCCTCAAGCCAGGCGGCGATCTGACGGACCCATTCCGAGGGAGAGGCGCAGCTCTTATAGGCCCGCATGGCGACAAAGAAGGGATAGTCATATACCCAGTCGCCATTGATGAACTGGAGCGGATCGCCGAAGACCTCCGGGAAGAGCAGCGAATCGGGCTTCTGGGCCTTCATCCGCTCGCGAACGGTTTTGAGAAGCCCCAGGCTGCCGCCCAGCCCGGAGAAACTGGCCCGGTAAGGGGCCGTTTCGTCCCAGTTCGGAGGCCCGCCCCCGGCGCAGTCCACGCGCCAGCCGTCGATGCCGTAGGCGCGGACATACCAGGCGGCCATATCGGCAAACCACTTCCCGAAAGCCGGATTGGCGTAGTCGGTGGAGAGGCAGTCCCACCAGTAGAGCAGATCGCCCTTTTCGTCCCTGGCGACGAATTCGGGATGCGCCTTCAGGAGCGGGCCTTCGGCGCGGGGGCCGTGAGGGATCAGGTCGAAGAGTACGCGAATGCCCTGCCGGTGCGCCTCTCGCACCAGGGCGCGGCATTCCTCCGGGGTTCCGAGGGCCGGATCGAGCCTGTAGTAGTCGATGGGAGCGTAAGGGGAATTGGGATTGGCGTAGATGGGCAGAAGCCAGAGGGCCGTCACCCCCAGCCACTTCAGGGCCGGCAGTTGCCGGGCGAACGGGCGGAAGCCGCCCGCGCCCTTGAACCAGAAATGCGTGACCCCTCCGGGGTGGGCCGAATAGAGGACGGCATTTTGGCCCCAGCGCGGTGTGTCTTTCGGCGGGCGAACGCCTGAGCGGGCGTACCAGCCCTGAAAGGCTTTGAGGGCATCTATCCGGCTGCCTGGAACCGCCTCATAGTAAGCCGTTCCCACCGTTTCGGAGTGGCCGGGGCGCATCCGGGCCTGGACGCGAGGTTCGATCACCGGGGCGGCTCTCCCGGGCGAGGCATCGGCCCGGATGCCGGTATCCTCCGAGCGGTTGAAGGCCATTGCCAGAAAGGAAAGCCTGGCGCGGGCGTTATGCAGCAGGAAACAGGGCCATCCTCCGGGCTGGCTCCCCTCTCGCAGCCTGTCCAGCCGGAGCGGGCGAGGCGGGAAGCTGCCGGGAAATTCCAGATACGTATCGGCGGGCCGCCCGATGCCGACCCCGGGCATCAGAAAGCGGACGCCCCGGATTTTGGCTTTCCCCGAGCCGAGGCGGGTCACGGTCAGAGACCGCTTCCAGGAGGCGGGGCCGGCCAGCCGGTAGCTCTCCCGGATGCGCCACCCCGCCCCGACAAAGGTGAGTTCGAAACTGCCGGCCCCTTTGCGCCACCCTTTCAGCGCCAGGCCGGTGACCGTGGCGATCTCTTTGCCGTCCAGGGAAACCACCGCGGTGGGTGCCGCCGGATCCCCCCCGGCCAGGCGCATCCGGGCGGGCCGGTAAACGACCTCCGCCAGCGCCCCGGTCTTTTGATCGAAGCGCAGGAGAATCTCCTTCCCCTCCAGCGTTAGCATGGAAGGCTCCGCCGCGCCTGCCCGGAGAGCGCAGGCGGCCAGAGCGCAGAGCAGGGAAATCAGCAGGAAGCGCAGGCCCATTTATATTCTCCTTGTCATTCCCCTCGCCGGGGCGGTTGCCTTTTCCGCTCTTATTTGACCCCCTATCCCCAGGCTCCTTTTTCTTGCCTGATTGCGCCCGCACAACTCGCCTGTCATCGGAGGGTTCAGCCTCAAAAAAGTGGGAACTTTTTCTTCTGTTCGTTGTCTAATAATATAAGCGGGAATACCTTGAATAACATCATTATTCAACAAATCTATAGAGAAAGGCGAGACGCTCTTATTCTTTGGTAACAATTAAGGTGATAAAACACAGCGAACGCATCGCATTCAAGGACATGAGGTTCCTCCTGCGCCTGCTGGCCGACAGGGATTCCACTTTGGCCGCCGCCGACCTCACCCTCTCTCAGATCGATTCCTTCCTCTCCTGCTACCTTCCCAATGCCCGCGTGGATCCTCGGATGCCCGTATCCCTGGCCTGGGACGCCCATCGGGTCTCTCTCGAACCCGGCCCTCTCCTCCGGGAACGCCTGTCCGAGCTGGCCTCCAGGCCGGAGGCGGCCATTCTGGGAGGAAGGGCGCGTTTCCTGGGGTATCTGGAGGAAGTCCGGGAGGCTCTATGGGAATACCGCCGGCAGGGCTGGCTTTGCGCCGCTTTCTACCTCGAATGGCTGGAAAGCCGCCCCGCCGTCTCTTTTTCGCGGATACGCCGCCCCGCCGGAAAGCCCGCCCGACCCGGCCCCTGCCGCCCGCCGTTCTCTTTCCCTGTGACAGCATCCACCGGGCTGCCGTGATGGCGCTCTCGACGGTCGGGCGGTGGAGGCCGTACTACCCCTTCGCCCTCGGGTGCAGCGCCACGTTCGGCAGCAAGCGCCAGGGGGAGGTGCAGGTCCGGGTCGGCCTGCCGGAAGGCTTCGATGAGGCCGAGCGCGACCTTCTGGCCGCCAATCCGCCCCGCCTGGTCAAAGCCCACTACGCCCTCTGGGGCCGCTACTTCCAGGATAGCCCCGACCCCGAAGCCGGGGGTACGCTCGGGGTGGAGATCAGCCAGTTCCTGGAGGATACGGGCATCCGCAAGGCGGCCCGAGGCGGGTTCAAGCGGGAGCGGAAGGAGGAAGCCCTGGCGCTCCTGAAGGCGCTCTCCGCCGTGCGTCTCTACGGCAGTTTCGCCCCTGCGGGCAGCGTCTCCCCGATCAGCCTGCGCGGCCCGCTGTGGCATTTCGGCAGCTTTTCAGGGCGCACGGACAGAGCGCCTTCCCGGCCGGAATATCTCGACCCCGGCCAGTGGGAACCCTTCAGCTACATCTACGCGCCCGGCTCCTGGTTCTACCGGGACGACTGGCGAGCCCGCAACCGCTTCACCGGCAAGGTTTCCCGAGGCCTCCTCCGCCTGCGGGCCGATACGGAAGGTTGGGCCATCCTGATCGGCGGCTACCTCGCCACCCTGGCCCGCACCAACCACTATGCGCCGAAAAGCCTCAAGGTGGCGACCCTCCTGGAAAAAACCGGCCTGGCCCAGAGCGAGGATGCAGCACAACGCACTGGCACATTTGCCGACAAGCTGGAACGCGCTCTTAATAGACTGATAGATGCGAGGGTTGTCACACATTGGAAGTGGGATCATAGCGAGGGAGGCGAAGAGATAGATCCCTCCTGGCGCGAAGCGATAGTCAAGATAGGCTTTAGAGATGAGACGGTAGGGTAGACCCTCCGCGAAACGGATTGGTGATATGACATCATTCTGAGTCAAACCCACCCACGCCGTGCAGTAATCCCACCCACGCCGTGCAGTAGAGCCATTTCTGTGTGTCTAAATTAAGCGAATAAACCGATCATTATGCTATTTAAATGCGTCTATATGCTCAAATTTATGCTTTA
>JADLDR010000166.1 GCA_020846535.1 Armatimonadota bacterium | reverse complement strand
CCCTACCCGAATTAAGGCCGATGCGGGGTAGGGGCGCGATGCATCGCGTCCCATCGCTATCCAGAGAAGGGGAAACATCCTCCGCTCCTGGGGGCGGGGTGACCGCTCTCCCCTGGGATGGGTGACCGCTCTCCCCTGACCCCTCTCCCCGAAACCCAAGGGAGGCGCCGGAGCGCCTCCGGGGAGAGGGGGAGAGAGGGTGCGGTGTTTTACCCCCCCATCCCCTCCCCCTGCCCGTTTCGGGAAGGGGGCCGGGGGGTTAGGTAACCATCTATCAAAGTCCCCAACCCCGCCCCGGCGGGACAGTCATCCTGATCTGGATCGCGATGGGGCGCGATGCATCGCGTCCCTACCGCGGCAAACGGCACCGGGCTAGGTGGAAACTTGGGCTAACTTCAGCACTTTCGCTTGAATGTCCTTGCGAGGAGCTTTAGCTTTGCGGCAATCTTCAGCGCAGCAAATGCACGCGAAGGCTCTGTCCGTTAGTGTGGCCCTGGAGATGGCTCTGAAACGTTCGCTCCTCACAGACTGCACCGATGAAACCGAAAGGGTCTGCCATGAATCCAAATCGCTCGTCCATCCCCATGGGGAGGGTCGATATTTATCAGGAAACGCCCCTCCGTCTGCGCGACAAGGTGGTGATCATCGGCGGGGCGGGCCAGAATATGAGCCGGGCGATAGCCCTCCTGTTCGCTCAGGAAGGCGCTAAAGTGGTTCTGGCTGCCCGCACCCCGGAAAAAATGGATGAAACCGTACGAAGAATCGAGGCGGCGGGCGGGCAGGCGCTGGCGGTGCAGGCCGACCTGGGAGACGATGAGCAGGTTCGAGGTTTGGTCTCGCGCACCGTCGAGGCTTTTGGCGGGGTAGACAGCTTCATCCATGCCGCCGGCGGGTTTTTCTCCGTCGAGCATGACATCGCCGGAATGGAGGCGGATTACTGGCAAAAGGCGCTCGAAAACAACCTCAATACCCTCTTTCTGTCGATCAAACGCATTGTTCCTTCGATGGCGGAGCGCGGGGGCGGGTGCGTCGTTACCCTCAGCGCAGGCGAGCGCGTCCGTCAGGACGCCAATCCCGCCTATGCCGCCGCCAAAGGCGGGATGGTCGCGGCGGCCAGGAATCTGGCCCGCGAGCTTTACCCTCAAAATATTCGTATGCACGCCATCAGCCCCGGCATCATCTGGGAGCCGCTGGCGTCCGGCCCCGTCCGGCCCGCCGCCGCCCGCCTGGAACGGCTCGGCAGCCCGGTCGATGTCGCTTACGCCGCCCTCTGGCTCTGTTCCGATGAGGCGGCCTGGGTGACGGGCCTGGAACTCACCATCGATGGCGGCGACTCCCTTTTCATCGATTCCCCTGTCCGCAGGAAGGCCCTGGACGATTTCGGCAAGCGGTAGCTTCGGCCACAAGAAATCCCCATAGCTATCACGATAAGATCATGGCATTGTCCGATCTATCGCCGAAAGACTGAACGCGAAAAGCCAACGAGTGGAGCCTTCCCGATGCCTTGACTTCCTGGCGATTCCGGGGCCATAATAAGAGCGTCGCCTATCCGACCCAGAGACGATTCCCGAAAGGAGGGCCTGTCATGAGCCACAAACCGGCCCGCTCCTGAGACAGCCAGGCAAAGGCTGCTGTCCCCAAGGGGCCGCAGCGCAGAGGCAAGCATCGAGATAAGTGGGATGCCGTCACCGACGCTCCCCCGATTGAGGGCCCGACCGTTCTTCTGGGCGATTTCTGGCCGGAGGACGAAAGCGTCGATGACTTCCTGGCCGAAGTCCGGCCCCATCGGTACGGGCCGTCCGACCCGACGCCATGACGCTCCCACCTTCCCCAACGGCCCCTGCGGCGACTGCGCTGGTCGATACGGATGTCGTATCTTTCTTCTTCAAGCGCGATAGCCGGGCCCGCCTGTATGTTCCCCACCTGACCCGCAAACATGCCGGGATAGGCTTCCTGACATGGGCCGAACTGGAATACTGGACCTGCCGCCATCAATGGGGCCCCGCCCGCTATGACCGGCTCCATCGGTATCGGGCCGCCTTTGCCCTCTATGACATCAGCGGTGACTTGAATCGTCTCTGGGGTCGGGTCCGCGCCGACGTACAGGCGAAGGGGCGCGTGATCGAGCCTGCCGATGCCTGGATCGCCGCGGCCGCCCTGCTCTACGACCTCTCCCCCATCACCCACAACCGCAAGGGCTTCGAGGCGGCGGACGGCCTGACGATGATTTCGGAAGCCCCGTAAGCCGCCCCTGCAATAGCGATAGATTTACCCACAAGGAATCCCCTCCCTGACATAGAATTGAGGTAGCCAGGCTACCTTGAGCAAGGAGGACGATTCCCGATGATACCCTCTTTACGCGCCTTTGCTTTCCCCTTCTTCGGCCTGATCGCTGTTTCCCTGGCGGCCCTTACCCCGCCGCCTCTGGCCGCCGACTGGCGGATGGACCGGCTGATGATCAGCACCTGGGGCGAGCCGGCGGATGAGGCCGGGGCCAAAGCCTATGCCGAGGCCGGTTTCAATACCGTGATGGGCAAGCTGGAGCGGCTGGACATCTTCAGGAAATACGGCATCCGCGCTATCGTGATGGACGGCAGCCCGGAGGCGGCGCGGAAACACAAGGATCATCCCGCAGTCTGGGGATGGTACGTCCGCGACGAACCGCAGGCCGCTCAGTTCGAGGAGGTCGGCAAGCCAGTCGCCGCCTACCATGAGGCCGACCCGAACCACCCGGCCTATGTGAACCTGATGGCCTGGATGGATCTGAAGCAATATTTCGCCCTTGTCCGCCCCCGGTTCCTCAGCTACGACTATTACCAGTGGTGGTGGGGGCCTCAGAACCACTTCGGACGGCTGGAAGCCCACCGGAAAGCGGCCCTGGAGGTGGGCGTCCCCCTGATCTGCTGGGTAGAGAGCAATGCCGACCCCCGGTGGGAGTGGGGAAAGCCCGGAGCCACCACCCTCCCGGACAATGAGCCGAAGCTGCGCCAGAGCGTCTACACGGCTCTGGCCTACGGGGTCAAGGGCATCCAGTGGTTCACCGCCGGGATCGCCTTCTCCCCGGCGGAGCCGGGCCAGGCTCCTGCGCTGACGCCCTCCGGCCAGCATATCAAGCGTCTCAACCTCGAAATGCAGGCCATGAGCCCTGTCCTGATCGGCCTGCGCTCCTCGGCGGTCTACCACACCCTGCCCCTCCCCAAGGACACCCGGCCTGTGCCCGACAACCTCTGGGCGCAGGCGCACAGTGAGCATCTCTGCCTGGGCTTTTTCGAGAATCTCGCCGGAGAAAAGAGCCTCCTGGCCGTCAACCGGGACATCACCCGCGCCCGCCCGGCCCGCCTGAGCTTCGACGGCAGCTTCCGTCGCCTGGAACGGTTCGACCGGGAGAAACGGCAGTGGGCCGCGCTGCCCCTGGGGAAAACGCCGGAAGGCAGGCGGATCACCGTCCTCGAAATCGCCTCCGGCGACGGCGTTCTGCTTCGCGCATTGTGATAACACCAGAACTTTCGCTTGGGTAAGGGGCCGCCTTTGTGGGGGTGGTTCACCGCGCAGGCATATAGGCCTGCCCTTACATGCCGACCGATAGAGATGGCCTTAAGCGAAAATCCTGAATATATGGAGGCTGACCTATGATTGCACCGATTCTTTATGCCGGGCTGTGCCTGATGGCTGCGGAGGAAGCCCCTCCGAAAACTCTTCTTGTCCGGAAATTGCCGGCTTCCGTAGACCTGCGCCGGGCGTTCCGGCGGTGGGGATTGAACCAGAGGCAGCAGGGAGCCAGAGGAACCTGTTCTGTCTTTGCCGTCGTCGGAGGGCTGGAGTATGCGGTGGCCCGGAAGCGCCGCAAAGGGCAGGCCCTCAGCGTCGAATTTCTGAACTGGGCCGGTCATCGGGCTGTCGGGCGCTCGGTGGACGGCGGTTTCTTTTCGGAACTCTGGAAAGGGTTCGAGATTTACGGTATCTGTCCCGAGGACAGCCTGCCGTACCGACCGGCGTTTGATCCCGCCCTGGAACCCTCCGGAGAAGCGCAGGGCCAGGCCCGGCAACTTATGGCTCTCGGCCTGCGCTGGCGCTGGATCAAAGCATGGAACCCGGAAACGGGCCTCTCCGATGCCGAATGGCAGGCCCTGAAAGAGATGCTGGCGCGGAGGCGGCCTGTCTGCGGCGGGTTCCGGTGGCCCAAGCAGCCGCGCTGGGAAAAGAATGTGCTGCAAATGTGCGGCCCGGACGAGGTCTTCGACGGCCACAGCGTTCTCCTCGTCGGCTACCGGGACGATCCAAAGCAGCCGGGCGGCGGGGTGGTTTATATCCGGGACAGCGGGGGGCACTGGCCGGAAGGGCTGCTGCCCTATGCCTATGTCCGCCAGTACATCAACGACGCCGGCTGGATCGGCGGAGAGAGGGAAAAATGAGCCTTTTCAACGACCTGATGGGCGGGCTGGCCGCCCCGCAGCCGGGCCGCAGCCGCCGCATCTCCAGCAACGAGCAGCCCAACTGGAACGACGGCAATTTCGATATGACCTTCCTCCTGCCGGGCCAGGCGCTGGAAATGCCGCTCCTGGAGGGGCCGGGCGTGATCGCCCATATCTGGATGACCTCCCATGCGGGCGCAGTCAGCGAACTCGATGCCCTCAGCCTCCGTATCTACTGGGACGGGCGAGAAGATCCCGGGGTGGAAGCGCCGCTGGGTCTTTTTTTCGCGGTCGGCCAGGGGTCGCCCGCGCCGGTGGAAAGCGTGCCGGTGCAGGTTTCCGAGAGCGGCAGCCTCTCCTGCTACTGGCGCATGCCCTTCGCCGAAAGCGCCCGCATCGTCGTCACCAACGACAACCCGGACCGGGCCACCGGCCTTTACTGGCAGGTCGACTGGGTGAAGCTGGAAGAGATCCCGCCGGATACACCTTATTTTTACGCCCGATACCGCCAGGAATATCCGGCCGTGATGGGCCGTGATTACCTCCTGGCCGATCTGAAGGGGAAAGGCCACTATGTCGGCACGACGCTTGCCGTGACGATGGCCCAGGACGGCTGGTTCGGGGAGGGGGACGATTTCTTCTATATCGATGGCGAGGCCGTTCCAAGCCTCCAGGGAACCGGCACGGAGGACTACTTCAACGACGCCTGGGGCTACCGGGCGCGCACCGGCCCCTGGTTCGGACAGCCCCGGTGGCAGGGTTACGCCGCCGGAGACAGCGGCGTCTGCTACCGGTGGCATATTCTCGATCCGGTGCGCTTTGAGCGATCCCTCAAAGCCACTATCGAACACAAGGGCAACCGCGCCGAGTCCGAGGACGGCTTCTTTATCGAGCGGCCCGACTTTTACGCCAGCGTCGCCTACTGGTATCAGACCGGGGAGCCGATCTCCTTCGCGCATATCCCTCCCTGGCCCGAGCGGCGCTTTCCCTGGCAGCCGTTCCTGATGGCCCGGGCTTTCCGCCATGCGCGCCTCCATGACCGGTCCACCCTGAGCATCGATACCCGGGGGCTTTTCGGGGCGCGGCCTTCCCTGTCCTGGAAGGTGAAAGAAGCCGGCGATTCCCTGGAGATTCCTTTCGAGACCGGCGAACCGGGCCGCTATGCCGTGCGCCTGGCCGCCTTTCCGGCGGAGGGCCGTTTCACGGTTTCCCTGGACGGCGGGGAGACCGATCTTCCCATCCCGCCCCGGCAGGACGAGTCCGATCTGCCGCTCGGAACATACACGCTGGCGGCAGGCCCCCATACCCTGACCGTGACCGCACAGGAGCCCGGCCTGATCGCGCTCGAACGCCTGCGCCTGCTGCGCCTGCCCCCGGAGGCCGTGCGGGAAGTCAAAACCGACAACGAAGCCCACTTCTACCGCCTGGGCATCGGTCGCGCCGTCTACGCCTACCGCCTGGTCAACGATTCTTTGCCGGAGTCGCTCGGAACGCTGCACGAGCAGGGCTTTCTACCCGCCCGCTACCTGAACGACGAGAACGGCTCTCCCCTCCTTTCCCGCCTCGAAAACGGCTTCCTGACCGTCCGAAGTTCCGCCCCCGGCGGCTGGATCCACCGCTGGCAGGGCCTGGACGCCCGCCGGTAAGATGCCGCTTTTTTGAAGGGATCCGCCGCCTGTGGGAACGTACTACTGAGGCTATCGGTTGCGCGAACTGCAGACAAGGAGGGATATGACGATGCGGCAGGTCAAAAGATGGGGAACGGCGCTCTGCCTCCTGTGGCTGGCAGGCGCTGTATCGGCTGACGGCATCCTGTTTCCATCGCAGGGGAGCCGCCGTGACATCTCGGAACCGGAGCAGAAAGCCTTCATCCGCTTTCAGGAGGGGAAGGAAGACCTGGTTATCCAGGCCACCTACAAAGGCGACGCCCGCGATTTCGCCTGGGTCGTGCCGGTTCCCTCGCGGCCCGAGAAGGTGGAAGCCTTCAAGTCCGCCCTCTTCCAGGAATTGAGCCGGCTGACCTCCGACTCGCGGGGCAGCAAGAGCATGAGCGCGGGCGGGTTCGGCGGGGGCGCGGACAGCGGCGCGGTGACCCTGCTGGAGCGCAAGCAGGCCGGTATCTACGATGTGAGCGTCCTGGCCGCGCAGGACCCGGAGGCCCTGATCGGCTGGCTCAATGAAAACGGCTACCTCTTCCCTGAGAAAGGGGCGGGCGTGGTCTCGGACTACATCTCCCGCGGGTGGGTCTTTGTCGCCATGCGGATCACCGTCAAAAGCCGTAAGGTGCAGAAACAACTCCGGGAGGGCACGGTGCAGCCCCTTCGCCTGACCTTCGATACCCCTCAGATGGTCTATCCGATGAAGCTGACGGCCCTGGGAGGCCGGAAGACGGGAGTGCTTCTCTATGTCGCCGCTCCCTATGAGGTACAGGCCCCCAATTTCCGTTCCCAATGGGGAGCCTGGCTGGACAGGCCCTCTTTCCTCGTCGCCCCCTATCCCACCCTCGCCAAACTGGTGCGCGAGAGATGCTACCTCACCAAA
The DNA here is from genome assembly GCA_020846535.1 of Armatimonadota bacterium. GTDB lineage: Bacteria > Armatimonadota > JADLDR01 > JADLDR01 > JADLDR01 > JADLDR01. Next base: position 3,879 of record JADLDR010000166.1, on the reverse strand, counting down.
TTGAGGGCCGTCCTCGACCCCATCACCATGCAGCAGGATGTGTATTTGCAGCGCAATTGGTTTTGAGAAGGGGCTGCCTTCTGCCCTGGCCCACAAGTATCCAGATAAGGGCGCCTGTCCCGCGGGGGCGGGGTGCAGGCCTTTGATAGATGGTTACCTAACCCCCCGGCCCCCTTCCCGAAACGGGAAGGGGGCGTGGATGGGGTGGTAAAACACCGCACGCTCTCTCCCCCTCTCCCCGGAGGCGCTCCGGCGCATCCCTTCGGTTTCGGGGAGAGAGGTCACCCATCTCAGGGGAGAGCGGTCCCCCCTCCCCCAGGACCCGAGGATCTTTTACCTTATCTGGATGCATATGGGGCGCGGCCCCAGTTCCACCCGACCGAGACGCCGGTGTAGTTGCCGTCATGAATCTCGTTGTGACTGACCCGGTTGTCGCTTGTCTGCATGAGAAAGACGCCCACCCCCGCCGGATACACCTCGCCGTAGTCGTGGATGTAATTGTTGTCCACCAGGGTGCGGGACGTTTCGGCGGCATCGCTTTCCGGCATCTTCGGCTCTCCCAGGCGGATGCCGCCTGCGCCCAGATCGTAGAGGCGGCAGCAGACGATGCGGCCGTCCTTTGCGGCCGCTCCCAGTAGCCGATAGTCCACCACTCCCTGACCGGCGCGGCAATCTCCACAATGCGCTTCTCCGTATCGACGGATTCGATGTGATGGATGGAGTTCTCCCAGGAATGCATCAGAACGAGGGCCGCATCCTGCAGGTTCTGCCACCGGCGGATATCCCCGGGCTGAAAGATGAAGGCGGATTTGTTGCGGGGAACCTCCCGCCCCTCCGCATCCCGCTCCGCCGGAGGCGTTCCGGCCATCCTCAGAAAGCCCTGGCTCGGAATCCGGGCGCGGGACCGCCGCTTCCCGTTCATGAAAAGCTGCATAAAGCGCCAGCCGCCGGCCTTCGCTTCGGGAATCTCCGCCGTCCAGAGACGCCCCTCCTTCTGGAAGCCCGTAATGAGCCTGCCCCCGTCGATAACGGGCTTCTCGTCGGGATAGGCCGTATGCACCACAGGGCTGTCGGGCGTTCCGGAATCCTCCGGGCCAAAGATCAGGGGGCGGGCGATGCGGTAGGCTCCGCCGCGCAGCATGACCGTAACGGGCCTGCCGTCTTTGGGCAGGGAGCGCACTTTCAATCGGGCGGCCTCCGGGGTCGCCAGAGGCCCGTCCGTCCGGGCGGCGTTCGGCGCGGGAAGCCTGCCGCTCCAGGTGTCCCTGCCCTCGGGCGATACGAAAAGATCGGCCTGCGGCGCGGCGGCGACCGGCGCGGTCAGGGCGAGGACGGCAAGCAAGAGCGTATTGGCCTGGCAAAGCTGCTGCATCGTCATGAATTTCCTCCGAAAGACATGGCGCTTCGGCGCTACGGGCCGCCTGGAACGCATGGCTACACTTCGCGAGGGCGGCAGCGATTCCTGCTGCGGGGAAAGGGCCGGATCGGGCTCATAGGCGGAATATCGCCGTGGCTTTTGGGGCTTTTTGAGCCGGGTTGTTCGCGGCCCGGCTCTAAGCGCCCCTCTGATTCGAGAAAGGATTCTAGCACCCCACAGGCCGCTCTCCCGCCTTATTAAGGCAGGGCGACGGAGGGGCGGTTGCCCCAACACCATCCACGACGCGACCGCCCAAACTTATTTTTCAAAGCATTGAACCTTTTCCCGATTCCCTGCAACCAATCAAATAAGGAACGCGCTCCAGGCGGTGGTGGCGGATGCAGGCAGACGACAAAGAGATGATGGACGGGCTGAAAGCGGGGCACGAGTGGGCCTTCCGGCAACTGCTGGACCGGTACGAGGTCAGGATGTTCCAACTGGCCTATCGGATGCTGGGCTGCCGGGCCGATGCGGAGGATGCCGCCCAGGAGATTTTCCTGGAGGTCTATCGTTCCATCGCCCGGTTTCAGGGCCGGGCCGCTTTCTCGACCTGGCTTTACCGGGTGGCGGTCAATGTCTGCCTGGAATTCCGGAGACGCCGCCGGAGGAACGAAGTGCCTTTAAGCGGCCTGGAAAACGCTCTCAGCGATGGCCGGGACGTAGACCCGGAGGAAAGCGCCATGGTAGGGGAATTACAGCAAGAGGTGCATAAAGCCATCCTCTCCCTGCCGGAACCTCACCGGCAGGTGGTGGTGTTGCACGAATTACAGGGCCTGACCTATGCGGAGATCGCAAAAGCCCTGAACTGTCCTGTCGGAACCGTCAAATCCCGGCTCTTCCACGCCTTCCGGAAGCTGCGCGAGTCGCTCCAGGGCTATATGGCGGAAGGGAGGGTGTCATGACCTGCCCGCAGACACAAAGAGAACTTAAAGCATTACAGGACAGGGAGATGTCCTCTTTGCAGGCCTGGCGGGTGCAGCGCCACCTTCGCGCCTGCGCCGACTGCCGCCGCGAGATGGACGCCCTGGAGCGCGTCGGCGAACTGGTGAAAACCCTGGAGGTGAGCGCCATCAACGGGCTGGTTCAGGAATTTCAACGGCCTTCTCCGGCGCTCCGGGAAAAGACCCTGGATCGCTTCCGCGCCGAAAGGAGCGAGGCAATGAGCAAACCCGTATCCAAACCGGAACGCCCCGCCCAACGCCGCTTCCGCCCCAGATGGCAACATCTGGGTGTGGCCGCCTCTCTGCTGGTGGTGTGGGGCCTGGCCTACCCCTTCCTCACCGCCCGGAAAAGCCAATCGCCTGGCATGGAATCCATGAGTGGAGACCAAATGAAGGCCGCAGGCGGGATGATGCCGGCAGGAATACCGGGCGGTTCCACCCGCTCCATCGAACAGGCTCCATCGAGCGCATTGGCTCCGCCGAGCGCCGGTTCCGCTGCGGCTGTCGGCAGGGCCAGCCGTAAAGTCATCCAGACGGCCAGCATCACCCTGGAGGTGGCCCGGTTCCAGGAGGCGTACGACCGGATTGTCCTGGTCGGCAAACGCTACGGGGGATTTGTCTTCAGCTCTTCCAGCCAGAGCGACGACCAGAATTACAAGTACGGCGAGATTATCCTGAAAGTGCCCGGCGAGTCGTTCGAGAAGGCGCTCAAAGATATCTCGTCCCTGGGCGAAGTCCAGGGAAGGCAGCTTTCCGGCGAGGACGTGACCGATGAGTTCGTGGATACCCAGGCCCGCGCCCGCAACCTGAAGCGCAGCGAGGAACGCTACCTGGCGATTCTCAAACAGGTCAAAAAGCTGAACGATATCCTCCGGCTGGAGCAGGAATTGACCCGCGTGCGGAGCGAGATCGAATCGCTGACATCCCGGCTCCTGACACTGGAGCGGATGAGCGCCCTGTCCACCATCACGGTCAGCCTGTCGGAACGCCGCCAGGTTCCCCTTCAAAAGAAAACGGGCTGGAACCTTGCGAACACTGTCCGGGAAGCGTTCAACTCCGTGGCCGCCAGCATCGAGGCGATTATAAGCCTGCTCATCTGGCTCCTCGTCTACTCGCCTTTCTGGGGGACGCTGGCTTTCCTGGGCTTGATGCTCTACCGCAGATATATCCGCCCGCCTGCGGAGGAGGAAGAGGAGGAAACGGAAGCGCCCGGCAGGTAGAAGGGGCTGTGACTCTTGCTGGGCCATAACGTGAAGCCGTATCGATGCCGTCTGCGAGGAGCGTCAGCGACGAAGCCATCTCCAGGGTAGCGCCCACAGGCAGAGCCTTCTCGTGTCTTTGGTGCATTGGAGATTGTTGCGCCGCTTGCGCTCCTCGCCATGACAAGCAAGCAAAAGTCATGCTGCGATTCGGAAAGGTTGATTTTATTCACGGAAATGGGCCATTGAAACGGTTTATTCCCCTTTGGCCCCTTCACAATGGCTGTTGAAGGGTGCAAACTCATTTCCAAATAGCACTTTT
>JADLDR010000165.1 GCA_020846535.1 Armatimonadota bacterium | reverse complement strand
GCATCCCGCCACCGGCCCCACCGGGCATCCCGGCTCCGCCTGCGCCCATCATCCCGGGGCCTTTGCCCATCATCCCGCCACCACCGGGCATCCCGCCGCCCATCATCCCGCCACCACCGGGCATCCCACCGCCCATCATCCCGCCACCCATCATCCCGCCGCCGGGGCCGCCTGCGGCCTGCGTGGCCGCGCCGCCGGTCATGGAAGGAGGCGAAGGTGGAGTCAAAGGATCGACCAGAGTGCAGGTTACGGTAAAATTGAAACCTTTCTGTCCGGGCGTGACCTGCGCTCCGCCGCCACCGGCTGCGCCCGTGCCGCCGCCCATCATGCCCCCCATGCCGCCGCCTGCGCCCATCATCCCGGGGCCTTTGCCGCCCATCATCGGGCTGCCGCCAGCGCCGCCCATCATGCCGCCCCCCATCATTCCGGGGCCTTTACCGCCCATCATCGCGCCACCCATGCCCCCGCCCGGCATTCCGGCTCCCCCCATGGGGCCGCTCGGAGTTGTGGTTGCCGGGGAAGTAATAGACGACAGACCGAGGGTATCCTCGATCATCTCGCCGTTGACAATCTGCCGCACATCGCCGGGGACACCGCTGATGGTGACACTGTTCCAGACGGCGGTGTTCCGCATCATATTCATCAGGTAGCGGGCCGCGGAATCGACGCTGTCCGTCCAGGCCGCCATCGTGAGAGTGTTCGTGGCAGGCGTTAATGAGGAATAGCGGACTTTGCGGTAAGTATACTTGATAACTTCATTTATCACTTGAGGCCAGCGCCGGTTGTGTTTGTAGGCATTATCGACAAAGGTTACCTTTTCATTGATAGGGCCGACCTTGCTCATTTCAGTGTCCGCATTCTGCTGGATCGCGTAAACCTTATTCCAATCCTCGGTCGCCTGCTGGAGCTTGGCCTCCATCGCTTTGGTGTCGGCTCCCAATTTGAACCAGAAGCCGATGAGACCGGCCAGGACCAGAGCCAGCACCGCCCCGCTGACGACCCAGGCCATCTTGACGCGCTTGCGCTCGGCGATATAGCCCGGCAACAGGTTGATTTTCAACATGGTTCGGATTCCTCCCATTCGTTCCGGCGCATCGCTACGAGGCGGCTCCGGCCTTCTTTTTGGCGGGCCGCGCTTTCGGGCGGGCAGACTCGGCGATCATATCGCGGATCGCCAGCCCGACGGCCACCGGCAGGAGAGGCGCGATCTCATTGAGATACTCCCGGCTCAAATTCTTGACACCCACCTCCAGGTGCTGGAGGGGATTGGCGACCTCGACGGTCATGCCCAGTTCCCGCTCCAGGAAGGGGGCCAGATTCTTCATCCGGGCCATTCCCCCGCAGAGAACCAGCCGGTGGACGACGCCCTCGCGGGAACGGGAGCGGTAGTAGTCCAGCGAGCGCCGCAGCTCGGTCACCAGATCGCCCAGGATCGGGAGCATAGCGTCGAAGATTTGCCGCTTCATCCGCCCCTCGTCGCTCTCCAGCGAGGGAGAGGCGGGAGCGGGAACCGAAGGGCCGGCGGGAATCAGGCCGGTCGCGCCGCTGAGGTCAATCGGCTGCCGCCCGGCGGGGGGCGGCAGGTCTACATCCGCCGAAAGATCGAGCGGCTGCCGTCCGGCAGGGGGCGACAGTTCGTCGTCCTCGATATCGAAGACCGGGCCGTCGGTGGTGGAGCGGTAGGCCGAAGGCTGGGGGGTTTCGTCAGGAGGCGTGAAATCGAAGGGGGAAGGGGCTGCCGGAGCGTCGAAGGTGGCGGTCGGCTGGGGCTGGCTGAAGTCCATCGGCCCGCCGAAAGCGCCCGTCTGGGCGGTTTCGGCCAGCTCCAGGAAAACTTCGCCCATCTCCTTCTTCAGCCGTTCGGCATGTTCGAGCGGCTGGCCGAGCATATCGCTGATGGCGCGGGTGAGGGCGTTGCCCCCGAGAGGCAAAAGGCGCGAGAAGCTGATTAGCTTCCGGTTGAAAATATCGATCTCGGTGGCCTTGTCGCCCATGTTGACTATCGCCACCGTTTCCTCGCCGCCGTTCCGGACGATATCCAGCAGAGACCGGCAGATCGCCAGAGGCTCGACATCGATTACCTTCGGCTCCAGCCCGGCCCCCATCACCGTCTCCACATGGCTGTCGATCAGGTCCTGCTGGGCGATGGCGAAAAAGACTTCTATGTTTTCCGATGCTTCCGCTTCCGGCATGTCGCGCTCGATGACCTTATAGTCCATCACGGTCGTCTCTGCGGCGAAGGGAACCTGGCGTTCGACTTCCCACTTTACCATCTGCTCCAGCTCGCCCTGGCCGGGGCGGGGAATTTCGATGACGCGCACCACCACCGCCGACTGACCGGCCACCGAGCTGACCAGGGCGCGCCCGGAAATGCCGTTTTCCAGCAGAAGCTGCTTGACCGCCTGTCCCAATGCCTGCGGGTCGACGATCACGTCATTGGCAATCAGCCCTTCAGGCGTCGGGGCGATGCCGACCGCCAGCAACTGCGGTTTCTGGCGGCCCCCTCCCACGGCGACCGCTTTGATGGTCGTAGTGCCGATATCCAACCCGACAACTGCTCCGCCACCTGCCATCTAGTTACCCACTCCTCTCCTCCGGCTTCAGGCCGATATCCGTAAAGCCGTCTGGGCTGCTGAAATTATGGTTATCCGGCCCGCCGGCCCGCCGGCCCGCCACCGGGAAGCAAGCATGCTATCCATTCATTTTAACATGCCTGATAATCCGCTGTCAATAGTTCGCGATAGAATATGAAATTCCTCTTTTATCCTTCGAAATGATTATTTTTTCTGCGATGGGGCCTTCTGTATCGTCCGAAAGGCAAGAAAGACGTGAAAATGAGGCATATAGTTGAATCGACTACAGGGGAGACCTTTCGGTTCGCCCCTCCGGGTGGAAATTATGGGATAAAGGGGGGTGAGGAAAAAGCTCCCCATAGGCGATCCAGATAAGGGGAAACATCCTCCGCTCCTGGGGGAGGGGAGATCTCTCTCCCCTGGGATGGGTGACCTCTCTCCCCTAGCCCCTCTCCCCGAAACCCAAGGGATGCGCCGGAGCGCACCCTGGGAGAGGGGGACAGAGTGTGCGG
>JADLDR010000164.1 GCA_020846535.1 Armatimonadota bacterium | reverse complement strand
TGACCGCGAGCCTCCATCAACGGAACAAACCCCAGGAGAACCGTGCGCATCCGCTCCACGATCACATCATGGACTTTGAGGCGCAGGTCGAACTCTGATTTATTCACGGCGATTCCGTTACCTTCCCATGATGACTCCAGCCTTAAAGTCAGGGTGCGGCGCAGGGCCGTTCTGTTTGCTGGAGTGTTCTTTGCTCTTTACTGTTTTTCGCAGGCGCACTCTTCCTCAGAACTGTGTTCCTGTCACCGTTCCAGGCATCCCACAGAACCACCGTGTCGTAATCGGCGCTGGCAATAATCTTTCCGTCCGGCGAGAATGCGACCGATTGGACACAATGCTGCGCTTCATGCTCCAGCGTCCGTAGCATCGTTCCGACACGAATATCCCATAGAATGACCCGGCAGTCATACCCTCCACTCACCAGAGTTTTCCCATCCGGGCTGAAGGCAATCGATGTGACCGAATTGCTGCGCCCTCTCAGCACAAGCTCAGGTCTGTTTTGATCGTTCATTATATCAAAACACCGAGACGCCAAGAAAACGCCTTGTGGAATGGCGCTTCCGGTGTCTCAGAGATCAGAACGCTTCGCGCCTGAAACGGGCAGAAAAAGGGGCGCATCGCGCCTATCGTCAGGGCAGCAAAGGATCGGCAGAAGTTCCAGAAGAACAGGGACAAGCCTACGGAGCTTCGGTAATGATCGTCAGGCCCGCCACGCCTTGAAAATCTTTGGGGTTATGGGTGATCAGGGGCAGATTGTAAAGCATCGCCGTGGCCGCGATCCAGGTATCAGCGTTGTCTATCGGATGGCCTTGCTGGCGGGCAACCGCCTGCACTTCGGCCCACTGCTCGCATAAAAGAGGGTCGACCCAATAGAGGGTATAGCCTGCGAGGAACGCCCGCATCCGCAGGACTTGCGCCGGTCCCCACTGGCGCATTTTGCTCCAGCGGTGCATTTCGGCCAGGGTCATAAAGGAGATCCCCGGTACCGTCCCGGCCAGGTGGGGCAGATACAGCCGGGCGCGGGTATCGTGCTTGAAGAGAAAGGAGAGTGCGTTCGTATCGACGAGCGCCAGATTCAAGGCTGCTCATGCCTCCATCGCTCCAGGGTGTCCAGGAACTCCTCGATATCTTCCTCTTCCGGCCAAAAATCCCCCAGTAAGGTGGTCGGGTCCTCTACCGCCTGGATGCCTTGCTCCCGGGCGAGGGTGGCCGCATCCTTGATCGGCTTGAGGCGTCGGGGGCGAATCGGAATGACTTTCCCCTTGGAATGGTCAGGCATCGACGCACCTCCTCCTGCGTGTGATGATATCATTATACCATATCGAGAGACGCCAAGAAAACGCATTGTGGAACGGCGCTTCCGGCGTCTCAGACAATCAGGATTTGCTCTTGTATGTTCTTGCGAGGAGCGCAACGACGCGGCCATCTCCAGGCTGCTAAAAGCACGAAGCTCTCCTGGTATATGAAAGTCTGGAGATTACTGCGTCGCTTTCGCTCCTCGCAAGGACAGCGATAGGGCTTTGCCGTTGCAGCCAGCGAAAGTCCTGTTGCAAATAAAGGCTTCTCCTGCCGCATCGGCAGGGGGCAGCATCCATCGTTTTACCCTACCATATACTTCGCATCCAGCACCTTGTTGATCTGGTCGAGCAGTTCTTCCAGGTGGATGCGGGTGTAGGTGTCGTGCGGGCGGGCGCGGGTGGCGGCGATGTGGCCTTTCAGCTTCCGCAGGTGGTAGCGGGCCAGCATCCGGGCATCGTCCGGGACGCCCGCATCCGGGTTGATGAGCATATCGCTCATGCGCTGGACATAGGCTCTCTGGAGGAGCCGCCGCAGGCTGCCCACGTTCTGGCCGTTGATGAGTTCCGCATTGACCGCGCTGTCGACCCGCTCGAAGAGCATTTCCAGGGTCAGCGGGCTGTCGGCAGCGCTGGATTTGAACTCATTGTTGGCGATCCGGCTCAGGGTCTGGCGGCTGAAGAGCCGGTTCAGGGCCAACCGCTGGAGGCCCGCAAGGCTGTCCTGCACCGGCGCATCCATCCGGGCGGAGCCGGTCATGACCTCGCCCCAGTCCGGGTAGGGATTGGAGGCCAGCTTCAGGTAGAGGCTTTTCGGGTAATCGAACGCCTTCGGGGAGAAGACATAGCGGGTCAGGAGGGCCAGCGCCCGCCTCTGGTCGTAGCCGCTTACCGGAGCCACCGGTGGCTTCTCCTTCGGGTCGCCCTTGTGGTTGCGCCTCAAGTTCACCCCGCCGACATAGCGGGTGATGATCCCGACTCCCCGGGCATACTGGTTGAGCAGCCCGAAGAAGGTCTGGGTCAGCTTCCAGTAGTTCTCCCCGGCAGGCACGCGCCGCTCCGCTTTCGGGACCATGGCGTTCACATCCTCGAAAAGCCGCTTCCAGTAGGCCAGCGGGTCGCGCCCCAGGTCGAAGCGGGTGATGAGCGGATCCACCTGATCGGCGGCTTCATCGCTCTGGTAGGCGTGGCCCGGCTCGTTGCCCCGCCGGGCGATCCGGCGGAGGGCCGGCAGATCCGCCTCCGGCGTGGCGGCGGAAAGGGGCCGGTAGCCGTAATCGATGGCCCAGTAGTCGTAGACCCCCAGGCCGGTCGTCCAGTAGGTCGAATCGGGGGAGTGCAGGGCCATGATGTTGAAGGGGATATAATCCATCACCGAGGCCACCACTCCGGACTGGCGCATCACCTTGCCCTGGGAGAGTTCCTTCAGGTTGTGCTGGGTGCTGGCGATGAAGTTGTGCCTCAGCCCCATGATGTGCCCCATCTCGTGAGCCACAATCGAGGTGAGGAAGCTGTTGGCATACTGCTTCTCCGAGATTTTGGTGGCCTTCGAAGAGGCCAGGAGATGGATGGCCGCATCGCCCATCCACGCCTGGAAGGGTGCTTCCGCCGCCAGGGTGCAGTGGTGCGGGTCGGCAGGCAGCGGATCGGGATCCATCGCTTTCAGCGGATCGATCATCTGCCTGTATTCGATGAGGTTGTAGCGGGTCATGTTGGAATCCACGGTGATGCTGGCATTCAGTATCTGCCCGGTCAGCGGGTTCGCCCTGAATAGGGCCACCGCATACCCGGCATCCGGGGAAGCGACCCACCGGATGACATTGTAGCGCATGTCCGAATGATCCCAGTCGGCGTCATCGGGCATCTGCTTGACCACTACCGCGTCCTTGAAGCCCGCCTTCTCGAAGGCTTTATTCCACCAGAGAAGGCCCTTCCTCACCGCATCCCGGTATTCCAGAGGGATAGCGTTGTCGAGCCAGAAGACAATCGGCTGCTTCGGAGGAGACAGCCTGGCCGTCGGATCGCTCTTCTCCAGGTTCCAGCGGAGGATGTACCGGGTCATCTGGTCATCCTTATCCTTGGAAAAGTCCTGGAAATCGGTGGTGAAATAGCCCACGCGGGAATCGGCCAGGCGGGGCCGGTAGCCCTTCTCCGGCAGGAAGAATAGGTTGTAGGTCACCTCCATCGGAATGCTGCGCGGGTCCGCCAGGGACGCCCTGCCGCCCATGCCGGGGCCGGAGGGCATCCCGCCCATCCCCGGACCGCCCGCTTTTGCCAGATTGTAGGCTGTCCGGATCACCAGGTTTTCCGGGAAGTTCTTAATATGGCTGAAGGCCGTTTTCTCCCGGTCGATGGAATACATCCCGCCCGAACCGGACACCGTTTGCGTGACCTGGGCGATATCCGAGCGGAAGAAATCGCCCACGCTGAAGAGGAGGCGCTTCTCCTTCGGGTTCTTGGCCTCGATCTTGAAGGATTCCAGATAGGCGTCCGCAAAGGATCGCTTCACGGCGCGGGCAATCGGCTTTTTCGGGTCGGCCCGGTAGTTGATGTTCGGGACGACCAGAAGAATCTGCTCATCGCCGCGCCGGACGAATTTGAAGACCATATCGGTGATCGGGTTCCCAGCGGCGGTGGCGTACCCGCCCGTGCCGGTGCTGGCCGTCACCTGAAGCATCATCAGCCTATCAAGCTGGTCCTCCTTGATTTCCATATAGAGGGTGTCTTTCCCGGCCTCTTTCTTCCGGTAAAGGGTCACCGCCCCGGGCAGCTTCTCGTATTCCTTGACGACATCCTCGATGGTCTTTTCCTTCTTTTCGGCAGCCGGGACGCCTCCCATGGGGCTGCCGCCGGTGCGCTCGACCTTGATCGTGCCGTTGATGGGGGGGGCGTTCGCCGCTTCCTCCCCCAGCGGCATGTTCTGGATGGTGTAGACGGCATTGACCGTGTCGCCGGAGGATTTCTCCACCCACGCCTCGCCGGTCAGGGTCATCTTCCTGCCGGGGCCGCCCGTTTCGCGGAAGCTGACCTTGATTTTGACGGCATCCACGCCTTTCATCTTCTCGAAGGCCAGCACCTCGTAATCGCCCGCAGCGGCCACCGTGCCCAGGGAGGCATCCTCCTTGAACTCCCGGCTCCACTTGTCCCCGACGCCGACCGGATTGGGGGAGAAGACCACCTGGCCGGACAGGGCGAGTCGGGCTTCCACCTTCTTGTCCGCATCGGTAACCTCCTCGCCCTCCCACTTGATCGAAACGATGGTCCCGTCCGGCTTGATGGTCAGGATCTGCTTCTTTTTGGAAACGTCCGCACGGGAGGGCATCTTGTTGCCATTGACCGTCGTTTCCTCCTCCTCGATATGGCTCTGCCGGACGATCTCCCCGCTGGCCGTCACATCGAGTATCTCCTCCTGGGAGGTTTGCTTGGAATCCAGGGCCAGCTTGTTTCCGCCCGCCTCCCCGGTCAGGTTGCCCTCCACCTGATAGGTCATCTTCTGACCCTTCAGCGCCTTATAGACCAGCGCCGTCTTCTCCTGCGCCATCGCCGCCGATGCCAGCAGGAGCCACAGGGCCGCCCACAGAAACGCCCATTGGAAACGTCTCATATTGTTTGCTCCTTTGTCGAACCGCTCCGAGCCGGGATATCGCGCATATCCCGTATATTTACCTGTTGCTTGTCCGATTGATTTCGATTATAATTATCATATAGCCTCTTCAAAATGTCAAGGTGCTTGGCTCGTTATGGCGAAACTGGCTTACATCGGCCTCGGCTCCAACCTGGGAGACCGGGCGGCGAACCTCCGGCGGGCGCGGGAGGCTCTGGCGGCGCATCCGGATGTCGAGGCGAAGGCCGCCTCCGCGCTTTACGAAACCGACCCGCAGATCGTCACCGATCAGCCCGACTTTTTGAATGCCGTCCTGATAATCAGGACAGGCTTGCCGCCCCGAGCCCTTCTGGCCGTTCTCAAGGAGATCGAGGCGCGGCTGGGCCGAAAAGAAACGATCCGCTACGGCCCGAGGGCGGTCGATCTGGACATTTTGATGTATGAAGACACCCGGTTGGAGGAAGAGGGGCTGAGCGTCCCACATCCCCGGCTGGAGGAGCGGGCGTTCGTCCTGGTTCCCCTGGCCGAACTCGACCCCGGCCTTGTCCTGCCCTCCGGCGCGACCGCTGAGGAAAGGGCCGCCCGCGCTTCGGAGAGTCAGAAGGTGAGCCGTTATGCCGACTTTTGAATATCAGGCGAAAGACAGTTCGGGCCGCCCGGCGTCCGGCAGGCTGGAGGCCCCGGACCGGCGCGGCGCGCTGAACCAGGTGCGCGAGCAGGGTATGTGGGTCACCCATCTGGAGGAAATCAGGGCGCAGTCTCCCCCGCCCGCCTCTCCCGTCCTGCCCGCCGCCTCTCTGAAGGAATTGATGGTCGCCTTCCGCCAGTTCGCCACCATGATGAAGGCAGGTATGTCCATCAACCAGTGCCTCCGCACCCTGGCGGCCCAGACGGCCAACCGGAAGCTGCGGGAAGCCTTCGCCCGGATGTCTCAGGAGGTGCAGCAGGGCATGACGCTCTCCCGGGCGATGGAGCAGCATCCGGCCCTCTTCTCGCTTTTGCAGACGCGTCTGGTGGAGGCGGGGGAGACCGGGGGGATGCTGGACAGGATGCTCGTCCGTATCGCCGACTATCTGGAACACGACTACAACCTGATCCTTCTGGTGCGCCGCTCGACCTTCTACCCGCGCTTCGTGGCGGTCTCGGCCCTGTTCGTCGTTTTCGTGCCGACCCTGGTACTCCAGGGAGTCTTTCCCTTCTTGTCTTCCGTCCTGCGGATCGCTCTGATGGTGGCGCTGCCCCTGGGGGCGGTCTGGCTCTTTTTCCGCATGGGAAGCCTCTCGCCCTCCCTGCGCCAGGGGCTGGACAGCTTCAAGCTGGCCCTGCCCCTCTGGGGCAAGGTGGCCCGACAGCTTGCGGTCGCCCGGTTCGCGCGGGCGTTCGGGGCGCTCTTTGCGGGTGGCGTCAGCCCGGCCCGATCCCTGATCCTCTCCGCCGAAGTGTGCGGCAACACCGCCATCTCAGAGCGATTGAAGGAGGCCGCGCCGATGATCCAGTCCGGCAAAGGACTGACCGATGCCCTGCGGCCCACCCGCGTCTTCCCGGAGATGGTGCTGAACATGCTCGCCACCGGCGAGCAGACCGGCAAGACCGACGAGATGATGGATAAGGTGGCCGAATATTACGAAGCGGAGGCCGAAGTTTCCATCCGGGCCATGGCGACCGCCTCCGGCCCGCTGCTGCTCATCATCATCGCCATTCCTATCGTTCTGACGATCATCAATTTCTATACAGGCTATTTCAACCAGATGCTTCAATCGGTGGACATGCAATAATGCCGAAACCACGCAGCCATTACGATGTTTTGGGGATTAAGAAAGAGACGGCCCCGGAAGAGGTCAAGAGCCGCTACCGGGAGATGGCCCGCACCTACCACCCCGATGTGCGAAAAGACCACTCGCCCGAGGCCAACCGCTTCTTCTCCGAGATCATCGAAGCCTACCGGGTTCTGAGCGATCCGCTGAGGCGTTCCGAATACGACCGCCAGCTCGACGCGGAGGCCGCCGCCTCGCGTCCCGCCGAGCAGTCCCGGCCACAGGACGGCCCCCGCACCGAAGGAGCTACCTCCCCTCGGGCGGGCAGCGCAGGTCCCTCCGCGCGCAGGCCGACCTACCGGCAGGCCCGCCCGGCGGCGGATATCAACAAGCTGCTCTCCGATGCCGAGATGTCTTTCATCCGGGGCAGGCTCAAGGAGGCGGAGTCGCTGGCCCATCAGGCCCTCCGGCTGGACAGAAGAAACGCCCGAGCCTACGGGGTCATGGGCGACATCCACCGGGCCTTGGGCCAGATCGACCAGGCCGTGTCCGATTACACCTACGCCGTCCAGCTCGATCCTCACAACCTGGATTACCAGCGCAAGCTGGACCGGCTGGCCCAGAAAAACCGCTATCGGGCCAGCAACAGCACCAGCTCCGAGCGCAACCTGACCGGGGAGAGGGAGCCAGGGCTGGGACTGGTCATCAATTCGGTCGGGTGGGCGGTTGTCTTCGCCCTGGTTCTCCTGACCGCGCGGCCCTCCCAGAACGCGCCCACCTTCTCCTTCGGCCCGGCGCACGGATGGACGTATCAATTCTTGGGAATGGCCATTGCGGCCAGCCTGATCGCCGGCTTTTTGCTCGCATCGGGGCGCTTCGTGCGCCCTCTGGACGATGTGCTGGTTTTTTCCTCCGGAGGCTCCGGCGCGATGGCCGTTCCTGCGGGCCTGGCCCTGATCGTCATTTCCGTGGTACTCTTCTATGCGGCCCTGGTGGTCTTTATCCTCATCAGCGTGGCCCAGCAGCACTTTTCGCGCTCCCTTTCGACCGTCTTTTCCATCGCCTTCATTCTGGTGCTGGGCCTGACCATCGCCTACAGCCCGGGCAACGAGCAGGAAGTTCTTGTCTGGGGTGGAAATATAGTATTCCCCAGCATGATCGTCGGCTGGTTCCTCGGAGATTTCTTCCGGGGATGGTGGTAGCTTGAGGGAATATCAGCTATATTGATGCAGCCTGCGAGGAGCTTTAGCTTTGCGGCCATCTCCAGCGTTCCAAATGCATGACATAGCTCTATGGGTTGGCGTGACCCTGGAGATTGCTTCGGGCTTCGCCCTCGCAGACCTAATCGATAAGGCTTTTAGGAATCCCGTCGACGCAGACTGCCAGGAACGCAGCATAGTCGATATCGATAAGGAGCCTCAGATGGAGCCTGAGAACGAACCCTACCGCCCCTCGGAACGCATCCTGCGCCTGCGAGACCGGGCCGTGTCTCGCCCCTCCGAACTGTTTTTCGGCTGGCAGAGGGCCTATTATTATATGGAAGGCTGGATGGCGGCGGAGGGCCAACCTCTGTCGCTCCGGAATGTAGCCGCCTACTGCCACGTCATCGAGAATATGCCTGTACTGCTGGCGGAAGGCGACCTGCTGGCGGGAGAACACGGCAATGATTCCGACATTTTCAACTTCCGGCCTACCTTCTCGCCGGATTATGCGGAGCAGATCCGGGCCAGCAATCTGACGGAGGAGCAAAAAAGAAAATTCATCGAATGGGCGGAGGGCCAGCCCTTCCGATGGCAGACCCTGGCGTCCGTCATCCCCTGGCCGGAGGAACTGGCGCGGGCACAGGCGCACGGGGTTGTGTCCGTGTGGGGAACCGATCTGAATCACAGCATCCGTGGCTATGAAAAGGCGTTGCGGCTGGGCTTCACTGGCCTCCGGCAAGAAGCGCAGGACGCGCTGGACAGCCTGCCTCTCACCGAACCGGACGCCCCTTCCCGCCGTGCGAACCTCCTGGGATGGATCCGCCTTTGTGATGCGGCTGCCGGGCTGGGAAAGCAGTATGCGGAAAAGGCGCGGCAGCTTGCCTCCGCCTGTGAAGGCATTCACCAGCGAAAAGAATGGGAGGAGATCGCACGCATCTGCGACCGGGTTCCTGCAGATCCTGCCCGGACCTTCCGTGAGGCGGTGCAGAGCCTCTGGTTCGCCCACATCCTCACGGTCTGGGAGGACGGCATCAACGCCAACGGCATTGGGCGGATCGATCAATTTCTCTGGCCCTACCTGGAGGCCGACCTTGCGGCAGGGTGTACCACCTGGCAGGAGGCCGCCGAGTGTCTGGCCGCTTTCTGGCTCAAGCTTTACCAGCCATACGACGTGCAGCAGATGATGGTCGGAGGTCAGCACGCGGACGGGAGCGATGCCGTCAACCCCTTGAGCTACCTCGTTCTGGATGTGACCGAAGGACTGGGCCTGATTCGCTGCCTTTCCGCCCGGCTCCACTCGGGCAGCCCCAGGGAGTTCGTCTCCCGATGCGTCGACCTGGTGGGCAAGGGCGGCGGGATTCCCTTCTTCTTCAATGACGATGCCCTCGTTCCCGCCCTGGTCGGTAAAGGGATACCTCCGGAGGAGGCGCGGGGTTATGCCGCTATCGGCTGCGTCGAAATCACCATTCCGGGGAAGGCCAGCCCCCATGCGGTCAGCCACTGGATCAACCTGGCGAAATGCCTCGAACTGGCTTTGAACGACGGTAAAGACCTGTTGGACGGCGCTCAGGTCGGGCCGCAGACCGGAACCCTGAGCGATGCCCGCTCGATAGAGGAGGTGTGGACAGCCTACACACGCCAGGTGGAGTATTTCGCGAAGTGGGCCGTCTACGGCTCAAATTCCGCGGAAATCGCGCACCGGAACCAGTATCGCCTGCCCTATCTTTCCCTCCTCACCGAAGACTGCATCTCCAGAGGCCGGGATATCATCGAGGGCGGGGCGCGGTACAACTACCACTCCAGCGCGGCGATGGGCATCCCGAATGTGGCGGACAGCCTGGCCGCCCTCCAGTCCGCGCTTTTCGAGAGCAAAACGGTCGGCCCGGAGGAAATGCTGAAAGCTCTGCGCGACAACTACGCTGGGCGGGAGGATTTGAGGCTTTTCCTGAGAAACCGCCTCCCCAAATACGGGAACGACCATGCCCTTCCCGACCGCTTTGCCGCCGAACTGGCCCGCCATTACTGCGACCATTTAGGCGGCTTCCGGACGGCAGGCGGAGGAACCTTTTTCTGCCATCTCTTCACCTTCACCCTGATGCTCGGCATGGGCAAAATGACCGGGGCCTCTCCGGAGGGCCGGAGAGCCGGGGAGCCGCTGGCCTACAGCCTTTCCCCTGCCCAGAGCCGCGACAGAGAAGGGCTGACCGCGGTGGTGAACTCCCTGAGCCGCCTGCCGCACCATCTGGCCGCGGCCAGCAGTTCCGCCATCCTGGAGGCCGATCCCTCCCTCCTGGAAGGGCCGGGCCGCGAAGCCTTTATCGATCTGGTGGCGACAGCCGTGCGGCAGGGAGTGGGCCAGATGCAGTTCAATGTCGTCAGCGCCGAGACCCTGAAAGCCGCCCAGGCCGATCCCGAGCGATACCGGAACCTCTGTGTCCGCGTCTCCGGCTTCAGCCAGCAATTCTGCCTGCTCGATAAAGAGATGCAGGATCACATCATCGCTCGGACGAAGCATAAACGGTAAAAGGATCGGAAATCTCCGACTGTTGACGCGACTGCATCGATGCAGTCTGCGAGGAGCGCAGCGACGCGAACCGAGAAAGAAGACCCCCATGCCCTCGAACCCTTCCGATCCCGACGCTCTCCCGTTTCAGCGAGGGGTGGTCATCATTCTAAGCTGCCTTCAGGAAGGCTTTGAGACCCATATTCAAGGGCAGAGGCTGCTCCAAGCGAGAGAGCAGCGCGATTCGATAGACCCGGATGGCCCCTGACACGAACCGCTGGGTGGCGATCAAGCCTTGGGGGGCACTTGGCCGTGACTGTCGAAGATGCCCTGGAAGCGTTGGTTGGAATTCTCCAGGGCCACCGACCGGAGTTTGCGGAAGAGACGGCGTACCTCGACGCCTTCATGGGTATGCGGATAGGGGCCATGCTGCGTGGCGATCCAGAGGCGGCCCTGCCGGTCACAGGCCTGCTGGACATTAGGCGCGCTGTCGTGTCAGTCCCCCGGCACGGCGCAGGGGTCGAGGGGCACTTCCCGCAGCAGGGCCGGAGCCACTTCGTTATCGGCGACATGGGTGGCGGTGAGTTCGGCAGCCAACGGCATCCAGGGGGAGTGCCCGTCTTGCGTCAGCCAGGCGCGCAGCGCCTGCCTCTCGGCGGTCGATGCACTGCACGAACTTGACAAACAGCGAGTCTTGCATTACCCTCAGAGTAACTTCGCTTCGCAATGGAGCATGACTCTGAGGATCTCGGAGGTCGCCGCGTGCCAGCCACCCCGAACGCGGCTTTTGATTTATGACCAGCCCTCGCCTAACTCAGCTCCTTCCTCGCACGCTCCATGATTCTCTCCAACCGCTCCCGCTTTTCCCCGCCCAGTTCATAGGTATAGAGGCGGACCTTTTCCTCCACCGAAGGGGCCGAGGCTTTTGCCAGGAACGAAAGGCCCCTACCGGAATTGGGGATCGCAAGATCGAAGAGACGGGGCCGCCACATGTATTCGGCGTAATGCTTCAGGGTATGCTCTCCGGAGAGGAAGCTTCCGGCCTCTATCCCGTGGTGGATTTCGGAGACGATATCCTGCTGGGCGGGCGGCAGGTCGGCCAGCATGTCCAGGACGAAATCGCAAATCTCGATATCGATCATCAACTGCTGGGGGCTGAAGATCATATCCATGAAAAGCCCCCCAGCGGCCTCCAGATATTTGAAGCCGTATAGAGCCCCGGCCAGGCATCCCGCCATTTTCTCGACGGCGGCCTGCTGGTCGGGCGCTTTGGAAGTGACCAGCAAAAACTCGCCGTTCTCTGCGGTCATGCCGAAGAACTCGTGGATTTTGCGGCGGGTGAGCAGGGCCATCAGGTGTTTCGGGGAACTGAAGTAGGCCATGCCGGTCGCCATATTCGGCAAAAAAAGGCGCAGGGAGACACAAACTTCCTCCATCCCGCACAGGCGGAAAAGGATATAGCTTCCCAGATTTTCCGCCACGGAGAGCGCCCAGCCACCCGTCCAGTCGAGCGGGGCGGTCACCCCCATGATCGGCATCGGGTCGGAAGAGACCGGCATGCCCGGTTCATAGAGATCCATCGTAAAATCGATGGAACTGCCCATGAACTTCAAAGGGGAGATCATCTCCGTCCCGAAGCCGTAACGCTTGCCCATCGCGGCGGCCATCTCCATCTGGAAGCGGGCATCCTCCACCGACATCGCCAGCCACATGGGGGCCGGGTTTTTGCTGTAAACATATTCCAGATAATTGCTGGTCAAAAGCTGCAATTTGGGGGGAACGTCCATGGGATAGCCCGGGATCGCGCCCGGATATATCCCTTCATCGGCCAACCGGTAGGCATATTTCGCGCACTCGACCAGTGTTTTCATATCGAAGAGGCGCATGCCGCCGGTCTGCGGGTCGAGGTAATAGTAGTGCAGTTTGGAGTTGTAAACGATCAGCCGGGCCGGGTCTTCGTGGCGCGGCTGGGCCAGCGACCTGCGGCGGAGTTCGTCCGCGTAATGCTCGATCATCTCCGCCGGGAAGCGGGCGTAGCCGTCCCGGATCTCCAGGATGCCGGCGACCTTAGCCCGCACTTTCGGATTTTCGATGAGAAGCCCGATCTGGCTCAGGATTTTGACGGCGTTTTCCCACACCGCGCAGACATCGAATGACTTCAAATCGAACGGCATCATGGAGTCGTCCTTTCTCCGCAGGAGACGTTTTTAGCTCCAATCATCGTCTTCCCTACCGTGGGTGAGTTGGGTCAGGCGGGAGACCAGGGCGGCGCGGTCTTCCAGGTCGGGCCTCATGCACTTGCGGAAGAGGGGATCGTCGTAGACGCGGGTGCGGACGACAACCGGCATCGGGACGGCGTGGCCCAGGATGAGAGCCTGCTGCTTGGAGTCCAGGCTGGCAAGCACCCCGCGCAGGCTGGAAGCGTTGGAAAGGCCCGTCATGACCGCTTCGATATCGCGCTCGTCGTTCAAAAGGCAGGTGATGCGGGTTCCCAACTGGGACAGCACTTCGTCATCGATCCCGGAAGGCCGCTGGTCCACGATGAGGAGGGTGACCGCGTATTTCCGCATCTCGCGGGCGATGGTGCCGAAGATAGTCTGGCGTGAAAGGGCCGGGTTGAGGAACTTGTGCGCCTCCTCGATGGTGATGACCAGGGGCTTGGGCCGGGATCGCCCTTCCCCCATCGCCTGCTCCACCCGCGCCACATATCGCTCGTGGATGCGGCGGGTCAGGATGTTGGCGACCAGCATATACTGGAGCGGCTTGCTGTACTGCCCGAACTCCATCACCACATGTGTTTCCCTGTCCAGGTATTCCAGGATCCGCTCCACCGCGTCATCGATCACGGCCTCCTGTAAGAAGCCCTCGCACTGCCTCACCAGAACGTTCAGCTTTCTCTGGATGGCGGCTAGGGCGCCGGTGTGGACATTGTAGGTCTTGGCGAAATCGGCGATCTCGTCTGTGGACATGCGGATCAGCCTGCCCAGCCAGCCGTCGCCCAGGTTGCCCAGCAGGGCATAGCAGGTTTCGACCGCCGTATTGGTCAGGTTGAGTTCGTGCTGGAGGAGGGCGATATCTTCCACCGTCACCTGCGTATAGGGGATCTTGACCTCGAAGTCGATAGGCGCTCCGCGCCGTTTGGAACTGAGAGGGTCGAGAGAGAAGACTGCCACCTTGTCGCTGAAATATTGCCTCAGACCCCAGACCGATTCCCTGCCCGCCTCCTCGGTGGTTCCCTTCCAGCCGTATTCGGAATGCATATCGAAGATCAGGTTCACGGCGCGGGCGTTCTTGATGAGGCCGCAGAGGGCGATCCGGGTGAGGTAGGTTTTGCCGGTACCGCTCTTTCCGAAGATGCCGTTGCTCCGCTCCACGAACCGGTCCAGGTTCAGGCAGACCGGGGTTTCCTGTTCGAGCGGCCTGCCGATATTGAAGAACTTGATATCGGCAGATTCCGAGCCGAAGATGCAGGCGACATCCTCCTCGGTGGCCTCATACACCAGCGCAAAATGGCCGGGCACGGTTTTGACAGGGCGGAGGTCGTCTTCATGCAAGGGGCCGAACTGGCCTTTCCCGAGCATCAACATCGGGCGCAGGGAGATAGTCCCGAAGGTGGCCGTCCCGGAGAGTACCCGCCGCATCAGGGCGCTGTCCCGGGGCGGCGGGTCGTTCATGATCTCCGGGCTGCTGGCCCCCAGGGTCACGTCGGTGATCATGGAAAAGAACTCGTAGCGGTCCCCGACCACCACCACGAAGTTGCCTGCCCGTACGGCATCGTCTTCCACCGTCCTGTCCGGGTGAAGCTTCATCCGAAGGCCCTCGCTCAGAGAGCCGCCCACCACCACGCCCAGCTCGCGCCTCTCCCCGTTCAATGTTCCAGCCTCCTGAGAATCGAGCAGAGACGGTCGTAATCGCTGCGAAGAAGCATCGCCACTTCCTTTCCGGCCCGCACCAGGAAATCGAAGTCGCCCGCTCCCGCAGAGGCCGCATGACGAATCACCGCCGCCACCAGCTCATCGGCAGGCACTTTGGCGTTCATCGGGAGGAGAATCGTCCGCAGGAAATAAAGATCCCGGGTCAGTTTCCGGATATCCTCATTGGCGCAGTAAAAAACCGGGCTGTGCATCTGCGGCGGCCTGGGCGGAAGGTACTGCCTGACCGAACCGTTCTCCTGATAGCCGATCATCAGGCCGGAGAAATCGGTGGCGAGAACATCGTAATAATGCGGATGTTCCTGAAGCAGCCTTTCGAGCGTTTTGCCCTGGAAATCGGGCTTGCGGGTCGGGTCGGTGCTGAAGGTGGTGGTGTTGTAGACCACCGCAAAAACCGCCATCCCGCCCGGCTCCTCGATTTTGACGAAGCTCCCGAACGCGGGCGGCTCCAGAATCTTCTGACACCGCGCCGTCAATTCGGTGGTGTTGGCTTCCATGATTTCCCCTATGGGGGTGAGGGTAGACATCGGGTTTGTGTTCCTTGTGGTGTCGCTTGATATATGCGGGACTTTCATATTGAAAAAGGATCATAGTTATATTTCGTAGGGGCATCGTTGAGCCGTGTCACATATGCATCAAGATGAGGTTGCCTGTCCCGCCGGGGCGGGGTTCGGGGCTTTGAGAGATGGTTACCTAACCCCCCGGCCCCCTTCCCGAAACGGGAAGGGGGAGTGGATGGTGCCGTCAAGCAACGTACTATCTGTCCCCCTCTCCCCGTTTCGGGGAGAGGGGTTAGGGGAGAGAGGTAACCCACGCCAGGGGAGAGAGGTAACCCCTCCCCCAGGACAGGATGATGTTCCCTTAATCTTGATACCTATGGGGCACGGTATGCCATTGCACAGCATCAGGGTACCCTGATGCTGTGCCCTCCAGATGTGAGTTCCGGATAACCGAAACAATGCCCGCTTTAAACCGACGCCCGCTTCTTGGCAGCGGATTTGGCGCTCCAGCGGAGGGGGAGGCCGTTTTTGATGAAGGCGTTTTCGACCATGCCGAAGAAACGGTCTCGCTCCGCGCCCCGCACGACGGCCCGTTCGTGGGCTTCGGTGAGGGCGGGAGGGTAGCCTTTGCCTTTTTGGGCCTGATCGCAGGCGATGGCGTGAACCCTGTCTAGCAGTTCCTTTTGACCGGCGACCCACTGGGGAACCTCCAGCCGGACGATCTCTCTTTCCACACGCAGGTAGGTGAAGCAGATGCGGTGGCCGCCGTAGGCGTTCAGGACAGGGGAGGTTCCCCGGAAGAGGGCGGAACGCTCTCCCGGCTTCAGCCTCCGGTGGAAGAGGGCGGCGTCGCTGATCTTCGCCAGGGACGGCCTCTCTTCTGCGAACAGCCCTTCCTTCACCGGCTCGAATTCGAGAACCTCGATGATCTCCCGGGCGCTGGGGTCGCTGATATAGCCTGCCACCGGAACCCCGGACTGCTGGGCGGCATCGAGCATCTCCATCAGGGCCGAAAGGATCGTTGCCCGGAAATCCTTCGGCTCCTCGGCGAACATCCAGAAGATGAGGGGGCCATCGATCAAGGCGACAGCGGGCAGATTGCGCTCCCGGGCCATACGGATCAGGCGGGTCATCTCCCGAACTTCTTCGATGGTGCGCCGGGCCGCCAGCAGTTTATCGACCAGGGGGGCTTTTTTGCCGTCATAATCCACAAAAAGGTCATCCGGGCGGTGGAGGAGGAGAGGGATGCTTGCCATCTGCGGGCGCTCTCCGGTCCCGTAGACCAGAAAGACGCTGCCGATATTGACCAGGCTGCAAAAGGCGGCCTCGTGCCGGCTGGCATCGATCTGGGAGCCGTCGGTCGCCAGGACGATATGCTCCGGCGGCGCTTCCGGCAGAGGGTGCGCCGTATCGGGCTTTTCCAGCCAGATCGAACGGTGCGTTTTGACGACCGAACCCGCCGCCTCCAGCAGCCGCCGGTCGGCCTCGGCAATCGCTTCCCCGATCTCCCTGCCGGTCCCGGCTTTTGCGGCGATCATTTCCTCCATCTGGGGGGCCACTTTCAGCAAATCGAGCATAGCCGCCTCTTACCCCTCCGCAGCCATGCGCGGCCTGCCGATGGCGGTGATGTGGAGGGTGGTTCCCAGGTAGGTTGTCTGGCCTTCGGCGTTCTGGGGGGCGTGCTGACGCGTCTCCACGCGCATCTCCGGGTTTTCGCCGCCCGCATCCTGCATCTGCCGGAGGGCTTCGGCGCGGCCCGCTTCCTCCGCATAGGCGAGAGCCTCCGGAAGATGCTCGAACTCCTCCCGGCCATCGGCCCCGACCACGAAATAACCGGCGATCCCTACCGGCGTCCAGACGGCCTCCACCTGCATGGTGACGGAGCGCATAACGCTGCCCGTTACCGCGCCGACGGCGTTCGCAACCTCGGCGAAGGGCGGGACGATGACCCGGGTGCGGAGCTTTTGCGCCGCGACCGGCAGATACGTGCCCGCCGGAGCGCCCACGGCCACGATGGGCTTGTGGACTTTGAGGGTGCAGTCGAACTCATCGAAACGCTTGCCCAGCGACTGCTCCCAGAGAAGGCTACCGATCCCTTCCCCGGGAAAGACTGCGGAACGGTAGCCGTCGGGCAGCAGTTTGTTGAAAATCTCCACCCCGATCTTCTCCGGCACGGCCTCCAGAATGCGCTCTCCCAGGATTTCAGGATCGGCATTGATCTGCCCGGCGAAAATCCGGAGGGCCAGGGTAGAAGCCTTCTCGTTCCAGTGGCGGTAGCGGCCCAGGGCGTGAAGCACATCGGTCGGGGTCAGGCCGGCCCGGGCGGCCAGCCCCAGTGATTCGAGTCGTTCCGTATAAAGAAGGGACGGATGCGCGGCCTTCAGGCGGGAGGCTAAGGAGGTCAGGGAGCAGGGGCCTTCGGCAAGCGCCTCCCAGACAGCTTCCTCGCGCGGGGCGAGGGGAACGCCCTCAAGCTTCTTGGCCCGCATCAGGAAATCGGTGCTGACCGCCTTGCCGATATGGAAGCGGTCCCGCAAGAGTTCCATTTCGCTCAGGACGCCCGGATATTGATGGGCCAGGAGACAAAGGGGAACCGCCCGGCGCGGGCCGATGGAGACCTGGCGCAGCCGGTCGGTGCGGATGTGGCTGTCCCCCCCAAGGCCGGCGGTGCGGATATCGGCGGCCTGCACGGAGGTCTTCCACGGGCCGACCGTCGCCCCTTCAGGGCGGAGCCGGGGCAGCCCCCTGTTGAGCAGGGCGATATCGGTGGTGGTTCCGCCCATATCGACCACGATGCAGTCTTCCTCCCCGGAAAGGAACTGCCCGCCGATGGCGCTGGCCGCCGGGCCGGAGAGGATGGTCTCGATGGGGCGCTCCAGGGCTACCCGTTCGGCCATCAGGGAGCCGTCGCCCTTGACCACTACCAGCGGGGCCTGGATGCCCATTTCGTCGAGGGCGTGGCGGACGGCCCGGAGAAGTTCCTTCAGGGTGGGGATCAGGCGGGCGTTGAGGGCGGCGGTGGCGGCCCGCTTGACCGAGTTGAGTTCGCTGGTCAACTCGTGGCCGCAGACCACCGGCCTGCCGGCGCGTTCGGCGATATAGGCTTTGACCTCCCGCTCGTGGGCCGGGTTTCGCACGCTGAAGTAGCCGGAGACGGCGTAGGCGTCCGTTTCGGCAGCCGTCTCCTCCACGATCCGGGCAATGGACTGCATATCGAGAGATTCGACCTCCTCCCCGAAGAGGCCGTGCTTGCCTGCGACCAGGCGGTAGGGGACGGGAATCATCTCCCGCAGGCCGAAATCCTCCAGCAGTTTCGGCTCATAGCCCATTAAAATCAGGCAGACCCGCCCGCCCTGGCCTTCCACAATGGCGTTGGTCGCCAGGGTGGTGGAAAGGGAAACGAGCCGGATGTGGGCCGGAGGAAGGAGAGGCAGGGCGCGTAAGGCTTCGATGATGCCGTCCGCCAGATGATGCCGGGTGGTCAGGGCCTTGGCAGAGGCCACCACCGTATGATGCTCGAAGTCCACAACGGCGGCGTCGGTGTATGTGCCGCCTGTATCGATACCTAAACCATAACGCAAGTGTTTTACTCCCGTTCGTGAAGTCGCATCCGCGAAGGGTGCGGATAGCAATAGAAGATAACATATTTTTCGGCAAGCTGACAGGGGAATCCTTTGCAAATCATTGTTGCTGGCAAGCCACCTGAAACCCGCCACGTTCCCTATACTATATCCTCTATCTGTATTATATGCCAGCCAGCCCCGGGTGATCCATCTTTTCCTTGAAGGCGGCCCAGGCTTCGCGGGCGTGGGGAGCCTCCGGGTCGGGGAGGAAGCCGAAGTCCAGGTAGAGCTTGATAGCCCCCACGCGGCCCGTGCTGGTGGAGAGGTAGGCGCGGTCGTGCCATTCGGCCAGCTTGAGGAGGGTGTGGCTCAGGCCCGCCCGGGCGAGGCCCAGGCGCTGGTAGGCCGGGCGGGTGGCGACCCAGTGGACGCGGCCCCAGTCCTGCCCCTTGTAATCGCGGGAATACCAGGCGCTGATGGCGGCGACCGCGCAGCCGCGCTCGTTTTCGATGAAAAAGCACCGGCGGCATGCGGCCTCGATATCGTCGCCGAACTGGTTGTCGAAAAGGTCGGCGGCGATGGGGAAAAACGGCTCCGCGTCCCGCTGGATGTCCGTCCAGAGGCCCTGGTCGCCCGGGATAAAGGCGCGGAACCGGAAGCCTTCGGGCAGAGGGCAGGCGGGGATATCCTTCAGGTGGGGCCGCTCCATCCAGACCATCGGGCCGCCCGGGGTGTCGGGGTCGAAGGGGGGACCGGCTCGCAGGATGCCCTCGCGCTTCCGGAGTTCGGCGCAGGCCGGCTTCTCGCGGCGGTCGCGGGTGACGATCCCGAAGGGGCTGATCGTCAGGTTCTTGATGAAGTCCTCCTCCGGCCAGGGGTGGTCGGCATAGCACCAGAGGGTGTGCCCGCAGACATAAGGAGCATGAAACGCTTTCTCCTCCGATAGGACGGCCTGCGCCTGAGCGTCATCACCGAGGGCGCTGCCCTTCACCCCGCGGTGCGCCGGGTAGCCGTATTCGGTGATCAGGATCGGGCGATCCGGGTGGAGGGCGTGCAGGCGGGCCAGATGCTCCTCCCACCACCTTCTCGAATTTACGAAATCGTAGAAGGCGTTGTTTTCCCACCCGCGGCCTCCCCAGCTCGGGTAGGCGTTGACGCACAGAATATCGTCTTCCTCGAAGTGAGGATGCTGGGGCCAGTGGCTCGAAACATGGGCTGCCAGCCGGGTCGGGTCCAGCGATTTCGCCAGGGCGATCAGCCCGGCGTTCCCTGCGGCCACCTCCGGGTGGTTCTCGGAGGTTTCGTTGCTCACGCTCCAGAAGATCACGGACGGGTGATTGATATCGCGCTCGATCATCTCCCGAAGCTGCCGCCGGGCCGCCTCGTCTTTCTGCCGGTGCGCTTCCTCCCCGACGCTGTGGCCTTCCCACCAGTAGAGCGGGATTTCCCCCATCGCCAGCACGCCCATCTCATCGCACAGGCCGAGGGTGGCGGGGTGGTGCGGGTAGTGGCAGAGGCGCACGAAATTGCAGCCCAGCGATTTGATGTGGGCCAGGTCTCTGCGGGCGGTTTCGGGATCGGGCGCCATGCCTGCGCGGGGGCTGTCCTCGTGGCGGTTGAAGCCCTTCAGATAGATCGGGCTGCCGTTCAGGAAAAGCTGCGTTCCCCGGGCCTCAATCGTTCTGAAGCCGGTGCGGGCTTCGATCATGTCCGCCGCCCGCCCGTCATGGAGTTCCAGAACGAAGGTGTAAAGCACAGGGCGTTCCGGCGTCCAGGGTGTGGCCTCGATCTTGCCTTCCAGGCTGAAAGCGAAGGCTCCGCCCGGGGCCAGCAGCTGCGCTCCGGATTCCAGAACCGCCATCTGCCGCCGGTCGGCATCCTCGACCCGAACGCGCAAAGAAGCGCGGGCTGCCTCCGGGCGGTCGTTGACAGCCATCACCTGCACCCGGAAAGCGCCATCGGCCTCGGCCCGGATGACAGGCTTTTCGAGCCGCAAGGGGTCGCCGATCATGAGCATCACTTCCCGCAGGATGCCGCCGTAGGGACGCCAGCCGCGCTGCCTTCCCGGAACCTCCTCTTTCCGGCGCGTGTTGTCCGCCCTCACCGCGAGGCTGTTCAGGCCGGGCCGGGCGAATTGATCCAGGGAAATCTCGAACGGCAGAAAGCCGCCCCGATGCTCGCCCGCTTTCTGCCCGTTCACCCAGGCCCGCGCATTGTAATTGACGCCTTCGAAGCGCAGGACAGCATGGCGCTTCTCGACTCCTTCGGGCAGAGAAAAGGCGCGGCGGAACCAGCCCGCCCCTTCATAGGCCGCCATCTCCGGGCCGCAGTCGTCGAAGGCGCAGGGAACCGCCACCTCACGCCAGAGTCGGGTATCGAAACTGTCCGCCGTATAGCCGAGGGCTTCGCCGTCCTCATAGGCGTCTATCTGAAAGCGCCACAGGCCGCTCAAATCGGTCATTTCTCGCATGAAAATGCCTCCTCGATATGATTTACCGTCACCAAACACCACTTCTCTCGATGCCGCTATGAGCAATAAGAAGCGGTGCGAAGGGGACAGGAGAATCGAATCGCGCTTGGAGGAGAGTTCTTCAGCGATGCGCCATTTCCTCTCATGTTCGCCCTGCGCCCTGCGCCAGAGATACCTGAAAGGGCGCCAAAGGCCGGTGGTATAATTACGGGGTTTGGGGTTTGTAAGGCCAAATGACAAGCGGCCCGGCCACGTCCCCGGACGTGGCCGGGCCGGGATGAATCAGATCGTTCGGCAGTTTGGCAAAGGACAGACTTTACGGCGGCGCAGGAAGCCCATCGCGGAAAGGCCGCCCATCGTCAGCAGGGTGGCAAGGCTCTCCGGCTCCGGAACCGCGGGGAACTGGCCGCGGATCTCGCCTGCCGCATAGTTGGGGGAGTGAATGTTGACATACAAATTCCCGGCCTTGAGCGCGGCGATCTGCGCGCATGCTAGGATGCCCGACCCGAAAAGATGAAACGGGTTGTTCGGGTCCACCTGAAGGCCGAAAATAACGGGACCTGCAACGCCCGGCGCTCCCTGGCGGACATGGGCTGCAAGGAACGCGCTGGTCAGCCCGTTGAACACGACATCTCCGGAGAAGAGGTTGCCGGAAAGGTTGAAGGCCGCCAGGCCGACAGTCCGCCGGGCCGCTCTCCGGCGATCAGCGGCCCGAAATCACCGCCGTTGCATCGATCCGGGACAGGCTCATCCAGGAGGCGCAGCAGTGTGGGCATCAGGTCGTGGTGCTGGACGAAACCTTCCACCCCCTTTCCGGCCAGAGCGTGGTCCGGGTGGCGGAGCAGAGGCGGGCAGCGGGAGTCCTGAATCCTGAGCCTGTCCTGGCCTTTGTGCAGTTCGCCCCGCTTGCCCAGGATCATCCCGTGGTCGGAGGTGAAAACGATCAGCGTATCGCCTTTGAGTCCGAGAGAATCCAGGGTATCGATCAGGTGGCCGCACCACCTATCGACATGGGTGCATTTGCCGGCGTAGAGATCCCTGATGCGCTTGAATTCGGGGGGGAGCATAATCGGCTGTAAACGCAGAAGGCCGGATGGGGTCGATGCCTTCATATTCGGGGCTGTAGGCGGACACATATTCGGCGGGCGGATCCCGCGGCTCGTGCGGATCGAAGGGATCCACCCAGAGCATCCAGGGCTTCCGGTGGCTGTACCGCTTCAGCCAGCCGGCAGCGCAGCGCATCACCTGGGCAGCGTAATGGTCGAATTCGCTCCGCCACCATGCCCGGTTATTCAGATACTGGGCGAACATGAGGCGGAAAGGGCCGTTCTCCGGCAGATTCCGGCGCATATAGCGGGAAAGGTCGAGATTGCTTACGGAGGTCGGGACGAAGGGATCGCATTCCTGGCCCCGTATCCACTCCCATGAGTGGAAGCCCCGATGAAAATTCTTTCCGGGCTTCATCATATGGTAGATGTCGCTGATCAGGCCGGTCATATAGCCCCGATCTCTCAGCTATTCGAAAGGGCTATGTCAAGAAAGGCTGGCAAGCTGAAAAAGTGTCATGGCAAGCGTAATAAAGCCGGCCCCTCTATCGCCACAAGGCGATGGACACGGTGCGGAATCTTCTCACCCTGACGGAATGTTCCAACTACTCCCTTTCTTGAACAGCCCTGGCCGTTCGGCCAGCGTGATATCCTCTTCAAACAGCGGTGTAGGGGGCATAACAGCCGGCAATGAATCTCTGGCCCGCAGCGGCGGGATTCTCCACCACCAGCCCGAACGCCCTGCCCAAATCGACCGGGTTCATCAGCTTGAATCCAGCCCCGAGATAAGGCAGGAAGATTGCCGGGATATCCGCAGAGGCCCAGTCGATCCTCCCCTCGGTGTCATAACCGTTGACCGCGTGGAAGCCGCAGAAGCGGATCATCACCACCTCCAGGCCGAAGCGGCGGGCGTACCAATCCGCCATCAGCTCTCCCATCCACTTCGTCTGCCCGTACATGCACGCCGGCTCTCAGGGCACGGCTTCGTCAATCGGGAGGTAGGGTTCGGCCATCCCCTGGCCGGAAATCCAGACCGTGCTGCAATAGACGAACCGCCTCACCCCCCGGTCGACTGCCGCCTGAAGGAGGGTGGCGGTGGCTTTCACGTTGCGCTCCACAAAATCGCCGGGCGGGTAATCTCCTGGCAGCAGGGCGGCCATATGCGCGACACTTGCACCCCGTCCAGCGCCGCCTCGACCTGTCTGCGGTCTGTCAGGCCGCCCTGCACAGCCTTCAGGGGCCCGGTGGGCGAGCGCAGATCGAAGCCCACAGCATCGAGCTGACGCGCCAACTGCGGCCCGAGCGCCCGCCCGACTTCGCCTTCGCTTCCGGTGACGAGTATTTCCTTCATTCTGGTTTCCTCTCCGGCCCGGCATCTTCCGGGACGGTCGTTCCTTTCGCGTTCCTGTGCAGGCGCGGTTTGTTTTCTTCATATCCGTCCGACTGCCATATCGAATATCCCCTCGCCGGGGGACGATCCATTCCTTCAGTTTTCAGCGCGAATGCCATCCAAAGCAATCTTCATCGCCACGCGGGTCAGCGCCTCATGATGCGCTCTCTGTCCCGTCGCTGGCCGTGACGCGGATTCTGATCCCATCAGATTGTTCAGCCCTGACCGCGCAATGCCTCGATGATCACCCCGGCCTCCGCTTCCGTCAGTCGCTCTTCAGGATTGACCTCGGTCGGGCCGATACATTCCAATGAGAGGTCGCGGAGGGTCAGCCATTCCTCTCCGAACGTCATCGAGGTGCGGGGGTGGGGGTAGACATCGCCGGGCGCGATTTCCTTTGCGATGCGGTAGAGCAATCCCGGGAGCGTGCCCGTATGTCGGACGCTCTTATCGTTCTCCGAGAGAGAGACCAGAGAGGGCTTATGGGAAAAGACACGCGCCAGGAGAGCCTTCTGCGTGATCGTGCTGCCTGCGCGGAGGGTGTGAAGCTTCAGAGGGGAGCCGTGATACCACGTCCCGGCGTAGTTCCAGCCGATGACACCGGACATATAATCGCTGAATTTTTGCAGTAGATCGGGGGCGAAACCGGCATCCCGCAGTTCTCCGGTATATATCTTCAAAGCCTGCCCTACTGCCCCCTGTAAGTCTTCCGGCAGAATCACAAGCACCGCCGGGCCGCCCTCCGCTTTGGAAAATACCTTTCTTTCCCGCAGGTAGGCGTAAATCCGGCAGGCGTTCAGGATGAAATAGACCGGATTCTGGGCGATGCGCTCCAGCCCCCACTCGAAATCGTCCAGGATGGAGGCCAGGTAATCCTCATGCGGGGCGGGCGGGAATGTGTCCGCTATCGGCTTTCCGAAGAGGCGGACGCCCCGGTTCAGGAGGACGGTGATGTGGGCGGCCAGGTCGGGGTCTTCCTGAACCCGGTCGTTCCACTGACGCCAGCTTCCATCGACCAATTGCCGCCGATACGCTTCCCGCCAGTCTTCGCTGTAATGAAAATCGAACGGGGTAGGATATCGCCACGGAGAAAGCCCGGTTTGAGAAAGAAAACTGATCTCAACGGGTGCAGGGGATTTCGAGAGCCGGAGCAGACTTTCCGCCAGAAGCCGCTTCGCTTCCAGGGGCATCCGCTCGCGGGTGACGGCCAGTAAATCCAGGTCGCTCCGTCCGGGGCTGAAACAGCCCATCGCCAGGGAGCCGTGCAGGTAGAGGCCGACAAGATTGTCGGCCAGAAGGCTTGCCAATTCATCGACAATGAGGTGAAGCTGGATGCGAATGGATTCAGGGCAGGTATGCCAGGAGTATTGAGCCATGGGAACTCCGGTTCGTTTTGATGAGATGTCAATCCAGGCCGAGATCGTTGATGATATCCGTATCTTCCTACAACATGCCCGGCTCAATGCCGAATCCGTCCCTCAGGATGACGCGCAGAGTTAGCCATACATCCTCTTTCGCCCATTCCGCTTTTCCCCGGGACATCTCGCCGAAATTCCACGCGGTCACCGAGCGGGTGAAATCTCTGACGGTCAGGCAGCAAGAGGGGATCTCCGACCTGAAGGGATGCGTGGCTTTAAAAGCAGCGTCATGTAAAGGCAAAGGCCGATTGCAAAACCGAGTACAAAAGACAATACCCCTTTGCCGGCCAGCCAGCAGAGCGCCAGGAGAAAGGGCAATGCCAGCGGGACCGCTACCCCGACCGTGGGCCACAACGGGCATTCGAGCTGCGGCATTTTCAAGCCTGCGGCGGATTCAAGCCGTTCCCAACGCTTCAGCCTTTGATGACGCGGGATAATGTCTCGCATGAATGCCCTCGGTGCAACAGCCTTCCGCCAAATCGAGAAAACCTCCATAAGCGCCTGCCGGGTACGGTAAAATGCCCGGCTGCTCAAACATATACCTGACGGGCACTCCCCCATTTGTCCTTCCCTGCGGAGCTTTTCCAGGATACAGGCCTGCAACTACCCCAGGGTTTTGATTTCCATGGCTTCCTTATCGGGAATCCGTATCCGGAGGGTTTCTTCAACTGTTATCGCGAAGTCGACTGTATCTAATCCCATCTTTTCCTCTCTGGCAGAAACCTATCAGATCTGAGCGAACCGGGCCGCATGTCTTCCGGCCGCGAATCCGGTGGAGAAGGCCGCCTGGAGGTTGTAGCCTCCGGTTTCGGCATCGATATCGATCACTTCCCCGACGAAGAAAAGGCCGGGGACCAGGCGGGACATCATGGTCTTCGGCTCGATTTCCCGGATACAGACGCCTCCGGCGGTGGCGATGGCCTCTTCCAGCGGCCCCATATGCCGGACGGCGACACGGAGGCCCTTCAGGGTTTCGATCAGGCGATGCCGCTCCTCGGCGGAGATCTGGTTGAGCGGCTTGTCCGGCGGGATGCGGGCCAGCCGTGGAAAGAGATCGACCATCGATTTGGGAAGCAGCTCGGGGAGGTAATTTTTGAAGTGCCGGGTCTGGGCGAATTCGCGGATGAAACGGGCCTGGAGCTGCTCGCGGGTGAGGGCGGGCTTGAGGTCTACCAGGACATAGACCGGTCCCCGGGCCAGCAGCTCCGGCACCCTGCGGCTGAGGGTCAGGATGATCGGGCCGGAGACGCCGTTATGCGTGAAAAGCATCTCCCCGAACTCCCGGGCCGCCACCTTCGGCTTCCCCACGTCCGGCGGCCCTGCGACCAGGCGGGCCTCCACGTTTTTCAGGGACAGGCCCTGAAGCTCCGGAACCCATTTCTCGGCGGTAATCAGGGCGGAAAGGGCGGGCCGGGGCGGGACAACGGTATGGCCTGCCGCCTTTGCCAGTTCGTAGCCGTCCCCGGATGAGCCGGTGCGGGGGTAGGAGGCTCCCCCAGTGGCGACCACCACCGCCCCTGCCCGCACCGCCCCGTCGTAAAGCTCCACGCCTGCCGTTTGCCCGTCCTCGATGATGAGCGACCGCACGCGGGCGTTCGGGCGGACCTGGACGCCGCAACGGGCCATCCAGCCTTCCAGCGCGCCGGCCACTTCCAGGGCGCTGTCGGAGGCGGGAAAGACGCGGCCCCCGCGCTCCTCCTTGGTCGGCACGCCGATCTCCTCGAAGAAGCGGAGAAGGTCGTCCCGGAAGAACTGGGAGAAGGCGCTGTAAAGGAATTTGCCGTTCGGGGCGAATGCCTGGATGAAGGCTTGCAGGTCGGCGGTGTTGGTCAGGTTGCAGCGGCCCTTGCCGGTCATCCGCAGCTTGCGGCCCGTTTTGGGCCCTTTTTCCAGCAGGACGGCTCGCGCCCCGCCCAGGGCCGCCTGGCCTGCGGCCATCATCCCGGCTGGCCCGCCTCCGACGATCAGGACGGTCGGCCTGTCTTTCATATCGCCTCATCCGAAAGAAGGGTTGGGGCATGCCTCTTGCCCCGCATCAAGGCGGCGGAACCGGCCAGCCCCAGGTAGCCCAGGGCGCAGAGGGTGAAATAGAGCCGGTAGTAGCCGAAGGCGGAGCCGGGAGCCGCGCCGCCTTTCAGCCATTCGAGCAGAGCGCCCCCGGCAATGGAGCCGATAAAGATGCCGCAGCCGGTGGCGAACCCTGTGACGGCGATATAGATGTTGCTCTTCCGTTCGTCGCTCATGGCGAGGGCCAGGTATTGCTGGCCGATGGACAGCCCCGTTCCGAAGAAGCCCCCCGCTCCCAGTCCGGTCAATACGGCGAAACCGATCACGAAAGCCATCCCCTGCCCGGTCAGGCAGAGCATCCCGGCAGCCATCCCCAGGGCAGAGGCCATCAGCACGCTCCTTCCCCCGAAGCGGTCCGCCATCCGGCCCCAGAGCGGCATCAGCGCATAGCCCGGAATGCTGACCGCAGCAGCCAGGGCGCTGATCTGGGACATCGTAAGCCGCTGCGCCTGCATCAGATAGGGATTGATGAAGGAAGTCACCATGGCGGTTACGGTGGCAAGCACCAGGAGCGTGATCAGCAGGGGCCGGAAGCAGGCGTCCTGGAAGGGTTCCCCCACGGCCCGGAAACCCACCGCATCCACCGGCTCGGGGCGGACGGGGCGGTTCATCCGCCAGACGGCCCAGCTTCCGGCGATCTGGAAGACCGTCGTCGCCAGGAAGATATGGAAAAAGGCCCCGTAGAATTCTGCGTCGCCGCCCCGGGCGTGAAGATCGATATACCAGCCGCAGGGGATCGCCAGCAGGAAGGCGGGCAGCCCCCACAGGATCGACAAAAGGCTCATGTGGCGACCCAACTGCGAAGGCGGAATGTGGCTTTTGCAGAGAACGTAGAGGCTGTTGTTCGCCAGGTGCGGGAAGATCATGGTAGCCAGCGTGACCGCCGCGCAGCCGAGGGTGAGATAGCCGGTATCCTTTGTCGCGAAGGGCAGGAGGAAAAGCAGGTAGGGCATCGCCACCCGAAAGAGGTAGCCGACCGCTACCGCCTGCCGGTCGATATTGAGCCTCAAGGCCAGAGGGGCCAGGAGGAGGTTCAAGGTCAGCGGGATAAAAAACGCATTGCCCTTGATGATGCCGAACTGGGCCATATTCAGCCCTATCCTCAAAAAAATCTTGTCCAGGAAGAGGAAGCTCGCCACCACCGTCAGGGCAATGCTGTTGAACAGGTGGAACAGATAGAGCTTTTTCAGGTCGGAGGTCATAGCGCCTGCCGGATCGGGGTCGCAATATCCTCCGCCGCGTTCGGGTCACCTGCCGCCGGACCGTGCCAGACGCTCCCGCCGAAGGTGGTGATATAGATTTTCTCCGGGTTGGCCGGGTCCATCACGACGCGGTGGCCCCATTTGAAGTTGTAACCCTGGATGCGGCTCCACGTCTGTCCGCCGTCGAGAGAGCGGAAAGCGGCGGAATCGAAACCGCAGATGTAGAGGGCTTTGGGATTTCGAGGATCCACCGTCAGGTCGTAGACATGCGGGGGTTCGCGGAATATCTGCTGCCACGTCTGCCCGGCATTGGTGGAGAGGAAGACCCCGCCGTGGATATCGCCCTCCGGGGAGCCGGTTCCCCAGGAGGTGAGGTACATTCGGCGATTGTCTTTCGGGTCGAGGGTCAGGCCGGTGGGGGCGTCCAATCCCTCGGGCATCGCCATTTTGACCCAGCTTTCCGCGCCGTCGGTGGATTTGTAGAGCGCCCCATCCTCCTCAGCGCTGACGTGAATGCTGTCGCTGCGGCGGGAGACGACCAGATAAAGCGTTCCATCATCGGCGCGGGTGATGCGCCAGGCGAAGGGCTGCTTTTTCTCGATGCCCTTGTTTTTGAGTGCCCAGGTCTTCCCGTTGTCGGTGGATTTGTAGACCCCGCGCCCGAAGCCGCAGGCATAGAGGGTGCGCGAGCCGACCGGGCTGGCGGGGTCCAGCAGAACGTGCGTGACAGCCGTTTCCTCCATGCCCCAGCTGCTCAAGGCCCAGCTTTGGCCGCCGTCCGTGGAGACGCCCACCCCACCCTGATATCGCGCCGGGTCCTGGTCGCGCCACATCTTCGGCCTGGGCAGGTCGTGGTTGTGCCCGAACGCGCCCCAGATCAGGCCCTTCACTTTCGGGTCGAATTCGATCCAGTAGGTGGTGTTGCGCCATCGGTTCGGGATGCCAACCGTCGCACCCGTCCAGGACAGGCCGCCGTCCTCGCTCCGGAAGAGGCCGCAGTCTGTGTAGGAGATGAAGATGCGGTTTGGGTCGAAGGGGTCGAAGTGGACGCCGTAGCAGGTGGTCACATCCAGGCCGGTCGTGGCCCAGCGGTCATCCCCCATGCTGGCGGAGTTGGCCTGCCGCCATGTCGTGCCGCCGTCGAAGGTGCGGTAGGTGCGGAAGCAATCGCTGGCATAGCAGATGTTCCCATCGGTCGGGGCGACGCCCAGGCTGACGGGCGCATCGAACCAGATGTTGGCCCATCCGTCGGGAGCGCGCCCCTCCACCCAGGAGCCTTCCAGATTGGAGGAGGCCCGGTTCGATTCCCGGTGTGCGATAGCCCAGGACTTCCCGCCGTCCGTCGTTTTGGCGATCCCGTTATAGAGGTTTTCCGGCCCTTCGCCCAGCCGCAGGCCCCGGAAGCTCACATAGGCGCAGGCCGCATCCTGCGCGGCGCACGCGATAGCCCCGAAATGGGGCGGCTCCCCCGATCCCGGATTGTCGATAATTTCCTGCAATCCTCTAAGGGAGGGCTGCCAGGATTCGCCCCCGTTCTCGGAGATATAAATTCCCCCTGCCAGCGCCTTACCGTCCCAACGTGCGGGGACGGCGGCATAAAAGAGCGGGGAACCGTCCTTCTTTTTTCCTGCGGCGGCCTCCAGGATGCGCCCGCCTGCCGGGGCGGAAAAATGCTCCCACCTTTCGCCGCGCCCCCGGTGTACCCCTGTCCGACCGATGGCATAAACGGTTTTCTCCCCTGCCGGGCCTTCCGGCTGAACCCAGATGAGGCGCACCGATTCCCCGGACATCTCCTGGATCGGTTTCCAGACGGCTCCCCGGTCTTCGGAAAGGTAAAGGGTGTTCTCGAACGCCACATAGATTTGATCGGAATCCGCCGGGTTGACGGTAATCGCCCTGATCCAGCCGCGCCTCCGGGGATAGGAAGGGTCTTCGGTGGCCAGCACGACATCGCCGTGGTCGCCCCGGCAGTACTCCACCGTGTTTTTCCGCGGGTCGGGCCAGATCATGCTCCAGGTCTTGCCGGTGTCCTCGCTGCGCCAGAGGGCGGCGTTTCCGGCATAGATCACGGACGGGCTGCCCGGATCGAAGGCGAAAAGCCCCGTTCCCATCCTCAAATTGAACATCCGCCAGGACTGGCCGCCGTCGTTGGTGATATAAGAGCCGGTCATATCGCAGTACTCCACCACGATATCCGGATTGTGCGGGCTGAGGGTGGGATCCAGCATCGTGCCGCCCCCTCCAGGGCCGATCACCTTCCAGGCATCCGGACGCCGTGACACCGGGCGGGCGCTGCTTCTCACATCGGACATGGTTACCTCCGTCAAAAAGATGGCAAATAATAAAAAGCTGATTTTGAGCATGGCAGTGGGTTGGCTTTGGCATCAGAAACTTCCTTTCTCATTTCGCGCCGGGGCGCGCAAGTTCCTGTTATCATGCTATCATGGACGGAGTGCCGGGCCTTCATCGATCTTTCCTTTTGCCGGACAGGGGAGGAAGGTTTTTTCGCCTTTTCGTCGAAACGGATGAGCATGTTCATTTTTTCGGAGGAAAACGGATGCCACAACGCAAGCCCAATATCGTTATTTTCGGGATCGACTCTTTAAGGGCCGACCACATGAGTTGCTACGGCTATCCACGCCAGACGACCCCTTTTATGGACAGGTTCGCGGAAGGGGGAACGCTTTTCGAGAACACCTTCAGCGCCTACATTCCCACCACCAGCGGCTACTGCGCCATGCTGACCGGTATGGATGTCATCTCCAGCCAGGTGGTGGCCCTCCGGCACCAGGGGCCGCTCCGCCCGGAGGTCAGGACTCTTGCCGAGATTCTCAAAGAGGAAGGCTACAACACTGCCTCGGTGGGATTCAGCGGGAACCCTTCATCCCGGGGCTTCGACAAGTATATCGATTTTCCCGGGTGGGGCAGTTGGAACGAGGGCCGCAGCCCGAAGGCCCAGAACCTCAACGATGTGGCTGTCCCGGAAATCGACCGGCTGGCCGCCGAAGAGAAGCCTTTCTTCGTCCTCCTGCGCCATATGGACCCCCATGCCCCCTACCTGCCGCCCGCGCCCTTCGAGCGGATGTTCTACCACGGCAACGAGTGCGACCCGGCCAACAGGAGCATGGACCCGGTCATGTCCTTCAAGCCGTTCTGCGATTTCTTCGCTTCCTGGATGCCGCCCGGCATCAGCGATAAGGACTATGTGATCGCCCAGTACGATGGCGCGGTGGCCTATATGGACGCCTGCATCCAGACCCTGCTTGCACAGCTCGAAACGCTAGGCATCCTGGACGAAACCATTGTCGTCATCAATGCCGACCACGGGGAAACGCTTTACGACCACGAGTGCTGGTTCGACCACCACGGCATGTATGATAACGTGCTGCACGTCCCGCTCATCGTTCGCTACCCCGGCAAAATCCCCGCAGGAAAGCGGCTCAAGGGTTACAACCGTCACCAGGACCTGGTTCCTACCCTGCTGGAATTGGCCGGTATCCAAAGTGACATCAGATTCGACGGGAAAAGCCTGATGGGCCTGGTGCGGGGCGAAGCCGCCTCCCACGAGACCGAGTTCTACATCACCGAATGCACCTGGATGCGAAAACACGGCTGGCGGACGCCGCAGTGGAAGCTGATGGTGGCGCTGGAGC
>JADLDR010000163.1 GCA_020846535.1 Armatimonadota bacterium | reverse complement strand
TGATCCCGGGGGACAATGTGAACATGGCGGTGGAGTTGATCCAGCCGATTGCGATGGAGTTGGGGAGCCGGTTTGCGATCCGGGAAGGCGGGCACACCGTCGGCGCCGGCGTCGTCACCGAGGTCATCTCCTGACGACAGGATAAAACAATGGCAAAAGCGGAAAACAGAATCGTGATCACCATGGCCTGCAATGACTGTCGTTCCCGCAACTATACGACGAAAAAGAATCGCCGCAATGTGAAGGACAGGCTGGAACTCAAGAAGTTCTGCCCGCCCTGCGGGAAGCATACCGTGCATCGCGAGGCCAAGTAGAAGTTTCGAGGTGGCCGGCCTATCCGGCCCCTCCGTATAGGGGTGTAGCTCAGTTGGTAGAGCATCGGTCTCCAAAACCGAGGGTCGCGGGTTCAAATCCTGCCACCCCTGCCATCTTTTAGACAGCGAACGATAGCATCGGCGCGGTTGACTTTTGCAGAGAGATTGTGGTATATTCCGAGCGGAGTCCCGGAGGTTTCGGGACTCCAATATGTTTGTCTGCCCGGTTAGCGGCAGCACTGGTAAGGGACACACTATGACGAACGCAGTCCAGAAGAAGGAACAGAAAGATTCCCTGTCCGTCAAATCGAGCCGGTTTTTCCGCGAGGTGTGGATCGAACTGAAGCGCACCAGTTGGCCGAACAAGGAAGAGCTGAAACGCTCCACCATGGTGGTCATCGTGGCCGTGCTGGTGTTCGCGACATGGATCGGGACTCTCGATTTCCTGATGACCGAGTTCACCCGTTTGATCGGGCTGCATCGGTAGAAGCTGCCCGCATATCCGACAAGGGGGGGAAATGCCTGAAAAGCACTGGTATGCCGTTCATACCTATTCCGGGCATGAGAACAAGGTCAAAACCAATATCGAACGCCGCGCCGAATCGATGCGGATGAAGGAAAAGATCTTCCGCATCCTCGTCCCGACCGAGGCCGAGATGAGAACGCGCAACGGCAAGCGGGTGGAGGTCAAGCGCAAGGTCTTCCCGGGCTACATCCTCATCGAGATGGTGCTGGATGACGATACCTGGTACCTGGTCAAAAACACCACCGGGGTGACCGGTTTCGTCTCGTCCGGCAACAAGCCCGTTCCCATCCAGGACAAGGAGATCCAGGCCATCCTGGAAACCCTGGAAGGCGAAGTCCGCCGTCCGAAGGTGATCTGGGAGAAGGGCGATGTGGTTCGGGTGGTGGCCGGCCCCTTTGCCGAGTTCACCGGCAAAATCGAAGAAGTGAATGCCCCGAAGGAAAAGCTGAGGGTTCTGATCTCCATTTTCGGGCGCGATACGCCGGTGGAACTGGATTTTACGCAGGTCGAGAAGATTTAGAATGCAACCGCAGCGGGCTGGCCCGGACAAAGGGGCGGCTCGCGTTCGAAGGAGTGGAAACGGATGGCGAAAAAGGTAGCGGCAGTCGTCAAGCTACAGATCCCGGCAGGCAAAGCGACCCCGGCCCCGCCGGTCGGTTCGAGCCTGGGCCCTTACGGCATCAATATCATGGAGTTCGTCAAAGGCTACAACGAGCGCACGGCGGCCCAGATTGGAACTATTATCCCGGTCGAAATCACGATTTTCGAGGATCGCACCTTCACTTTTGTAACCAAGACCCCTCCGGCAGCCGAGCTTTTGAAGAAGGCCGCCGGGGTCGATAAGGGATCCGGCAACCCCCTGAAGCAGAAAGTCGGCCAAGTGGCCCGCGCCAAGGTGCGGGAGATCGCCGAAGTGAAAATGCCAGACCTCAATGCCAACGATATCGAGGCCGCCATGCTGGTCATCGAGGGCACGGCCCGCTCGATGGGCATCGAGGTGGTCGATTAACCGCCCCAACGGCAGCGTGGAAGGGGCAACCCATGACACCACGCAGGAGGAATGATGCCAAGCAAAGTTTTGACCCGAAGACGCAAGCCTCGCGCCCATAAAGCGCACGCGACCCCACGTTATCAGGAGGCGCTGGCCCAGTACGACCCGGTGCGCCAGTACGAGCCTGAGGAAGCTATCGAAGCCGTCAAGAAGACGGCCCGCGCCAAGTTCGATGAAACCGTCGAGGTGGCGGTGGCCCTGGGCGTGGACCCTCGCCAGAGCGACCAGATGGTGCGCGGAACCCTCAACCTCCCCCATGGGACCGGGAAAAAGATGAAGGTGGCCGTGGTCGCCAAGGGCGACAAGGCGGAAGAGGCCATCGCCGCCGGAGCCGATGTGGTGGGCGACGATGACCTGATCGCTCAGCTCCGGGGAGGGTGGAAGGATTTCGATGTTCTCCTGGCAACCCCTGACGTGATGGCCGCCGTGCGCGCCCTGGGCAAAATCCTCGGCCCCCGGATGCCCAACCCCAAGGCCGGAACCCTGACCACCGATCTGGACAGGGTGATCAAGGAAGTGAAGGGCGCGACCCGCCTCCAGTACCGTGTCGAAAAGGGCGGGATCATCCATGCCCCCATCGGGAAGGCGTCCTATCCCACCGACCAGCTCATGGCGAACTTCCTGACCCTGGTGGCCGCCCTCCTCCGGGCGAGGCCATCCGCGGCCAAGGGCCGTTATCTCAAAAAGATCGTCCTGTCTTCCACCATGGGCCCCGGCATTAAGGTCGATACCCAGAAAGCCCAACCCCTGG
This sequence comes from Armatimonadota bacterium, assembly GCA_020846535.1. GTDB lineage: Bacteria > Armatimonadota > JADLDR01 > JADLDR01 > JADLDR01 > JADLDR01. Next base: position 16,844 of record JADLDR010000163.1, on the reverse strand, counting down.
CGGAAGCCATCCGCATATAAAAGCACAGGGCGCGGCATGCCGCGCCCTTATATAGTGTTCTTCCGTCGCCGAAGACCGCAGGCGCGCTCTGCGCTTAAACAATGCCTGCCGAGGCCGATCAGAAAAGCTTTGCGCGTTCAGAGCGCGTCATTGTGTCTGAAAGCCTGCCGGCAACGGCAGGCTTTTTTTGTGTCTGAATCCCGAACAAAGGAGGTGAACCCATGCCCAATCCGCAGAAAACAGCGATTGTCGAGGAACTCAAGGAAAAGATAGCAGGCTCGAAGGCGATTGTGGTGGCCGACTACAGGACGATGAAGGTTTCCGATATGGCCGCCCTTCGCGAAAAGCTCCGGCCCTTGCAGTCCGAATGCAAGGTGGCGAAAAATACCCTCTTCCGGCTGGCCGGAGGGGACGGCATTCCGGAGGGCCTGATGCCCCACCTGGAAGGCCCCAGCGCCTTCATCTTCGTGCCCGGCGACCCGGTGGATCCGGCCAAGGCCGTGGCCGATTTTCAGCGCGACCACCGCGCCTTTACCATCAAGGGGGGCATGCTCGACGGTAAGTTCATGACCGCCGAGCAGGTGCAGGCCCTATCCAAGATGCCGACCCGCGAGGTGATGATCTCTCAGATGCTCGGCAGCATCCAGTCGCCCCTGACCGGTCTGGTCGGCACGCTGCAAGGCGTGATCTCCAACCTGGTCTTCACTCTTCAGGCCGTTGTAGACAAGCGGCAGCCTGCCGCATAATACTGACAGGAGGAATTTCCCGTGGCAGATATCCAGCAATTGATCGAGACCATCAAAGGCATGACCGTTCTCGAACTCAGCGAGTTCGTGAAGGCCCTTCAGGAAGAGTTCGGCGTGACCGCCGCCGTGCCGGTCGCCGCCGCCGGGCCCGCCGCCGGCGGAGCCGCCGAAGCCGCTCCCGAGGTCGAGGAGAAGACCTCCTTCGATGTCATTCTTACCGATGTCGGCGGAAACCGCATCCAGGTCATCAAGGTCGTCCGCGAATTGACCGGCCTGGGCCTCAAGGAAGCCAAGGAAGTCGTCGAAGGCGCTCCCAAGCCTGTCCTCGAAGGCGTGAACAAGGAAGCCGCCGACGCCGCCAGAGCCAAGCTCGAAGAGCAGGGCGCAAAGGCGGAGATCAAGTAGTTTGCTTTGATTCACAAAGCCTCTGGCTTGTTCTAACAAGCCAGGGGCTTTTCTTTTTTACTATTATGCAGTCAGCCCATATCCAAACAATGTATATGCTAAAATAAAGACATGAGATTTTGTGCAATGTTTTTCACAATGCAATTCTCTCTTTCTAAATATAATGACTGGAAAAAAGATGGGATTAAAAAAATCTGTGCGAGGAAGGGGGAGTGATCTGCAATTTGCTGTGGGACAGATAAGATGTAGGCGTAAAGTTTTCGATTGTAGAAATGATTGTCGGATGCTCTAACTTGGATTAGGATGTTTTCTACCATACAAGCTAGGGTTATATGAGGGTGTTCAGTAATAAATTTTTTCTGAAAGGAGAATATTAAGATGAGTTGTCTTAGATCATTTTTGACAATCGCTATGTGTATTATTTTTATGCTGATTTTGACATGTTCACTATCAGCAACCCCTTCGCTTGCATTATCTGTAGAAGACCCGATCATTCATTCGAACGGGGCCCACTATTTCACAGAGGTGACGGCGACACTTACAGATAATAATGCTCCAATGAGTGGATGGATCATTCTTTTTTGGATAACTCCATCTGGACGCGGTTTTTTATCAAGTGATTTAGTGACGACAGATCCTCAGGGGAAGGCTAGGGTAGTTTATTGGGCTGCCCATATAAGTGGAACAGTCACTATTCATGCGATAGCATCAGTAAACACTAACCCGGAGAACCAAGTGGATGTTCGATTGAGCAGAGGCTCGTGGTCAATCACCAGTAACAGTTATGGGATAGCAACAACCGAAAGCCAAGAAGCAGCTGGTAGCGCTATCCTAAAAGCTAATGGGATGTACTTGCCAGATAATGGATCTACAATAGTTCAGAGTATTCCCATATATATAGAGTCTTTACTCGTAGGCACAATTGTTGATGGCTATGTGCGCGAGTCGAACAACGTCTTTTGCCAGTATACGTGGGTTGGTGAGACAAACAATCAAGTAAATCCTTATCCAACTCGACTTTTCCCGAATATTTATTATACACCTTTACGATCTACATTTGTATATATGGGTAGTCCACAATGGCCGCCTGCAGGGTTTATCGACTCGTATGCGTCAACCAATATTTATCCTTATGCTACACATACTTACCATAAACGATTAGCTCCTGGTAATCCTATATTAGAAGAAGGAACAGCAGGTGGTGTACAGATGATTTACCATGACGCACCACTAATGCTTCTTGGCGATGTTTTTTCTTTTCCTATGGGAGACGAGCTATGCGTTGCGGACAGTAGCATTTGGCTTAACGGTACTCCTGGGGCACGCTCAGAATCAAAAGCCAACCTGAACGCTTCTGCTATGGTTGGTTTATAGTTATTAGTAGAATTGCTCTATTATATAATAATAAAAATAATAGAAGAACTCTACTATATCGCTAATTAGAGGATCGCATCATGAATTTTTTATATAACAATATAGTTAATATTTCATTACTGGTTTCTTGTATTGGTTCCTTACAGGCAGCCCCGGCCAATCGCATTTTGGCCCGTCCTACAGAGCATCAGCGGTTGATGAAGCAACCGATCTCCATACGATTCCAGCAGACACCGCTTTCAGAAGTGATCTCGAAGATCTCCGACCGGATCCAAATCGCCCTGAAAACGGACAAAGCCATCCGTGATCGGTCGGTTAAGGCCACGTTGCACTGCTCCGGCATGGCTCCGGCTCAGGTCTTGATCGCCATTGCGGCGATGTGTGAAGGCGAGTGGATAAGGCAGGAGAAGGGTTTCCTGTTGATTCCACTCGGGCAGAATCCAGACCCATACGAAAATCTTATCAATCGTGTAGACTCAGAATTAATGCGGATATCTCCCGATTCACTGTTTAATCCAGAGAGCATCGAGCGTTACCAAAATCTTCGTTATAGATTAGACAATCAGTTTGCGCCTTGGCTGCCACAGGATTATGCTGATAGCACAGTAACTCGGAAGCAGCTTGGAAATCATACGATCTGGAGCCTTGAAAAACGGGAGAGTTCTCAAATCGGGAATATCTATCGAGAGAGAACGCAAATTATGTATTGGACTAATCAAAGCCCAGGCCTGACAAACTGACGCGAGGAAGCTATGAAAAACTATAGTATAGTTTGCTTTGGGATCGTATCGCTGCTGGTGGGTATCCGATGTGCCTGGTCCGCCGAGAATCGAAGACAGCCCGATTCAATCTTGACCACACAACCCAAACCGCTTCTGCTGGATAGCAAAGTCAGCCTGGAAATCGATCCCTCTTTAGGTTTCTTAAAGGCCGTTTCCGTGTTAGGCGAAAAAACAGGACTGAACCTGGTGACTTGCCTCGATGATCGAAAACCGGAATCTGCCAAAAAACTTGTTTTTGCTCAAACGTCTGTGCGAGAGGTTTTGGATCGTATTGCGGCTATCTTCCGCGTGCGATGGCGGGTTCTTGCATCGGAATCGAGGGAGGGCCGATTCATTCTCTGGGAAACGGAGATCGCCGCGGACAGCAAAAGCCGATGGGGTCGTCTCAAGGATGAGGTGGCTCGTGAAGCCAAAGAGCAGGGATGGTTTGTGCCTAAAACCCCGCAAGAGGCCATAATGCAGGGGATATCGCGCCCGATAGCGGTTGAGTATAGCAAGTTCCTCAGCCAATTGCTGCCAATCTTCGATTCCCGGCTCGATGCGGCGACTGTGGGCCGACTTGGCGCAAGCGGCCTGCCCTTCACTCAGTTGCCTAACGATATCCAGGCATCCTTTCGCAATCTGGGCCAGCAAACGGATCGCTTGAGGACGATCCGTTTGGTTGATCAGATATTATACTGGATTTCAAATTGAACGGGTGGCCTATTGCCTCGAACTCTGATTTTTGATCGATTGAATCGAAGTGCGTCAGCGGTTCAGAAAACGTCCCCTCAGCGTTATTCTGCTTCCCGTTGCCGCTCCTCCACTTCCCCTGTCTTTCCCCGTTTTTTGTAGTATAATATAAGGAAGGGTTTTTCTCCCCGGAAATGCCTGCATCGGTGGTTCGATTCCCCGCAGTTTCACAAAAAAATAGGATACATTTTATATTTTTTTCGGCAAAGGCTCTTGACATTCACATCGGGATTGGGCTATAATAATAGTTCGTGCATTGTGTAAGGAGGTTCGAATGGAGCCAAAGACCACCCGCCCCAGAGAAGAACGTTTCTCCCGTGAAACGACCTCTGCCATTTTAAGCATTCCCAATCTTGTCGAAATACAGCTCAAGTCTTATCAGTGGTTTTGCGAAACAGGTCTACTGGAATTATTCCGCAGCTTTTCCCCGATGGAGGACTTTACCGGCAACACGAAGCTGGAGCTGGTAGATTATTTTTTCGATCAGCCCAAATATTCCGTGGAGGAGTGCCGTGACCGGGACATGACCTACGAGGCCCCGATCCGTGCCCGCGTGCGCCTGACCACTGCCGGCGGGGAGATGCCCGAACAGGAAGTCTACCTGGGCGACCTGCCGCTGATGACCGAGCGCGGCACCTTCGTGGTCAACGGGGCCGAGCGCGTCGTCGTCAGCCAGCTCGCCCGCTCGCCCGGCGTCTACTTCAAAGACACTATCGACTTTTCGGGCCAGGTGCTTTACTTTTCCACCATCATTCCCAACGAGGGCGCGTGGATGGAAATCGACACCGATGCCAATGGCGTCGTGTGGGTGCGAATCGCCCAGAACCGCAAATTCGCCCTGACCACCCTCTTGCGCGCTCTGAACGAGTTCCCCGAAGCCTGCCCGATCACCTATGAGTGGATTCCGGTGGAGAAGGCGGCGGATCGCAGGCTGGCCGACCGGGTGATGAATACCGACACGGGCGAGGTGTTCGAGGCCGGCGAGCTGATCACCGAAGACCGGCTCGAAGACCTGAAGGCCATGGTTTCGGAGGGAAAGGTGCGCGTGGAGCGCGATCCCACGGAGTGCCACACCACGCCCCAGATCATCGATCTCTTCAGCAAGCGGAAGACGGTCCTGGAGCCGACCCGGGAGAACGTCACGGGCCTGCGGGCGGCGGAGGATGTGGTCGACCCCAAGAGCGGAAAGGTCATTGTTCACGCCTACGGCAGGATCGAGCGGTCCCAGGCGCAGGCCATCGAGCGGCTGCGCCTGCCCGAACTCGAAATCCTGGAGGTCAGCCCGTACATCGAGGCCACTCTGGAGCAGGACCCGGCCACCGATAAGGACGACGCCCAGCGCGAGGCGCTGCTCGATATCTACCGGAAGATCCGGCCCGGCGACCCGGCGACGGTGGAGAGCGCCCGGAACCTCCTGCACGGCCTCTTTTTCGATGTGCGCCGCTACGATATGGCGCGGGTGGGCCGCTATAAACTGAACCGTAAACTGGGTTTGGGTATCTCGCTCGATGTGCGCCATGTGACGGTGGAAGACCTTTTGGGCGTGGTGCGCTACTTCATCGCGCTCTCCCAGAGCGGCAATGAGGAGTGGATGGCGAGACTGGATGCCAGTAGCCTTCCCGACTACACGAAGCATACCCTCAAAAGGGCATCGGTGGACGATATCGACCATCTGGAGAACAAGCGCGTCCGCTCTATCGGGGAGCTTTTGCAGAGCCAGCTCCGCATGGGCTTCATGCGGATGGAAAAGGTTGCCAAAGAGCGCATGACCCAGCTAGATGCCGACAACTTGCTGCCTCAGATGGTGCTTTCGGTCAAGCCGATATCGGCCAGCATCAAGAGCTTTTTCGGGAGCAGCCAGCTTTCCCAGTTCATGGGGCAGACCAACCCGCTCGATGAGCTGACCCACAAGCGCCGCCTGAGCGCCCTGGGGCCGGGGGGCCTCAGCCGCCAGAGCGCCAAGCTCGAAGTGCGGGATGTCCACAGCTCCCACTATGGCCGCATCTGTCCCATCGAGACGCCGGAAGGCCCCAACATCGGGCTGATCGGCTCCATGGCGGTCTTCGCCCAGATCAACGAATTCGGATTCATCGAAACGCCCTACCGGAAAGTAGCGGACGGCGTGGCGAGCGATGAGACCGTCTTTATCACCGCTGACGGAGAGGACGAACACTACATCGCCCCGGCCAATACGCCCCTAGACCCGGAGACCGGCAGAATCCTGAGCGACCGGGTGGTCGTGCGGCATGACAACACCTACCCGCAGGTGGCCGCCACCGATGTGCAGTATATGGATATCTCGCCCATGCAGCTCGTCAGCCCGGCGACGGCGCTCATCCCCTTCCTGGAGAACGACGACGCCAACCGCGCCCTCATGGGATCGAACATGCAGCGCCAGTCCGTGCCGCTGGTCGTCACCGAGGCTCCGGTGGTCAAGACCGGGCTGGAGCGGAAGGTGGCGGTCGATTCGGGCGCGGTGGTGACCGCCACCCGGGAAGGCGTGGTTGAGAAGGTGACCGCAGAGGAGATCGCCATTCGCGGCGAGGACGGCAACGTCGATACCTACCGGCTGATGAATATGGCCCGATCCAACCAGGCGACCTGCATCACCCAGAAGCCCCTGGCGCGAAAAGGGCAGCGCGTGCGGGCCGGCCATCCGATAGCCGACGGCCCCTGTACGGACCGGGGCGAGCTGGCCCTGGGCCGGAACGTTTTGGCCGCCTTCATGCCCTGGCGCGGCTACAACTATGAGGACGCCATCCTGGTCTCCCAGCGGCTCGTCAAGGACGATGTGTTCACCTCCATCCACATCGAACGCTACGAGACCGAGGCCCGCGATACCAAGCTGGGAGCGGAAGAGATCACCCGCGACATCCCGAATGTGGCCGAAGACTCGCTCAAAGACCTCGATGAGAACGGCATCATCCGTGTGGGGGCGGATGTCAGGCCAGAGGATATCCTGGTCGGCAAGGTCGCTCCAAAAGGCCAGGGCGAGCTGACGGCGGAGGAACGCCTCATCATTGCCATCTTCGGGAAGAAGGCCGAAGAGACCCGGGACGTCTCTTTGAGAGTGCCGCACGGGGAGAAGGGAAAGATCGTGGATGTGAAGGTCTTCTCCCGCTACAAATTCCGTTGCACCCGCTGCCAGACCGTGTTCAATTTCAGCAAAAAGCCGGAGCGGATGCTCTGCGAGCGGTGCGACGGGGAATTGGCCCGGATGCCGAGCGATGAGCTTCCGGCAGGCGTCAACCAGTTGGTGCGCGTCTACATCGCCCAGAAGCGCAAGATCATGGAGGGTGACAAGATGGCGGGCCGCCACGGCAATAAGGGCGTCATCTCCAAGATCATGGCCGAAGAGGATATGCCCTTCATGCCCGATGGCCGCCCGGTGGATGTGGTGCTGAACCCCCTGGGCGTTCCCTCCCGTATGAATATCGGGCAGATTCTCGAAACCCACCTGGGGATCGCGGCCCGGTATCTTGACTGCTCTTACGTGGCCCCGATCTTCCAGGGCTTCCGGGAGAGCGAAATTCTGAGCGAGCTGGATCAGGTCGCCACAAGGCTTTATAAGAAATACTTCTGCGAGTATCTGGCTTCCGAGCTGAGGATTCATCTGCCGAGCGTTCTCCAGAGAAATCCGGACAGCATTCTCGATGAACTCAGTCTGGAGGACTTGAAGCGCGAACTGCGCCGTCACTTTCTGGCGATGGAGCCGGGCGCGTTCGATGAGGTGGGCCGCTATCTGGGTATCCCGCTCGATGAGGCGAATTCGGCGCGGAGCGATGCGCATCCCAGGGAGGCGCTGAAGCGGAGGCTGCCGCTGGCCGCTTCGGTGGGCAGCATCGGGGCCGGACACGCGCTGACCGAAGCGCAGGCCCGAAAGCTGGTCGAGGAGGGGCGCGACAGCGTTCCCGTCTGGATGCTGGCGAAAACGGAGGAAAATATTGATGAATTGCTCCGGCGGCTGGACGGCTATATCGAAGCCCGGGCGGGCCTCAATCCTAGGACGGGCAAGTGCGTCCTGCGGGACGGACTGACCGGCGAGCCGTTCGACCAGCCGGTGACGGTGGGCTATATCTATATCCTGAAGCTGGCCCACCTGGTGGACGATAAGATTCACGCCCGGTCGACAGGCCCTTACTCCCTGGTCACCCAGCAGCCGCTGGGCGGGAAAGCGCAGTTCGGCGGGCAGCGGTTCGGCGAGATGGAGGTCTGGGCGCTGGAAGCCTACGGGGCGGCCTATACCCTCCAGGAGATCCTCACCATCAAATCCGACGATGTGCTGGGGCGCGTCCGGACCTATGAATCCATTATCAAGGGCGATTCCATCCTGGAACCGGGGGTTCCCGAATCCTTCAAAATCCTGATCAATGAGCTGCAAAGCCTGGGGCTGAGAGTGGTTGTCGAGGACGAGCAAAACCGGGAGATCAACCTCAGGGCGACCGAAGACGATATGGGAGAGGACGGATCGGATGCAGCCAAGCGCGCCCGCAAAAGGCGCGCCAGCTTAGAACTGAGGGAGGACTAGGTGGCCGAAACGGTAAGCACGTTCGATAGAATCAAAGTCATCCGAATCGGGATCGCGTCCCCGCAGGATATCCGCACCTGGTCGTTCGGCGAGGTCAAAAAACCGGAAACGATCAACTACCGCACCTTCAAACCGGAGCGGGACGGGTTGTTCTGCGAACGGATCTTTGGCCCGGTCAAGGACTGGGAGTGCCACTGCGGGCGCTATAAAAAGATCAAATACAAGGGGGTCATCTGCGACCGCTGCGGGGTGGAGGTCACCCGCAACAGCGTGCGGCGGGAGCGGATGGGCCATATCGAGCTGGCGGCCCCTGTGTGCCATATCTGGTATCTGAAGGGGGTTCCCAGCCCGCTCAGCCTTCTTCTGGATATCTCGCCGCGCCCTCTGGAGAAGGTACTCTATTTCGCGGAATACGTGACCACCCATGTGGAGCGCAAGAAGATCGCAGAGGAGATGCCCGAAATCCAGAGGGCGGTGCAGGCCGAGATCATGGCAATCGAGGAGACCCGGGACGAAACTATCGCCCAGCTCCGCCGCGACCTGACCATCAAGCTCAGGCAGCTCGAAAACAAGGAGGTCTCCGAGCCGGAGCCGGTGCTGGATGAAGAGGGCCTGCCCATCGAGATAGACGAGGACGAGGAAGCCCTATTTGGCCCGCGCACCCCGGAGGACCACCGCAAGCTGACCGAGGAGAAAATCCAGCAGGCGCACCGCGACGCCCAGGAGCGGACCGAGGAATTGCAGCGCGGCATGGATCTAATTCAGAAGGTCGAAAAAAGGCAGCTGATCAAAGAAGAGGAATTCCGCGCCCTGGAGCGGCTGATGGAAATGCTCACCCGCCGGATGGGGCGCAATATGGAGGTCGTGCGGGCCGGGATGGGCGCGGCGGCCATCAAGGAACTCCTCCAGGAGATCGATCTGGAGCGTCTGGCCCGTGAACTGAGGCAGGAGATCGCTGTCACCCAGGGGCCCAAGCGCGCCCGCGCCATCAAGCGGCTGGAGGTGGCCGATTCCTTTATCGCCTCCAGGAGCCGACCGGAATGGATGATCCTGGATGTCGTTCCCGTCATCTCGCCCGAACTGCGCCCCATGGTGCAGCTCGACGGCGGGCGGTTCGCCACCTCGGACCTGAACGACCTCTACCGGAGGATCATCAACCGGAATAACCGCCTGAAAAAGATCACCGAGATCCGCGCCCCGGAGAGCATCGTCAACCATGAAAAGCGACTCCTTCAGGAGGCCGTAGACGCCCTCATCGATAACGGGCGGCGCACCCGGCCTGTGGTCGGCTCCAACAACCGGCCCCTCAAGTCGCTTTCCGATATGCTCAAAGGCAAGGAAGGGCGCTTCCGCAAGAACCTCCTGGGCAAGCGGGTGGACTATTCGGGCCGCTCCGTCATCGTGGTCGGCCCGAGCCTGAAGCTGCATCAGTGCGGGCTGCCCAAGGAGATGGCCCTGGAGCTTTTTAAGCCCTTCGTGATGAAGGCTCTGGTGGAAAAGCAGTATACGGCCAATATCAAGACCGCCAAGCGGATGATCGAGCGGATGAAGCCGGAGGTCTGGGATACGCTGGAGGAAGTGATCCGGGAGCATCCCGTGCTTCTCAACCGCGCCCCGACCCTTCATCGGCTGGGGATCCAGGCGTTCGAGCCGGTGCTGGTGGACGGAAAGGCCATTCAGGTACACCCGCTGGTCTGCCACGCCTTCAACGCGGACTTCGACGGCGACCAGATGGCGGTGCATATTCCGCTGGCCGCCTCCGCCCAGGCCGAGGCCCGCATCCTGATGCTTGCCAGCCACAACCTCTTCTCCCCGGCGGACGGGCGGCCTATCGTGGCACCCATCCAGGATATCGTTCTGGGGAGCTACTATCTGACCATCCGGCGCGATGCGGAGCCTCTTCCCTTCGTCTTTAAGGACATCGAAGAGGCGATGATGGCCCACGACCACAACGAACTGGACATGCACCAGCCGATTCGCGTCCGGGCACCTCAGTACGGCTCCGGTGGGGAGGTTGTCGGCAGGCAGATCATCGAAACGACCGTGGGGCGGCTCATCATTTCCGACATCCTGCCTGAAGATATGCGCTATGTGGACAGGGAGATCACCAAAAAGGAGATTTCCCGCCTGGTGTCCGCCTGCTTCAAGGGGCAAGGCCCGGACCGGACGATCCGGCTGCTGGATGATCTCAAGCAGCTTGGATTCCGCTACGCGACCAAGGCGGGCATCACCATCTCCATGACGGACATGGATATCCCGGCGCGGCGCGATCAGATCATCACCGATACGGAGAAAAAAATCGATCAGACGAACCGGGCCTACGCGCGCGGCCTCCTGACCGCCGGAGAGCGCGAGCAGCGCGTTCTCGAACTGTGGACCCGGGCGGCGGAAGATATCGCCGAGGAGATCCTCAAGAGCATCGACCGCTTCAACCCGATCTATATCATCACCGACTCCGGGGCGCGGGGAACCAAGCGCCAGATCACCCAGCTTTCGGGGATGCGCGGCCTGATGGCCGACCCGTTCGGGCGGCTGATCGAAGATCTTCCGATCAAGAGCAACTTCCACGAAGGGCTGTCCGTTCTGGAATACTTTATCTCCACCCACGGCGCTCGGAAGGGTCTTGCCGACACCGCCCTCCGGACGGCGGACGCGGGCTACCTGACCCGGCGGCTGGTGGATGTGGCCCAGGATGTGATTGTCCGGGCCGACGACTGCGGAACCGGCAACGGCATCTATGTCTCCGAAATCGTCGGGGTCGAGGAACTCGGAGACCGGATCCTAGGGCGCTACGCCACCGAAGCGATCATCCATCCCGAAACCGGGGAGATTCTGGTGGAGGCGGGCGAGGAGATCACCGAGCGCAAGGCCGCTGAAGTGATCGATGCGGGCGTGAAGCGGGTGGGCATCCGGTCGGTGCTGACCTGCGAGCTCCGGCAGGGCATCTGCGCCAAGTGCTATGGGCGCGACCTGGCCCGGGGGCCGGGCTCCAAGGATATGCCGGGCAAACTTTCCGAGGTCGGAACGGCGGTCGGGATCATCGCGGCCCAGTCCATCGGGGAGCCGGGGACCCAGCTCACCATGCGGACATTCCACACGGGAGGCGTTGCGGCCAACTATCTGACCGGGGTGGCCGAAGTCAAGAAGAAAAAGCAGGAAACCCTGCGCGAGCTTCATGAAGATATCCGGAAGGGCTATGTTTCCTTCGATGAAGGCGTGGAGGGCATGGAGCGCGAGCGCGTGAAGGCGGTGCAGGCCGTTCTGAAGGTGCTGGAAGAGCAGGTGCGCGGGCTCCTCCGGGTGGTCGAACTCTTCGAGGCCCGCAAACCCAAGGGGCAGGCGATCATCACTGAACTGGGCGGCATCGTGGTGGATATCGAGACCAAGGGCCTCCGCAAAGTGGTGATCCACAACCAGTACAAACTCGATGAGCCGAACCCGAACGCTTTCGGGAAGGCTCTGATCGATGATATCTATGCCGAGAACGGCGATAAAGTCGTCGAGGCCGGAACGGAACTGACGGAGAAAATCATCCAGATCCTGAAGCGGCATGGCATCGAAGAAGTGACCATCCGGGAGACGCCTCTCGTTCCCTACCGGGGAAACCTGGAGGTGGAGGTCGGAACGGTGCGCCTGGAGGAAAGTCTGAGCCTGGAGCGCCCGAAGGCGATTCTGGAACCGGCCATTCATCCGGCGACCGGCGAGCTTCTCTTCCCTGCTTACCGGGAACTGACCCGCGACGCGATCAACGCACTGCTGAACGCGGGCGTCACGAGTGTCAGGGCGGGCGATATCCTGGAGCCGGGGGCCCGCCTTACGGAAGGGCCGCTCGATCCACAGAGGGTACTCGATCTCCAGGGCATCCGCGGTATCCAGGAGTACCTGGTGAACGAAATTCAAGTGGTCTACAAATCCCAGGGCGTCGACATCAACGACAAGCACATCGAGGTCATCGTCAGGCAGATGCTCCGGAAGCGGAAAGTCCGGGAGCCGGGCGATGCCCGCTTCCTGCCGGGCCAGGTGGCCGACAAGTTCGAGTTCGAGGACGAGAACCGGCGCGTGCGGGAGATGGACCCCCCGGGCACGGAGGCGACCGCAGACTGGGTGCTTCTGGGCATCACCGAGGCGTCCCTGGCGACCGAGAGCTTCCTGTCCGCCGCCTCCTTCCAGAAAACCACCCGGGTGCTGACCGAGGCCGCCGTCCGCGGCAAGAAGGATCACCTGGTCGGCCTGAAGGAGAACGTGATCATCGGACGGCTGATCCCGGCCGGAACGGGCCTCTTCCAGTACCGCAATGTGGAAGTTGGCCTGCCCGAAGGGGTTACCGTGCCGCGGCCCAGAGAGGAGATCGTCGAGGAATTCCGCCGTGCCGATACCGACCTGGACGATGACGATGATGCCATCCTCCCGCCGTCGACCCTGCCCATCGACGGAGCGACCGAGGACGGCCCGGGCCTCAGCGTCCTGGATATGGATGACAGCAACAATGGCACGGGCCTCCATGACGAGGACGACGACCCGACCGCCGACGCCTTGATATCGCCTGAGATGGACGAATAGGGGGAAAGAAGGGTGGGAAATCCCTTTTCAACTCCCTTTGACGCGGGGTTGAGTACCCGACACTTTTGGGATCGACGGAATGGAATTCCGTCGATCCTAAAGCTACAGGCTCGGAGGTTGAGGTTTCCCTGCCCCCTGTTCCTTACGACCAGCTTCGTTATAAAAAAATCCCCGCCAACCTATTGACAAGAAAAACTTTTTAGTGTATACTATATCGGTTTGAACAACCATAATCGAACCGGTTGCGTCGGGACGTTCTGCGTTCCCCGTTTCGGGCGGGGAAGACCTGGACGGTTCGGAGGCCGGTAGGCGACGGGAGGGGCATCGGCAGCAACCCACAACGCCATGGACTTAAGGAATTTTAAAGGCCATTTCGCGCCCCTCGCGCCCCTTGAGTCGAGGGGCTATTTTATTGCAGGAAGGTACAGGATATGCCAACCATCAACCAACTGGTGCGTAAAGGACGAGAGAAAGCGCGCAAAAATGTCAAGACCAAAGCGATGCGCTATAACTTCAACTCCGTGAAGGGAAGGCTCACGCCGTCCATGGGATCCCCCCAGAAGCGCGGCGTCTGCCTCATCGTCAAGACCGCCCCGCCCAAGAAGCCCAACTCGGCGCTCCGCAAAATCTGCCGCGTCCGGCTCACCAACGGGATGGAAGTGACGGCCTATATCCCGGGCATCGGGCACAACCTGCAAGAACACTCGGTGGTGCTGGTCCGTGGGGGCCGTGTCAAGGACCTGCCGGGCGTGCGCTACCATGTGGTGCGCGGCACCCTCGATGCGGCAGGCACCAAAGACCGCAAAAATGGCCGTTCCAAATACGGAACCAAGAAACCCAAATAATCGGTTGGCGAACGGAGGATAAAAGATGCCCAGAAAAGGACCTGCCCCCAAGCGCGCGCTGCTGCCCGACCCGATCTATGGCAGCACCCTGGTCACCCGCTTCATCAATCGCATGATGCACGGCGGCAAGAAAAGCATCAGTGAGAAGATTTTCTATAGGGCACTGGAGATCGTCGAGGAACGGATGAAAAGGCCCGGGATCGAGGTCTTCGAGCAGGCCGTCAAGAACGTGATGCCGATTGTCGAAGTGAAGGCCCGCCGGGTCGGTGGGGCGACCTACCAGGTGCCTATCGAAGTCCGCTCCGAGCGGCGGCTGGCCCTGGCCCTCAGATGGATGATTACCTTCGCCCGGAGGCGCTCCGGTAAAACGATGATCGATAAATTGGCGGGCGAAATCGGCGACGCCGCCCAGAATCAGGGGCAGTCGGTCCGTCGCCGGGAGGAAACGCACCGCATGGCGGAAGCCAACAAGGCATTTTCACATTACAGATGGTAGCCGAGGCTCTCGCAGGCTTTTGGGAGCGAAGCAGGCGACCCCGGCTCCCATCAGTCTGGAGGTAGGAAGTGACAAACGAGATTTTTGATTTAGAGAAAACAAGAAATATCGGAATCGCGGCCCATATCGACGCCGGCAAAACCACCACCACGGAGCGTATCCTTTTCTATACGGGGCGGCTTCACCGGATGGGGGAGGTGCATGAGGGTTCCGCGACAATGGACTGGATGGTCCAGGAACAGGAGCGCGGCATCACCATCACCTCCGCCGCCACCACCTGTTTCTGGAACGACCACCGCATCAACATTATCGACACCCCCGGCCACGTGGATTTCACGGTGGAGGTGGAAAGAAGCTTGCGCGTCCTCGACGGAGTGGTCGCTATTTTTTGCGCCGTCGGCGGCGTCCAGCCTCAATCGGAAACGGTGTGGCGTCAGGCCAACAAATACCGCGTCCCCCGGCTCGTCTATATCAATAAAATGGACAGGATGGGGGCCGATTTCTACCGTGTGGTGGAGCGCATCCGCGAGCGGCTCGGCTCCAATGCCGTGCCGATCCAGATACCTATCGGGGTGGAGAGCGGTTATATCGGCCTGGTGGACCTGATCGCCATGCGCGCCCTCGTCTATACCGATGAACTGGGCGCTGAAAGCGAAGAGACCGACATCCCGGCGGACCTCCGGGATGCAGCCATCGAATACCGGGAAAAGATGATCGAAGCTGCCGCCGATATGGACGACGGCTTGATGGAAAAATATTTGGAAGGCGAGAAGATCACCCCGGACGAGATCCGGGCCGCCCTCCGCGCCGGGACCGTGGCCGGAAGAATCGTGCCCGTTCTGTGCGGAGCCTCCTTTAAAAACAAGGGCGTCCAGCCTCTCCTCGACGCGGTGGTGGATTATCTCCCTTCGCCGGTGGATGTGGGCGCGGTGGAAGGGACCAACCCGGATACCCAGACGGTCGAAGAGCGATCCCCCGACCGGAACGAGCCGTTCTCCTCGCTGGCCTTCAAGATTCAAACAGACCCCTACGTCGGAAAACTCACCTTCTTTCGAGTCTACTCCGGAACTCTCTCCAAAGGCTCCCATGTCTACAATTCCACCAAAGGAAAGCGCGAGCGGATCGGGCGCATTCTGCGAATGCATGCCAACCACCGCGAGGACGTGGACGCCGTTTACGCGGGGGACATCGCTGCAGCCGTGGGGCTTCAACTGACCACCACCGGCGACACCCTCTGCGACGAGAAAAGCCCCATCGTGCTGGAGGCTATCCAGTTCCCCGAACCGGTGATCGCGGTCGCTATCGAACCCAAGACCCGCGCCGATCAGGAGAAAATGGGAACGGCCCTCGCCCGGCTCTCCGCCGAGGACCCGACCTTCAGGATGCACACCGATGAGGAGACCGGCCAGACCATCATCTCCGGAATGGGCGAGCTTCATCTGGAGATCATCCTGGACCGGCTTTTCCGGGAGTTCAAGGTGGAGGCCAACCACGGGCGGCCCCAGGTGGCCTACAAAGAAGCCATTCGCCGCAAGGCCGAGGCCGAAGGGCGCTACGTGCGCCAGACCGGAGGCCGCGGACAGTACGGCCATGTGGTGGTCACCGTCGAGCCGACCGAGCCGGGCAAAGGGTTCGAGTTCGCCAACAAGCTGGTGGGCGGTTCGGTGCCGAGAGAATACGTCTCGGCCATCGAAGCGGGCTGCCGCGAGGCCCTCGATACCGGCATCCTGGCAAGCTACCCGGTGGTCGATGTGCGGGTGAGTCTGATCGATGGAAGCTATCATGAGGTGGACTCCTCGGAAATGGCCTTCAAGATCGCCGGATCGATGGGCGTCCGGGCCGCCCTCCAGAAAGCCAGCCCCGCGCTCAAAGAGCCGATCATGCGTGTGGAGGTCATCACCCCCGAGGAGTTCATGGGCGATGTCATCGGGGACCTGAATTCCCGGCGCGGGCGGATCGAAGGCATTGAAATCGGGGCCGGCGGGTCTCAGATCATTCATGCCCTGGTGCCTCTCGCCGAGATGTTCGGGTACGCGACCGCCCTGCGGTCGAACACCCAGGGCCGCGCCGCGCATTCGATGGAGCCTTCTCACTATGAGGAGGTTCCTTCCAGCGTCTCCGAGGAGATCACCGCCCGGACCCAGGGGAGGCAACTGGTCAATCGCTAATATTCGGCTGATAAGCCGGGCCGATTTCAGGCTTATCAGCCTTTTGCTGTTCCGAAAGACGAGCAAACGTTTCCATATTTACAAGGGAGGTAGAAGGGACAGATGGGGAAGCAGAAGTTCGAGCGGACGAAGCCGCATGTGAATATCGGGACCATCGGGCACGTAGATCACGGGAAGACGACGCTGACGGCGGCCATCACGAAGGTGC
>JADLDR010000162.1 GCA_020846535.1 Armatimonadota bacterium | reverse complement strand
GGCGCAGCAACGCCCGAAAAGTGACCTGCTGGGACGCATGCGGGACGGTAAAAGGACTCATCATGGCCCGCTCGAACAGGAGCAAGTAGCGCTTCAAACTCTCCGGCTTCATCAGGACACCGCCCTGGGCCGTAGGTTGGAAACAGTTTGCGTCGAAAATACGCAGATTGAACAGGCTCAGCGTCAGGCGGTCTACTATCGGCTGACGGCCCACCTCCAGGACATCCAGCGCCAGCGCCGGGCGGCGGCTGGAGACTTCATGCAAGAAGCCGATGCCGATATGCAACCCCTGCGCGAGCAGGGCGCTGACCACCTCGCCCAGGAGCAGCATATAGCCGAGACTGAGCAAGGCGTTGACCGGATCGCGGGGCGGGCGACGATTGCGGCCCGAAAACGCGACCCCCTCCTGCCGCAAGCACAGGCCAAACACGGCAAAATAGAAGGCGGATGCCTGACCTTCCACGCCCATGACTTCCGCCACGGAGGCGCGCCTATCCAGGGTACTCAGCAGCATCGAAAGTTGATCGGCCGCCTCGGTGAGAGCCGGGTGCGGGTGGTTGCGAGCCTGACGCCGCAGAAGCCCGCGCTGGTGATGAATCTTGGCACTCACGACGGCTCGGGCCGTTTGCAGCCGGTACGCCGGATCCTGGTAGCGGGCGACCTGTATCAGCAGTTGCTCGACATCCTGATAGCCGGGCATCAGGCTGCCGTAAAGCCTGCCCCGTGTGCTGCCGTATAGAACCGGAACCCGCTCCCGCAGCAGGACATGGCTGGCCGCCGCGCTGACCTGCACCGGGCCCAGCAGCATCACCCGTTCCACGTCCTTCAAGGGAATCGCGGATAACAGCTGACCTTTCCAGAGCACCCGCAGCCGACCCGATTGCTTGCGCAGTTCGGCACCCGGCTGGGTGACATAGAGTACCGCCATCAGTCCTCACCCTCTGTCCCAGACCACCCGTTCCCTGCCCGACCGCTTCCGGCACATGCCGGTTTCTGCCTTCGTCATATCTGCTCGGTTCTTTCGTCACCGAAGAGATCACCCGACAGCTTGGCCCAATCGCTATCGAGGTTTGTCACCGGGACCGGCGCAGAGGGACGCTGCCGGGGTCGCTTGAGGAAGTCCACAGGGGACGCCGGAGCGTTTCGGGCATCGCAGGGGCAGACGCCCGGCAGGTAGTCTTTGAGCCAGTCTTGAAGCGTTTTACACCGGATAGGCTTGCGGCCTTCCTGAAGCCGTTGGAGCCATCGCTGCGTGATGCGAGGATCGTAATTGGCACACTGGGCCATGACCTGGTGCAGATAGGCCCGCCCGGATTCCCCGCACCCACCGAGTAGATAAAGGAGGGCCTGTCGTTCCGTGTGGCGAAGCTGCCGGGTGCGAGCGGCCTTGCCCGCCAGCTCGCGCAGGACGGCGCAGGCTTCCAGTACAGGCCGGAGGTCTTCCGGAGGGATCGGCCCCACAAATGCCCCGGAAGGTATCGGGGCCTCCTCCGCTATGCGGACAAAAGGCGCGGACGCCAGATAGGTGCGGAAATCCGCCACGACGGCCCCCTCATGATCCAGCAGCAGGCTCTGTCTGCCGGTGATCGGATGGCGGCCTAAAGGCAGGCGGATGACAGACCCCAGGGCACCTGCGGCAAGGCTGTCCTGTTTGGGGAAGAGTTCCACCATCACGCCGTCGGGGAAAGGGCGAACCGCGTCCAGCCACCGGTCGCCCCACTGGCGGGCCCTGCCGGCCGGGACCGCTTCCCCAAAGCAGAACCAGAGATGATATCCCTTGCCGCCGCTGTCCTCCCATAAAACAGGCGTTTCCCTATCCAGACAATAAGCCACCAGTTGCCGGGCTACAGCAAGCGCCTGCCGCTGCCCTGCTTCGGTGGTGTCCGGGCCATCAATATCGAGAACCACCGAACGCACGGTGCTGTCCGGGTGAAGCAGGTAAGTGCCGATCACTGCCTCTCCGTGCAGGTGAGCGATGAGTACGCTATCGTTTAACGGCTCCCGGGCGGGGGCATAGCCATGCCGTCCCTTTCCGGTCCAGGCGCGGGCATAGACATCGGCTCTCCCGACAAAGCGGGCGCGGTAATCGGGCCAGTCTTCCATCGAAGGGGTGATCGGTTCTTCGGCCAGCATCTCTTCCATCCAAAGCGGATTCTCCATCGGGAAACCGTCCTCCATGGTCTCGGGCAAGCGCTGTCCGTCCGGCGCGGCGCCGGGAAGATAAGAAGGCGCGTCCGATTGAAAATACCCCTGCCACCCGGCGGCGATTCTGTGGCGGGCCGATTCATTGTCGGCTTCCGCCAAACGATCCTGCACGCTTGCAATCGCTTCCGGAGACGGGCGCTTCCCGGCGGCGTCAAAGACGAACCCCAGGAATTGAAAGCCTTCCTCGCGGGAGACGATCCGTGTTTTCTGCGCGCTCAGGCGCAGCGACAGGGCGGCAAGAAGCCTTTCGGCAGTGCGGAGGGCATCTTCGGCCTGCGGGCGGGTGGCGCAAAGGATCACGAAATCGTCGGCATAGCGCACGAGGGTATGCCCGGCGGCCAGGAGCGCCGTGTCGAAGCCATGCAAATAGAGATTCGCCAGAAGGGGCGAGGTGGGCGCGCCCTGCGGCAGCCCGACTCCGGGCCGAAAGCTGGCGCTGCCCAGGCTGACCTGAACGAGCCAGCGGAGCCGTTCGTCGGGGAGGCGTTCTTCCAGCAAGGCCAAAAGGCGCGCATGGGGAACGCTATCGAAAAAGGACTCGATATCGGCGTCGACCACCCAGATACGCCCGTGAGATAGACCCTTCTCGACGGCGGCGACCGCCTGATGGGCCCCCCGGCCCGGGCGATAGGCGAAGGAGCAAGGTGCAAAATCGCGATCCCACAGGCCGGAGAGCGTCAGATAAAGCGCATGCTGGACGATCCGATCCCGCACCGGCAGTATCGCCAGACGGCGGGTTCCGCCGTGGGGCTTGGGCACTTCGACCCAGCGCGGGAGCAAGGGACGATACGAGCCGTCGGCCAGGCTTGCGGCAAGCTCCTGCAAGGCGGATTCGGACTTCACCGAAAAGGCTTCCACGGTTACATTGTCCGGGCCGGGACCGCCGCCGCGAGCCGTCACCCTCTGCCAGGCTTCCTGCAGCCTTTCCGGGCCGGTGGCTCGCGCCCACAGCGACGCGGCCTGGTCGGTCCGGGCGACTGCCGGGGCGGAAGCGTCCGCCGTCGGGCTGGGGAAAGGCGGCAGGGCGCGGCAGGCATCCGGGGCCGGAAGCCGATCCCGCGCGCGGCCTGCCCGCAGTTTTCCGAAGGCGGGCCGCACCCCGAAGACAGCCAGCCATCCTGCTCCCCACAGTAATACAGCGACAAACAGCACCCCCCAGAAGGGCGAGGCGGCTCCCCGGCTTCCGCTGCGCCAGGCTGAAAGCCAGAGACTGGCCGCCAGAGCCAGAAGGACGCCGGCCACCTTTCCCCAGCCGTAAATTCGCACGCTCCAGTAGAGAAGGCGTATCGCGCAGCCGATCAGGTCGGCGGCGACTTTCAGAGCGAACGCCAGCAACATGCGAACGATATCGATTATCAGCCGAACCAGAAGTTGAGCAATCATCCGGCCCTCCCCGGGTGTCCAAGCGACCAATCGCTCCGTAGTCTATTCGCAGGCAGTAAGAAAACTCCTTCTTGCCCCTCCGGCAATCCGCCAACGGAGCATAAATTTTTCATTCGGTTGATAACGGCATCCCAAACCTCTTGACAACTGAAGATCAGAGTGCTATAATACTCCTACCGCTAACCTCGCCCGCTCCCGGAAAGCCCGGGAGGTTAGCGGCAGAAGGCCCGTTTCCCGCCCATTTTCCGGCCCTCCGCAGGCTTTCAGGAGGCCGGCGGCGCTGAAAACGGCGTTTGATCCTTCGATCCGCAGGCGCAATGAAGCCGCATCAGGGAGCAAAACGGCGTTTGAGAGGCGTCATGCGAGGCCAAACCGGGGTCTGACCGCTAACCGTTTCTTCATTTCTTCCGAAGCGGTGTCCGGTCGACCCCTCGAAACAGGCCACTTTGGGCCGATTTTCGCGGAAAAATCCGCAAAACCTGCAACCTCCGG
>JADLDR010000161.1 GCA_020846535.1 Armatimonadota bacterium | reverse complement strand
TCGATATCGTCCACCCGGCCCATGAAGCCACCCTTGCTGTCGGCGAGGGTGCAGCCCCTGTAGTAGCCGGAGCGGGCCAGGTAGAGGGATGTACGGGTAGTAAGGATCCCGGGGGAGACTTTCTCCACCAGGAATTTGCCGACCCGTATCGTCTCAGGCAGGGTCAGGATGAGCCGTTTGCCCTGAAGCCGGGCGCTCTTGATGCGGTAGCCGGTGTTGTGGAGCGCGTTGGCAAAAACCACCGTGCTTCCTACAAGCAAGCGGGCGTCCAGATCGCTCCCCGGCTCCCTATCCAGTTCGACCATCACCTGTCGGCGTCCTGTTGATGCGGAATGCACTCTTCCTGACAATGAAGGGGTCGAACGGAGGCTGAAATCGCCTGCCTCGATTTCCCCATTCAGGACATGAGCGGCGGCAGGCTTGCCGTTTTGATCCAGACGGAGCCATCCGAAACGGCCTGAGAAGCGGATGTTTTTGAAACGGCGGCTTTGGCTGTCGAGATTGGAGAATACATAGTCCACTCCGCCCGGATGAACGAGGCGCAGGACGACCGCGCCGGTATCATCGGAGGCAGGGAGCAAGGATTCCACTGCGGCCAGCTTCGGGGCATCCCTAAACGGCTCCAGGACGGCGGCGAATGTGGTTTTCAGATCCGAGCCTTTGGCCCTGAGCAGCACGTATTTGAGGCTTTCCACCCCGTTGGGCGCAGGGGGCTTGCCGTCGGCGATGACGGCCTCCTGGCCCGGCAGGAAGGTCATGCGGATCCCGGCCTCGCTGTCCTTCCAGACGGCGCTCCAGGGCTTTTCGCTTCTCCCGCGCTGGATGTTATAAAGGTATGAATAGCCGCTGCCCCGGTAGGAGTAGAAGGGCCGGGTCCGGTCGGGTTTCTCCAGATCCGGGTCATCGTAGAGGAAGCTGTAGGGCACACTCTCGCCCGCCAGGGTTCCCTTTGTCCGGACAGGCGAAAGCTCCAGGCCCTCGACGGAGAAGGGCGCGTTGAAGCCGTGGATCGAGTAATCGTGCGAATGCCCGCCCCAGACGCGGAATATATCGACCAAATAGGGCGCATCGCCCGGGATCAGGACGGTGGTGCGACGGTAGAGAGAGGTTTGCGGATAGACGTCCTCGGCGGAAAGCTCGACCGCGCTGAGGAGCGGGGATGACGTGAGAAAATGGACGCTGCCCTTGGCGGCGTTCTGCTGGCGCTGTTCGTCCACCAGAACGGTGGCATGGGAGAGGGTGCTGCTTTCCCAGGCGGTCCGGCCCTTGTTGTCGGTGGCGAACTGCGGGTAGCCGAGGTCGGGGATGAGCCTTTTGCCCCAGCCGTAGACTTCCAGGAAGAGGCGGTCGAAGTGGCCGTGGCTGGTGTCGGCCCACCCGTAGTAGAGGGAGGCCGCCGGGCCGTTTAGCGGGGAGCGCAGCATCGCCAGTCCGTAGCCGCCCATGTTGTCGGTCTCGGAATAGGCGGGAGCGCCTTTCGCAAGGCGCTTCAAATCCGCTTCCTGGAGGGGCGGCCAGAAGAGATCGTCATAGCTCTGAAAGCACTTTTCGCCGTAGAATCCTCTGTCCAGCAGCTTCCGGGCGAAAAGGGGATGGGGCATTTCGCGCAGGGCCACCCGGTACTGGCTGGTCGTGAAATCGGTGACGCCGGGGAAGAGGCTCCCGGTATCGCCGATGGTGGGCGTGTTGCCGCCGACGATCATCCGGGAGGGAGCCTGAAACATCACCTGCATCTTCGGCTCCGTAAAGAGGCTCACGCCCAGGGGCTTCATCAGGCGGGCGACCTCCTGAAGCTCCGAGGGCCAGAGCATGCAGTAGCCCGGAGAAGACTCCACCGCCATGCCGTCCCGGAAGATGTAATTTTCCAGGGCAAAGGTGGTTCCCTCGGACTCGTAGGGGCCGCCGGTGAAGTTCAAAAGAAAATCGATTACCCGGCGGCTGGCTGCTTCGTCCTGGAGCGCGGCGGCGATGGCGCTGAGGGCGTTCTGGTGCATCCCGTAGTTGCCCAGCACGGTTCCTTGGAACACTCCGTTCATCGCCACCCGCAGAAGGCTGTCTTCGATCTTTTTAGCCTGCGGCGAGCCGGCCAGTCCGGGAAGGGAGCGGATGTTGGCGTAGCTTTCGGCGAAATCGCGCACGATCAGGCTTTCCCAGATGGCGTTCAGGATTTTGCCGGTATAGGAAGGATCGAATTCCTGAGCGTACCGGGACTGCTTGTTGTGATCCATTCGCGGGTAGAATTCCGCGGTCCGATCCAGGATGACAAGGGCTTTTCGAGCGTAGCGGTCGTCGCCGGTCAGCACGAAAGCTCGGGAGAGATTCAGGACGCCGGGAACCAGATATTTGTTCCAGAGCCAGTGGCAGTAGTAGGCCACAAACCAGTGCTTGTATTTCTCCCCCTCCCTACGCCAGCCCCAGCCGTCGTCGGCGAAGGGGCCGGTGAGGAGCGACCTGTCCTTGAAACCGGACTTCCGGAAGGCCAGAAAATCGTTGGAAGGGTATTCCTCGCCTCCCACCGGGCAGACCAGCTTCCACGGCCTGTTCCAGGGATCCATCTTCCAGAAATAATTACCGAACTTGAACGCCTCCTTGCCGTGCGCCGGGCAGCCGTCGAAGGAGGAATTGAACGCCCTGGGGATCTCCGGGGGCGGGATCATCTCCTTCAAAGCTTCATCGGAAGGCTCCAGCCAGACCGCCGCCGCCTTGATGATGCTGTCCGCAATAGCCTGCGCCTCCGGGTAGCGGGCGATATTTTCGCGAGCCAGGCGCACCTGCGCCTCCGAAAGCAGCGGGCGGTCGCTTTTCATGCCGAAAACCCCCTGGGTTGCGACGATCAAAAAACAGAGTAAGGTATACTTCATCGATCATGCGGTAAAACCGCCACCTCCTTGAACGTTATAGATATAGGACTGCGCTCGATAGATTCGAGAGATATGGGAGGGCGACCCACCGGGTCGCCCTCCTGTCACCGCACTCCAATTTCCTTACCGGCCCGGGGAGAAGCCGAAGGTATTTTCCACCACTCCAGGCAGGACGCTGTAGATGGAGCGGCCTATGGCGGCCTCGAATTCGCGCTGAAGCTCGAAAGTCGCCTTCCATTTGGGAAGGGTCAGGCCGTTGAAACCGTATCGGAGGGCCACATCCACCAGGCGCTTTTCGATGAGGCAGAAACCCGTGGGGAGCGCCAGGGCGTCGCATAACTGAACGAGCCGGTCGTAATCATCATAGTCTGTCCGGGCCAGGTAATCCTCCAGAAAGCGAAATTCCTCTTCCGTTCCGTCCCACGGGCTGGCCGAAGCGGAGGCGTCCTTGATGGGGAAGGAATGGGTGAGGCAGATGCGGGCGGCGTCTTCATAACCCCTGGCCCGGAAAAAACGATATCCGGTCAAAATGTGGCGGATTCCCCTTTCCTTGTCCTGACGCCCGATATCGTGGAGACAGCCCAGGATATAGGCCGCCTCCGGCTCCATGCGCGGGTGGCGCGCGGCAATGGCTTCCGCGGCTTCCGCCACATGCCGCGAATGGGCGATCCAGGGGCCGGGGTTTCTTTTCTCAGCTCCGGAGAGATAATTCAGGGCTTCCTGACGGGTGGGGGTTTTCATGAATCTGTTATTGAGATAGGCAACGTTATGGCTTTGGCCGGGCAACTTGCGCTGACATGCCGTTTGCGAGGAGCGTAGCGACGCGGCCGCCTCCAGGCTTTCAAAGGCCGAGAGAGCTTCTATCCTTTGGGAGGCCGGAGATGGCTTTGTCGCTTCGCTCCTCGCAAACGGCATCGATACGGAGTCTCTCGCCCCAAAACTCCCTCACCCCTCCTGCGGCGCGGCCACATCGTACCCCAGATACGACTCAAACGCTTCGCGGACGGGAGCCATCACCTGGCCCTGGGTCACGCTGACGTGGTGGCGGTGGCCGTGCTTGCCGACGTGGAGAAGGATATCCTGGAGGTTCCGGATTTCGGCGACGCCCGCGCAGCCGAAGAAGTCCCGGGGGATGGGGTCATCGGTGAAGCGGCCCTGGCCGATATAGAATTTCAGCCTGCCGGAGTCGGTCATCATGCTGGAGAAGGTGAAATCTCCGCGCGCGATGCGCCCGACATTGCACCCGAACCCGTTCCCGGCCCCGACCGCATTGGCGAGAATGAGGTGATCGATGATCTGGCCTTGCCCCTGCATCATGCTGGGGGGAACCGGGCCGCAGTGGAAGAGGATGCACTTGTCGTCTTCCTCGCCGTAGTTGTTGTTCCAGTCCAGGCAGGCGACCGCGCCTCCGGTCGCCAGGTTGAGGGCGCGCATGGAGACCGCGTTGCCGATATCCACCTCACAAGCGGCGGGAACGCCCCGGTCGTTCATCTCGCCCAGAAGGACGCAGGGGGAGATGCCGAGTTGCACCTGCATCTCGTTCCAGCAGCGCACCGCCAGGGCGTCCATCCGGTATTCCTCCACCAGAGCGTCCAGCACCACACCCAGCCGGGTCAATCGGTCGAACGCCTGGCCGGGAACGCCGCTCCAGGAGGCGCACCGCTTCAGGGCCTCCGCCTTTTCGCGATAGGCGTCCTCTCCTTCTGAAACCTTGCCCATCCGCTCGAAAACGCTGGAGAGATCGATGGTCTCCATGGTGACGCCGTTTCTCTGGAGGGCCGTTTCATCGATGCGGACAGTCTTGAAGGCCGTGGTGCGCGCCCCGACGGCTCCGACGACCATGCCCTTCATGCCACCCACCACCCGGCAGAGGCGGTCGAAATAGTCCACATTGGCCCGGAACCGGTCGCTGGAGGGGCTGACGGTGTGGGGCTTGAGGGCGGTGAACTTCACCCCGTACTGGCAGAAGACATCCATAACGGAGATCTTGCCGCAGAAGGAGTCCCTCCGGACTTCAGGAGCCATTTTGTCCAGGTCGTCCGGGTACGCCTGCACCAGAATGGGAACGCGGGCATCCTCAAGGGCCGCCACCGCGCCTGTCTCATCCCCGAAGTTGGGCAGGCAGAGGAGGACCCCGCCGAATTTGCCCCGGTTCGCGTCGAGGAACCGGGCGTATACTTCGCCCTCCCTTGCGGTTTCGACCGCGCCGTGTCGGGTGGCCCCGGCGTCCAGAATCAAAACCTCGTGGCCCCTCTCTTTCAGCACGCGAACCATCTCTTCCCTAGCTCCCGCAATCAGGGAAGCCGGGAAAAAGCCCCGGTTGCCGAAAAAGAGAGCAAATGTCGTCTTCCCAACCTTCATGAAAACCTCCTTGATGATTTCTTGGTTGATGGTAAGCCGCGCCATTGCGAAGGGCAAAATGAAGCAATCGCCAGGCTTTTACATACAAGAGATCCTCGTTCTTTTGTCAACTTGGAGATTGCTTCGTCGCTACGCTCCTTGCAATGACAAGCCCTGATAACGCATCATCTGGCCTGGAGTTGAATATAATCCAATCCGCACATATAGGCCGGGACCGCGTTTTGGTTGGCTCCGACGATCTCGACAGTCAGTTTGTGATCGCCCCGGGAGAGTTGATGGGTTCCCAGAGAAAGCGGGACCGTGACTATGACGGCGGGATTGTACAAATCTATTGCCTCCGCCAGAGGCTTCCCGTCCAGAGACAGGCGAACGATGCCGTAATCGCGGGCTTTGGTGAATCGGGCCGTCAGTGCATAACGGCCCTTCTTCGGAACGGTCACTTTCAGGGTCAGGCGGTCGCCCGGCTTGCCTTCCGTCCACCAGAGGTGGGCATCGCCGCTCCACTGGCCCTCGAAGCCGCCCATATCCTGGGTCTGGGTGACGCCGCCCGTTTTCTCCAGGACGGCCAGCCGCTCCCCTTCCAGAGCGCCCGGAACGCGAAAGGCGGCAGGCTCTGCCGTGAAATAATCGGTGCGATCCCGGACGGGAACGGGCGCATAGGGGTCTTTGCCGCCCGGAGCCAGATACCAGTAGACCGTGCCGGCATAGAGGGCGGGCCGGTCGTTGGGATAGTACTTTTCGATGGCCGCCTCGAATGAAGATTGGAAGGGGATATTATCGGCGATATGCCACCGGTTGACCGAGGCATGGCCTTTGTTGTTGCCGCTGTTGTAGGGCTGGTTGTGGAAGGCGTTCTGGAAGAGGGCCGGGTTGCACCAGGCGTACCCGAAATAATCCTCCGAGCCGGTCCCGATGGTGGACGGGAATTTCTCGCCGTCCACGAAGAATTTCTCGTCCCCTTCGCCCCACCACCCGCCTTTCGGGTTCCATACGTGAAGGCCGACCCCGCAGAAGCGGCCCGCGCCTTCGGTTTTCAGCATCGTCCAGTCGATCCCGCGCTCCGGCTCGGAGGGCAGGAGCGCATCCCGGTGCCACTTGGCATGAAACCGGCCCAGAGATTCCACCGGATGAGTCAGGGGCGCGCTATTCAGGGCGAAGGCGACCTGCCGCCTTTTCGCGCCCTCGTTAACCACCTCCACCAGCACGCTCCGGGCGAAGGGCATATACCAGTAAGAATAGAAGCCCTTTTCGGTCATGCCCATCGGGAGAGATCGGTAGAGATTTACCCCGGGAGCCGTCCCGAAGAAATCGCCCAGGGGGGACCAGACGGCAGGTTCCCGCTCATCGTCCCAGGTGATCCGGATCGCGAGCTCGCGCAGGGCGGAACACTCCTCCTCCCGGCTCATCGGCCTGAGATAGGCTTTCACAGCGGTGATGGCCGAGGGGCCTTTCAGCCGGGCCACCACCGCCGCTTTTCCGGCGGACACCCGGACGACCTTCGAGAGCGTGACCTCCCCCTTACGGCTGCCTGCCGGATCCTCGCCCAACCCTTCGCTCAGCGTTTTATCGGCGGCGGCAAGGGCGGCGGTTTCCCGGGCGGAAAGGTCTCTCCGGAAGGTCGGCAGGACAGTTCCCTCCGGATAGGTGGTATAGGTAAAGTGGTAATAGTCGCCCCAGTCCCCTTCGGCCACGATCCTGCACGATTTCCGGTAGGGGATCGGCACATAGCAGTTCATGCCCGATGAGGCGTTGTGTACCAGGGAAGGGTAGATGAAGGGCGCGTTCTTGAGGTCGAAGTAGCCGCTGAAGGGCAGGTCTACCGCAGGTTCCGTCGCGCCGTCCAGGTAGATTTTTACATGCCCGCTCCGGGGGGCCGCCGACCAGATGCGCCGGATGCACCCCGGACCTTCCATCTCGGCCATCACGACCTGGCTGCCTTCCCTGCGGATGATCCCTCCTCCGTCCCCGTTGGCGTCCCAGGCGATGTATTTCCCGGTCGCCTCATCGTACCGGCTGGCCCGGTCGTAGCTCGACCACTGAAGGCCTTTCTCTCCGGGCAGGGGCAGCTTCGCCAGGCTTTCCAGGTCGGTCAAGGACCTGACCAGGTCGATATAAGTCAGTCTTTCGGCGGCTGATAGCGGAAGGGCGATAGTCCACAGCAGGAAGGCTACCCAGACTTTTTTCATGGTGTTTCCCCCGGCGGCTTTCGGTGATGGTTCATAATACGCCGCTCGCATGAATTATCCTGCCGGAGAAGCGAGAATGAAGCGCGTCGCCAGCCTCAGCACTCCCAGGAAAACTACCCACCCCGCCGCCAGGGAAGGCCCCAGGCCAATATGCGGGGACGCCAGGTGCGAGACCGCCATCAAGGAGAAGAGGGAGAGCATCAGCACGGGCATCTGGCGACAGATCGTCCAGAGGCATTTGCGGGCCTCGTAAGCGGCGACCACGCCCACCATCGGAAAAACGGTCATGAAGCCGTGCAGCCCCTTTTTGGCGAGAATCAGGGTCAAGACGACAGCCACGATCAGGGGCGCTTTCATCCAGACGGGCAGCGGGGTGCGATGGCCCTCCTCGGCAGGGCAGGGTGTCAGCCTCCAGGCGAGGAGCGCGGCCGCGGCGGCAACAAGCCCGGCCAGCCAGAAGGAGGCTTCGGAGATCGGCAGGATGCGGCTGACCAGCCAGCCCAGGACGCTGTATCCCAGGGCGGACAGCGCAATCGAGAGGACGATATTCAGCCGGAGAGCGTAGTAGAGGTAGCGCACGAGATGGGTAAAAAGCAGCAGGGCCACCAGGCCCAGCACATTGGTGGCGTCAATCGGGCGGCCCAGCGAGAGGGAAGCGAGGGTGAAGGGAACCGGCAGGGTCAGCACCAACGCCTTCCACCTGGGATCATAGACATAGGCGATCACCGTCGCCTGAGCGGATACGGCGACAATAAGCAGGATATCCCAAAAACCGATCATGCTACCGGTTCGACATCCTGTGAAACGTGACGGGCAGGTTCATAGAGATCGCGCTTTCTCCAGGCATGATTATCAGTGCCGGTTCCCTGAGGACGAAGATCGTTAAAAATCATTGCTGCCAGCCGGAGGCGTTCCATAGCTTCACGCCATGCTTCCGAACGGTCATCGGTTCATCTCCCCTCCGACAGCGCACCCGGTTTTAACTTTTATAGGTATAGTATATCAGAACAGATCAAGAAATGCAACTTTTCAAACGATGTGATTCCGGCTTTCTCGGCAGGAGAACCTCTACTTGGCGTGGAAAGAAGCGGTGCCCAACCAGTCGTGAGGGGAACGGTCATGAAAAACGCGGTCTTCGTTTTGTTGGTCCTGGTGTGCCTTACGTCCATTTCATGCCATGCCGAGGTGAAGAAAATGAGCGCAGAGGAATTGATGGCGACCGCCGATAGCCGGATCGAGCAAATCCGGAAGGCGGATGTCGAGGTGAAGGTGGTCGATCCGACCGGCAGGCCGGTTCCGGGCGCCCGGGTCAAGGCGGAGCAGACGCGCCATGCCTTCCTGTTCGGGTGCAACATTTTCCCTTTGTTCAGCTACCAGGGAGAGCAGCGCCTGACCTACGGGCGGGAATTTGCGGCCCTGCTCAACTATGCCACCCTCCCTTTCTATTGGGGGTCTTACGAGCCGCAGCCCGGTCAGACACAAAGCAGCCGGGAGAACAACGAGCGGATCGCCCGGTGGTGCAAGGAGCGCGGCATCGCCACCAAAGGGCATCCTCTGGTCTGGCATGAGGTCTATCCCGCCTGGGGGCCGTCCGACCTGGACGAGGCGAAAGCCAGGCTGAAAGCCCGTGTGGAGGAACTGGTCGCCCACTTCAAGGGGCTGATCGACCGCTGGGACGTGGTGAACGAGGCCACCGTCTCTGCCCGGTTCGAGAACGGCTTCGGGCGCTGGGTCAAGCGGGATGGGGCGGCAGGGGCCGTCGGGGAGGCGCTGGAATGGGCGCACCGGGCCCATCCGCAGGCCACCCTCCTCTACAACGATTTCAATGTCAGCCCGGATTTCGAAAAGCTGCTGGAAGACCTGGCGGCAGCCAAACGCCCCTTCCAGGTCATCGGCATCCAGTCCCACATGCACGGCGGCGAGTGGCCCCTGGAGCGAGCCTGGGAGGTCTGCCAAACCTACGCCCGCTTCGGCAAGCCCCTCCACTTCACCGAACTGACCGTCCTCTCCGGCGAACACGGCTGGGAAAAAGCCAAACCCTGGCCCTCCACCCCGGAAGGCGAGGCCAAGCAGGCCGATTATGTCGCCAAATTCTACACCCTCCTTTTCTCTCACCCGGCGGTGGAAGCGATCACCTGGTGGGACTTCATGGACGGCGGCTGGCAGGGCGCTCCCGCAGGGCTGGTGCGGGCCGACCTCACCCCCAAGCCCGCCTACGAACGGCTCCTCTCCCTCGTTAAAAGCAAATGGTGGACCAAAACCGAGGGCGAGACCGATGAATCCGGCTCCTGCCGCCTGCGCGGCTTCCTGGGCCGCTACCGCGTGACGGTCATCACCCCCAAAGGCTACAAACAGCAGGAATTCGACCTCAAACGCGGGGAGAATACGCTGACCATGAAGCTGGCGGGGAGCGGGAAATAATCATAACCGGAGGCAACCATGGAACCATTACGTCTGGGCGTGATCGGCTGCGGGGTGATCGGGCCGACACACCTGCAAGGGGCGCAGGAATCGCCCCTCATCGAAATTACGGCGGTGGCCGATCTCATCGAGGAGAGGGCCAGTGGCGCGGCGGAAAGGTTCGGGGCCAGGAAGGTTTACCGGGAGGGGGACGACCTGATCGAAGACCCCGATATCGAGGCGGTGGCGCTGGCCCTGCCCGCCTGCGGGCGCACCCGGCTGGCCCTGCACGCCTTTGAGAAAGGCAAGCACGTCCTTACCGAAAAGCCGGTGGCGACGAACGCCGCCGAGGTGGAGCGGATGATCGCCGCAAGGGGAAGCCTGGTGGCCGCCTGCTGCTCCTCTCGCTACCGCTTCACCCCGTCCGCGCGGGCCGTGACCGATTTTATCGCCAGCGGGGAGATGGGGCCGATCCGGATCATGCACAGCCGCGCCATCTCCCCGGTCGGAAAAGCCCCGGAAAGCATCCCTCCCACCTGGCGGCTCCGCAAAAAAGAGAACGGGGGCGGCATCCTCATGAACTGGGGCTGCTACGACCTGGACTACCTGCTGGGGATCACCGGCTGGACGCTGAAGCCGAAAACGGTTTTCGGCCAGACCTGGCGGGCAGCCCCGCAGTTCGCGTCCTATATCGTGCCCGACTCGGACGCCGAAACCTACGCCGCCGCCCTGGTCCGCTGCGAGGGCGGAACCGTCCTTACCTACGAGCGCGGCGAATACGTTCCCGCCAGAGGCCAGTCGGCCTGGCAGATCGTCGCCGAAAAAGGAACGCTCCAGCTTTTCATGACCGTCACCGAAGGCAAAAAGATCGTCTACGACACCTCCTCCCCCGCCGATGGCGTCATCTCTCGCACGATCTGGGAGGGCGCTGAAGACGGCGGCCCCATCCTTGCCGGGCCCGTGCAGGACTTCGCCGCCGCCATCCGCGAAGGGAGCCAGCCCCAAACCACCCTGGAAAACGCTCTGATCATCCAGAAAATAACCGATGCCGTTTATGCGTCGGCGGAACGAGGGTCAGCGGTGGAGATAGGGTAGCATCGGCCTGAGAGCAACCGCCCTTCTGGCCTTCCGCCGGGTAGCTTTTTTGACCATCGATGAACACAGATGATTTTTTATCCGTGTCCATCCGTTCTGACCGGTGTTCATCGGTGGTTCAAAAAGACTACAGGTATAGATTGGAAGGATCATCAGTGTGCGTTTGCCTGCCTTCCCTGGTGGTGTCCCCATCAAAAGCCCGAATTTGCGAAAATAAAAAGTTTTCGATTTTGCCTCCACACCCTCCACACATTTCAGCGCACCGCTCAAAAAGAACGCTCTTGCGGCAGGAATTGGCGGCCCTGGCGAGAAAAGAATGCAGGTGTTCGCCCCCTTGAGAAGGTGCTGGGGGGTTGCCTACACCTCCCGAACAATCCCATGAAAAATCTCATCTTTATCATCCCCATCATCGCCCTGCTCTGCGTCAGCGACCTTCAGGCAAAGGAGCCAGCCGTGGGACATCCTTTTGTGTATGCGACCTCAGACGATATCCGGCAGGCCCGGGAGAATATCGCCCGGCACAAATGGGCGCAAGAGACGGCGGACGCTTTGAAGCGGGAGGCGGATATCTGGCTGTCCCGGGATGATCGCTGGATTCTTTCGGTCGTCCCGCCGAAAGGGGCCTGCTTCGCCTACGGCTTTACGGGCTGCCCGATCTGCGGAGCCTCCTGGGGAACCTGGGCCGGGGTGAACGCTTCCTTCGACCGGCCCGGAAAGGTCACCTGCGCCAGCGGGCATGCGTTTCCGGATGCCGAACACCCTGACAGCGGAACAGGATATGCGGGCAAGGACGGGCGCATCCATTATATGGTCGGCTCCTATAACGCCTGGGTGGTGGAAACCCTGACCTTCAAGGCGGCGGACAGCCTGGCTTATACTTACTCCCTGACCGGCGACGCCCGCTATGCGACCAAAGCCGCCCTGATTCTGGACGCCCTGGCCGCCATCTACCCTTCCTGCGATAAGGGTTCCTGGGACTATCCCTCCAACCCTCCGAGCGGGCGGTTCAACCGGCCCTGGTATCAGGCGGCCCGCGTCCTGGTGCATTATGTGGATCAATACGACCGGATCTATCACGACCCGTCTCTGGACGCCCCTTCGCTTGCGCCCGGGCTGACTCGCAGGCAAAATATCGAGGAGAATCTTCTGAAGAACGGGGCGGCCTACTGCTTCAGGGAATCGCAGGCAGGGGCGCTTCACAACGGGGAGGCGGATTATATAAGAGGCGCGCTGGCGGTCGGTGTCTGCCTGGATATCCCCGAATATGTGCGGTGGGCGGTGGACGGTCCTTACGGCATTTACTCCATGCTGGACAACAACATCGACCGCGACGGCTTCTATTACGAAACGTCCGCTTTCTATGCGGATCACACCCGCGAGCTTTACACTACCTTTGCGGAGCCGCTTCTGAACTACCGCGGCAGCGCCTACCCGAACGGTGTCAACCTCTATGCCTATCCCCGCTTCCGCCGTTTTCTTCAGTTCCACAACCTGTCTCAGAACTGCCTGGGTCACCGCTGGCCTCCCTACGGCGACACCGCCCCGAGCGTCCGGAAGATCCTCCCGCCCGAACGCCCCTTCGACGGCGGAGACTACCGTTTTCTGGAATGCCTGTACGCCCGGACTGAAGCGAAAGAGGAGCGGGACCGGCTGGCTTCCGCCCTCCGCTGGCTGGCCGGAGGCGATATCGAAAAAGCGCGGCAGTCTTACGGTGGGGCCGTGCTGGGGGAGGGATTCATCAATCGCAGGTGGCTCCTCTTCCACGCGCAGGATGCGCCCGGAAGCCTGGCAGAACTCCCGCCCGACACGGCTCGGCGTCTGACAGGCTGCGATTTTCTGGGACAGAAAGGCATCGCCATCCTGCGGACGGGCGAAGAAAAGGAAGCCCAGGCCCTCCTGTTCCGCTTCGGCCCCTCCCTCAACCACGGACACCTGGACGACCTGAACATCAACTACTTCGCCCGGGGCTATGAGATGACCTACGACCTGGGCTACAACCTCGGCAGCACGCACACCCAGGTGGGCTGGGCCTTCCAGACCGCCAGCCACAACCTTGTCGTCGTGGACGAAACTTCGCAGGGCGACAGGCTGGGCCGGTCGGGAGGCAGCCTTCATCTCTTCGCCGACCTGCCTGCTGTCAAGTTGGTGGAAGCCTCCTCCGAAGCCAGCTACGCCGCGCAAAAGGTCAGCCTCTACCGCCGCACGGCGGCCCTGATCTGCGATCCACTGACCGGCCAGCCGATCTACCTCTTCGATCTCTTCCGCGTCCGAGGCGGGAGCCAGCATGATTATCTCTTCCATGCATTGAGCGACCGGGTGGAATTCACCGGCCTCACCTTCGGCCCGGAGGAACCCGGCTCTCTGGCAGGCCCGGATATCGACTGGGGCGGCAAGCAGTTGAACGACGGCGATATGGAGAGCCACCCGAACGAACCCTACTGGAACCCTCCACCCGGCAACGGCTACGGTTTTCTGACCGGGCCGCGCCGGGCGCAGCCTCGGAAAGGCTGGAGCGCCGACTGGGCGATCAGCGATGAAGATCGCCTCCGGCTGGTCATGCCCGCGATGCCGGGCATGGAAATCGTCACCGTTCAGGCTCCCGGCCTCTACCCTACCCTTCCGAAATCGCGCTATGTGATCGCGAGAAACAAAGGCAGGGATGTCCAAAGCCGGTTCATGGCCGCCATCGAGCCCTATGGAAACGAATGCCAGGCGCTGAGCGTCGAAACCCTGAAGACCGGCCCGGAGGCGGCGGGAGCCAGAATCGCCCGCAAAAACGGCCTGGAAGACATCCTTTTATCCGCGCCGGACGGCAAAACGCGAACCTGCGGCAGCGTCACCTTCGCGGGCCGGTTTGCGCGGGTTGCCCTCAAGCAAGGAGAACTGCAATCTCTTACGATGGTGGGCGGAACCTATTTCACCGGCTTCGGCTGGCGGGTTCGCCTCAAGAGAGGGGCATGGAGCGGGACCGTCCTCAAAACGGATTCTGCCGGGCATACGATCCTCACCCAGCTGCCCCTGCCCGTCGACGGCAGCCTGAACGGGAAGACCATCATTTTCTCCAATCTCCGCTACTCCCGCACCACCGCCTACCGGATCAGCCGCATCGAGGCGCAGAGGGCGCTGAGGCGCGTATACCTGAACGCCGATACGGCTCTGGGGCGCGGACAGGTAGGCGAGGTGATGGATGCCCGCACCCTCACCTCTTCCATCCCCCACGAATACGCCCATTCCGTCCGTCGCATCGGGGAAAGCGGATTTTTCGAGGGCAAACTCCTTCGTACCGGCCGCGGAGCGCAGGCCCTTGTGCAGGGCATCGCCTACGGCCAGCCCATGCGGCTTTCGGTGGACAGCGCCCAGGGCTTCGAGCCGGGCGATGTCTTCCATTATGAGGACATTCAGGCCGGGGATCGCTTCGAGATTGCGGCCAGCCTGTCGCTGGTTCGGGAGGCATCCGGAGAGTATCGGCTGGAGAGCGAAACGAAGGCGGAAGTGACGGGGCCGGGCGGAACATCAGTGACGGTTGGGAGGCTTCGGTAAAAACGAGGGGCGATGAAGCCTCTCTTATCAACATCCCGATGACTACCCCTGCCAGGCACACATAGGCGAACCAGTCGTCGAATTTTGCAAAGAACGTGACTTGGCTCAGCCTATCCCCAACGAGAGCAGGCTGACGCTCTCCTCTCCGATCTACGAATGCTCCTCAAACACTTCGCAGCGATTTCTCCGAAAATACTGAACGATAAAGGATGAGAAGTCGCTTTTGAGTTCACTGACCCCTTTTGCCGCTCCGCCACGTCTATAGAATAGAACGGCCACAAGGGACATGAATCATGCGAACAGAGGACTGTGAACTGGCCCGGCAAGCCCTGGCAGGGAAGCCGTCGGCCTTCGCCGAGTTGGTGGATCGCTACCGGGATGCGGTCTGCGCAGTGGCCTATCATTACCTGGGGAGCTTCGAGGATACGCAGGACGCGGCCCAGGAAGCCTTTGTTCAGGCTTACCTGCACCTCAAGCGACTGTGCGACCCCGAGCGGTTCGCCCCTTGGCTGAAGCGGATCGCCGCCAACACATCCGCCGACTTTTTGCGGCGGAGAGGAGACACCTTGCTCTCATGGGATGCCCTGCCGGAATCGGCGAAACCCTGCCGGAACCCGTCTCCTGACGAGGATATGGATCGGGTCGCCGCACGCATGTTGGTCCGGGAGGCGTTGGATCGCCTCTCGGATAAGACCCGCCTGACGGTCACCCTGTTCTATATCGATGGCTATTCCCATGCCGAGATCGCCGGTTTCCTGGAAGTGCCTGTCGAAACGGTTCGCAGCCGCCTCAAGCGGGCGAAAAAGCAATTGCAGGAGGAGATGATCACGATGGTTACCGATGTGCTGCAAGAAGAAAAAGCTGAGCCTGAATTTACGAAGGATGTGGTCAAAGAAGCGATGCGGCTTGGCGAAGAGGCGAGAAGATATCTTGCTATGGATAAAGCTGTTGAGCATTATGATGAAGCCTTAACAGCGATAGAGAAGTTGGAACCAAGCACGGAAAATCTACGGTTAAAGATGCGGGCACTGGCCTGCAAGGGCCTAAGTCGAGAAAAAAAAACAACCTCCCCTTTTCAGGCATGGGCATAGGAATTCAAGGAGACATCGCGAACAGATCTGGCGTCTGGAGTCGCTTTCGGCTCCAGACGCGAGGAGGTGACGGAAGCCC
>JADLDR010000160.1 GCA_020846535.1 Armatimonadota bacterium | reverse complement strand
GCCCTTCCCTGGAGGGAGGGGAAATCTCGCTGGCGGGCTGCGGTGTCGAGCATACATACCTCCTCGATGTGGGTTCATCGAAGGAAGTTTCGCCGCCCGCGAGGGCTTTCCTGCCTCGGTCTCAAGGGCGCTCTACGGCCTTGCCTCTCTCCAGCCGCCACCTTTTCAGCCCGGCGGCGTATTCGTCGAAGGGCGGCGGGCCGTAGTTTCGGACGTATTTCGCATCGAACCAGACAGCATAGGTGCGGATGTGACGGATGCCGCGCCGGGCGTAGGCGGCCAGGTCGCTCAGGAAGATGTCCTGACGCCAGGGGACGCGGCGGATATTCTCCTCCTTCCAGCCGGAGAAGCGCGAATTGTCCATCCAGTATTCCAGCGCCTGCGACCCTTCGCGCCCGAAGACGGAGAGGTTGGCATCCAGACGCTCCATAAGGCGGGCATGGGCGGCATCCTCCAGGGGCTTGAACGAATCGCGCTCGATGGGGGCGAACTGGAGGAAAATGCCCTTCTCCGGTTGGATTTTGGAGGGCGCGGGCATGGTCCTGGCGTACGCCAGGTGGCTGAGGGCGGCGTTCCGGTCTATCCGCCGGAGGGCCTTCAGGAGGCGGCGTTCCAGAAGAAGCGCCTGGTCGCTGTCGGAAAGCTCCCGGCACTTCGGGCAACGGCACATCGGCTGGCCGTCATCGATCCAGTAATAGTAGCGCCCGGTGGTGGGCCGGACAAGCTGCGCGTTTTTGACGGCGTTCTCGCAGAAGATTTCCAGGGCGTTTTCGGAATGGACGCAGAGGTTGCCCTCGCGGACACGGTTTCCCTGCTCGTCCATCCGG
Source organism: Armatimonadota bacterium (assembly GCA_020846535.1). Classification (GTDB taxonomy): domain Bacteria; phylum Armatimonadota; class JADLDR01; order JADLDR01; family JADLDR01; genus JADLDR01. The sequence goes on along the minus strand of JADLDR010000160.1, from coordinate 41,782 downwards.
AACATAGAAGGGTCCTTATCATAGAGTTCCCGGGGCAGAAAAACGCCCGGCGCGTGCATGGAAAACTCCACCTCGATCTTCAGGCGGCGGCAGTCGGCTAGGGTCTTCTGGCCCAGATCGCTCTTGGCTGCCCAGTCGGTCTGATGGGCCAGGTCGAGGGTGTTGATCCCCAGCTTCGAGGCCAGAGCCGGGCAGTCCATCGCTTCCAGTTCCATCACCGAAAGCACCAGGCCGCGGGTTTTGAAGAAAAGAGGCGAGGCGGCTCCGGTTCGGGGCAAACCGGCCAGGGACAAAGCGGAGGCTGCCGCAAGATTCATGAAACGACGGCGGTTCAGAGGTCGGGAATAGCGGAACATAGAGTCTCCTGCGAGGGGAAAGAGAGCGATTGATCACCCCTCGGCACAGCACGAAAGAGCCGGAGCCGGTTGCTGAACGATAGCCGGCTCCGGCTTCGATAGAAGTCGCCTGGCCTATTTCAGACCGCGGCGCAGGATGTTCTGGCGATTAGTAGGGTGAAGGCGGGATTGTGTTCGTGCCAACGCTGATCACACGCTGAACGAGGCGGATCTTCTCGTTGCTGGCTCCGTCCCCGACAAAGATATTGCCGAAGGCATCGACTGCAATTGCGCGAGGGTTGTTGAACTGGGCGACATTGCCTGCCCCGTCAGTCGAGCCGGCCGTGGTGGAGCCGGCTACCGTTGTCACAACCCCTGAAGGGCTGATACGGCGGACCATACGGTTCGAAGAGTCCGCCACATAGACGAATCCAGCAGGGTCTACCCCGATCCCATAAGGGACGTTGAATTTGGCGGCTGCACCGATGGCATCGGTATAGCCGGAAGTCGAACCGGCGAGAGTGGTCACCACGTCGTCTGGCGTGATTTTCCGGACCCGGTGATTGCCGGAGTCGGCTACATACAGATTGCCTACTCTGTCCACAGCGATCTGGCGCGGCGCATTAAAGCGGGCCGCGTTGCCTGTCCCGTCTGTTGTGCCGGAAGCCCCGGCAGCAGCGGCGTTATCGCCTGCCACCAGGGAAACCTGCCAGCTTGTGTTCAGGCTGGGATCGCCGCCCTTGAATTGAAGCTGCCTGACGCGGTTACCGGTGGTTTCCGCGACGAACAGGTTCAAGCTGGAATCCAGAGCGATCCCGAAGGGGGCATTGAACCTGGCTACGCCGCCTGCCCCGTTATCCTTTCCGGTGTTTCCGGCAAGACCGGCGATGGTCTTGACCATCCAGTTCACCGGGTTGGTCGGATCTGTGCCGGAGTTAGGATAGTTGGTGGGGGCTTTGAGGTAAATATAGCGGATCGTATGGTTGTTGGTGTCGGCGACAAATAGCGTTCGACCGTCAGAGGTAACGGCAACCCCTCGCGGAACATTGAATTTCGCTACATCCCCGGTTCCATCGGTGCTGCCCGACCCGGCCCCGAATGCACCCGCAATGGTGGAAACTCTGCCATCCACTCCGACCCGCCGGATCGAGTTGTTGGCGCTGTCCGCGAGATAGAGGTTGCCCTGGGCATCGGCGGCGATCCCCAGCACCCCGTTGAATCGGGCCTGGGAGACAACTCCATTCTGGAACCCGGTCGAAGCGCCGCCCGCATAAGTGCGGACATGGGTGTTGGCCGAACCAACACCCGTTCCCGCTTCGGGCGGCGCGCCTACCTCGCTGTTGGCCTCCACCGTCACCGTAAACTCGAAAGCGGTCACACCGGAGGGAATGATAAAGACCCAGTTCTGCTGAACGCTCTTCTTGCCCGCAGGAATACCCGTATCGGTATAGCCGCCGTCATATTTTGCGGGATATTCGATATAGGGCAAAATCTGGTTGGGGATGATCCCATCGGCATTCCAGAGCTGCACCGGCTCCTTGGAAGTGCTGCCGGTTTCGAGGCCGGCATTGATGATCTGGGCGATCCCCCGGATCATGCGTACTTTGCGGTTGGTATAATCGGCCACATACAGGTTACGGTTCTGGTCCAGCGCCAGCAGGAGCGGCGTGTTGAACCGGGCCGCGTCGCCGGTTCCATCGGCGTCGCCCGAGGTTCCGCCCAGCCCGGCAACTGCCTGCACGCGCCAGCTTACCGGGTTGTCGGCGCTGCCGCCCTGCCTCAGATGGAGCCATCGGATCGTATGGCGGGCGCTGTCGGAGACATAAAGGTTCGACCCCTCGCCTATAATGCCAGACGGGCTGCTGAAGGTGGCGGTGCTGCCGAATCCATCCGTCGAGCCTGCCGCTCCCGTTCCGGCAATCGTCGTCACCGCGCCGGTGGGGGTAACCATGCGAATCCGATGGTTGTTGTAATCGGCCACATAGAGGATGGTGCCTGCTGAGTCGATGGTGATTCCCCGGGGGCTATTGAATCTTGCCGCCCCGCCGACCCCATTGGCTAAACCCGCCACTCCGTCGCCGGCGATGGTCTGCACATAGTAAGAGGTTGGCGAATAGGGATCATAGCTCCCCGTGATCTTGCGGATCCGATGGCCGCCTGCTTCGGCAATGTAGATATTCCCGAATTTATCCACCGCTACGCCGCTGGGATTGCGGAAGGTGGCCGAACTTCCGTAGCCGTCATCATCTCCGGCAACACCGGTCCCGGCGACCAGAGTGACCCGGCCCGCCGAGTCGATGCGCCGGATGCGGTGGCCGCCGAAATCGCAGACGATGAGGGAACCGTCCCAGGGATTCAGGGCGATCCCGTACGGCTGGTTAAAAGAAGCCGCTGCGCCCAGCCCGTCCGTGCCTCCGGCAATCCCGCTGCCCGCGAAGGTGCTGACCATGCCCTGGTAAATCCTGCGGATGCGATGGCCGCCGTAGTCAGCCACAAAGATGCTGCCGTCTTTGCCGACCGCCACCCCGTTGGGATTGGTAAAGGTAGCTGCTCCGGCGGCCCCATCGCCATTGCCGGCGACGCTGGTTCCGGCCAGGGTCTCCACGCGGACTTTCGGACGGGGATCGGAGAAAGAAGCGACATTGGTGAAGGGGCTGAAGATCACACGCAGCCCGTTCATGCCGATAGTTTCTTTCCTCTCATTGACGATCTGGACTCTCGCCGCTTTCCGGCCCGTATCGCCGGCCTCATCTACCAAGTTGCTGGATTCGAAGCCGACCGCTGTGCCGTTAAAAATGGCCCGGCTGGCGGGTGTCGTGGTGAGAGGGGTCACACTCACCTGTCCTGTGGTGACATCCACATGGAAGCGGGCGGTAGCGACCTCCTGAGCGGCTGGCCCGGCTGGATCAACTGCGACGGCTCCGCCACCCCCGCCGCAGCCCGCAAGCGCAACGAGCAGCAGGCAGCCAATGGCTGCCGCTATCTGTCTCCAACTGCCATTCCCTCGTATGAACATGCTTCATCCTCCTCCTGTGAAATAGGGGACATCCAGAGAACGCGCCTACAAGTATATCAAATTTGGCTCCTAATGTAAATACTTTTTCCAAGATTCTCAGACGAGAAGCCTGCCAGGTTCCATTCTGCCCGAATGCCCTGTACATGAAAAAGCGCACCCTCGCGGATGCGCCTTAGAGTCACTTTTATATTCTTGAGCTTTTTTCAGCGGGCCACCGCTTGTGTTTCAGGAACCGTGCCACGCTCTGCCTCCGGATGCACCACAGGCAGGACTGCTGCACTCTCTCCAGATGGCCCGGCTCCATCACATTTTTCCCACAGTGGCGGCACACCAGCCTCTCCATCTCCTCCAACCGGCTCCGTCTTCCCATACCGTCCTCCTTCAAACCCGTTCATCCGGGCCGATAGCAAACAGTTGTTTGATATATTATAGCCGGTTTGAGGGCGTTTGTCAAGAAACGGCTGAAGAGATTTTCCGGTCGGTCGTGGATATTTCTAAAAAAACCGCCGTAAAATTCATGATTTCGCTTGACAAATCAAACTATTGTTCGATATAATGGTGGTATAAAATACAAACACCATCCAGGGCGGAAGCCAGCCATTTCAGGAAAATACGCTATCCGGAAGGGCTTCGCTTGGACGCGAAACTTTGAGGCTCCCGCCGGAATCCACAGCGAGGATCGTCCTTGGAAGGAGAACAGTCATGTCCAATACGGTAACCTTTCACGCCGTCCATCCCATCGGCGGCACGGACACCGGCTCGCTGCCGGCCAAAGAACTGGGGGCCGCCATCGGGTATTACACTCATGTCCTGGGCTTTACGCTGGTTTCCAGGGAAGAAAACCGGGCCGTTCTGAGACGCGATGACGCTCAGATCGGGCTGGCGGTCAACGGGCAGGACCCCGATCAGGCGAGTTGTTATTTCGCTGTCAGCGATGTGGCGGCCCTGTACGAAGAACTGGCGGCCAAAGGCATCGAGCCTGCCAAGGAGCGGCTTGAGGAGTATGAGGGCCGGATGTACCGGATCGTTTTCGCCAAAGACCCCTACGGCGTCTGCTTTTGCTTCGGCCAACCGGCCTGGCCCGATGCCATCCGGGGGTTCGCGATCCCGACCCGTGAAACCGAACCGATATCGACAGACCGAACGATACCGCGTTATGCGAAAGGAGATGGCAGAATGGAACCCACTCAGCAAGAACAGAGCATGAAGTTCGAACCTCAACCCGAACATCGCTGGCTGGCAAAATTCATCGGCGAGTGGACGGGGGAAGGGGAAGCCGTGATGGAGCCGGGCAAGCCGCCGGTATCCTTTAAGGCTGCCGAAAATGTGCGGGCGCTCGGAGATCTGTGGGTCGCCGCCGAGGGCCGGGGAGAGACTCCCTGCGGCGGCTCCATAACTTCTCTGATGGCCCTGGGATACGACCCTCACAGGCAGCGGTACGCCTGCACATGGGTCTGTTCGATCATGCCCCACCTGTGGATGTATGAGGGAACCCTGGATCCGACCGGAAAGACCCTGACTCTGGAGGCCGAAGGCCCCGGCATCGAGGGAAAAACCTGCTCCTTCAGGGACGTGGTTTCCTTCGAGGGCGACAACCACCGGGTGCTGGCTTCCTATATGAAAGGCGAGGACGATGAGTGGCACCGCTTTATGGCCGCCCGCTACCGGCGCGTGAAGTAGCGGCAGGCGGGTTACCTTTCTCCTCTCCAAAACCCGAGAGATGCGCCCGAGCGCATCCTGGGAGAGGGGTATCGTCTGTGCGGTCATTTACGGCATCAGATCCTCCTTCTTCCCGAGACGGAAAAGGAGGAAAGGGGGCTTAGAGGGGGCGTTCTCTTGTTGAATCTCTCAAGCGAACGCCCCTTCTGCTTCCCCCGTCGGAGCCTGGCGAGGGACTGGGAGCGGTTGCCTGGCAACCGGCAACCCGGCTGCCAAATCGCCGACCCTACTCCCACTCGATCTCCCATGCCTGCACGGATCGGGCCGGGAAGGTGATTTCGCGCCGGAAGCGGGCGGGGAGGCTCAGGGTTTCCACCGCCCCTTCGCGATTTTTAGCGATGGCGGCCCGGATATAGGAAGTCGAGATGCCGTAGGCCCTGCCGTTGAAATCCAGTCCTGCCATCACCGGGGCGTCGGAGACATTGGCGAAGAAGAGCGCCAGCTTCTTCGCAGCGGGGATCTGCCAGGCCCCGGCGAGGAGGGCGTCGGTGGTGACCCACCAGTCGGGCGTCCACTGCCAATCGGCGCGGACAGTGGGGATGGAGCCGGTGAGTTTCGGCGGTCGGGCCATCTCACCGGCGTAGAAGTAGCGCCGGAAGCGGTAGCGAAGCTGGACGGCATCGCGGAAGAAGATGGCCTTGTCCTTATCCTTGACGATATCCGGGCTGTTCCACCCGATCTGCTCCCCGAAAACGAGCTGCTGTCCGGCCTTCATCCGGACGGCCAGGGCGTCCCCGCCGTAAGCCCGCCCGAACATCTGCACCGTTCCGCCGTAGATCGCCGGGAAGAGGGGAACCTGCCCATCATGCTGCCAGTGCCAGGTCAGGTAGCCGTCGAACCAGCGGATGAACGGCTCGGAGTTGCATTCGGTGGTGAGCATCGCGCCCTCGGGCATCTCGCGGCGGATGCCCTCCAGCAGCTTCCAGTAGCCTTCGTTCCACCAGTGGCCGCCGCCCAGAGGGTGGTTGTGCGTCCTGTCCATGCAGAGGGCGGGCGAGGCGGCGGCGATCTGGTCGATGTAGACGCCGTTCACGCCCATCTCTTTCTGGAGACGCAGGACGATCTCTTTCTGGGTGCCCTGCCAGAGCCGGGTCGTGGGGCACATCACGGCCAGGCTGACGGAACTGCCGTCGGACTCCTTGCTGCCATAGCTTTCGACATAGGGCTTTCCCTGCTCGTCCTTAGTGGCCGAGGGCAGGGCCACGCTGGCGAACTGGTAGTCCTCCGCGCCCTTATCCCGCGTATCCCACAGCCGCCCGTTGATGTAGGGCATCACATAGACCCCCGCCTCCTTGAGCTGGCGGACGCCCTCCGGGAAGCCTTCCTTTGTGGGGAAGTAATGCGGATAGTCGTTGTCGAAGGGGATCTGATGCCAACTGTACCAGTGAAATCCCGTCGGGACATCCAGATAGGCTTTGAACGCCTTGACCGCCTCCACGCACTCCCCGGGGGATCCGCCGGTCTGCGCCCAGGCGGAAAGCTCCCGCATCCAGCGAGGGGTGTCCGCCCGCCCTTCGGCGGTGAGTTCCGGCCACCATTTCGCGTTCTGTCTGGCCCATGCCCTATAGATTATAGCCGCATCGAACCAGTCGCCGCGCAGCAGTTGCCAGACGGCCTCGCCGCTCAGCGTAAAGCCGTTGCCAGGAGTTCCCATATCGGGCGCGGGATGGCCGAAAGCCAGAGCGACGCTCCGGGCAGCCGGGTCGCTTTTAACGGAGATATCCTTCACGCTGCCGTAGGGGTCGTGCATGGCGAAATAGAGTCCTGTGGAAGCCTTTTCCGCCTGCCCGTAGACGGCCATGAGCTGAAGGGAAGTCCAGCCGTTGGGATAGACGCCGCCGTAGGTGAAGGGCTGCTCCCAAACGCCACGCTTGACCTCTCCCGGCCCCCGGGGGAAGAGGACAGCAGCGTTCTCGCCCGGCTCCGCCAGGGCCAACTGCGGGAAGGCGGCCCGCCGCACTCCCGCCTCCGGGCCGGGAGTCTCCACCTTCAGCGTCCAGCGCCATGCGGAGGCCCGGCTGTCTGAGGAAGCCTTCGCTGTGACGCGGACATTCCGGAGGCCCTCCTCTTTCGGCTCCGCCCAGGCCAGAGTGAAGCCGCCGCGGTTTTTCCGGACCTCCGTTTTACCCCATCCGCTGTCCGCCTTGAGGACGGATTCCCTGCCGCCCGCACCGCGCAGGGCGATCTCGAAAAGGGGCAGGGCGTTCGGGACCAGCAGTTCCCGGTTCGCTTTGACGTCATAGAGGCTTTCCAGGCGGATGCCGTCCGCGGTCTGCCGGAGGGTCAGCCCCAGGTCTCCGGCCTTGAAGCGGCTGAGGCCCTCCGGCGTTCCGCCTGCGGCGATCTTGGTTGCCATAGCGATCTCTCCCTTCATTTCCATCCGTTCGGCCTGGGCCGCCCGCCAGAGCGACGGCCCCGCCCCTGTCCGCTTGAGGGCTTCGATCTTTTCCGAAAGGGCCGGCGCCGTCACCACAGCCTGAGCGCCCGATAGATATTGCTGCGACGCGGCCCGAACGGCTTGGGCCGGTTCCTTGTCGCTCCCGATCCACATCCAGGCGGACATCCGGGCCGTTTCCTCATCCCAGGTGCGGGCCGTGGAGTGGATATAGGTTCCGTATTGGCCCCGCCCGTCGTGGAAAATGATCCACGTTCCGAAGACGCCGATAGCGATCTCTCCATCGAGCAGAGCGCCCCACTTTTCGAGGCTGAGGCTGTTCTGGGAGGCGGTAAATTCGCCGCTCTTCTCCGGCTCCCCGCCCGCCCAGCGCGTAAAGCTCCGGTCGGGGAAGTTCAGTTCCAGAAAGTGCAGCTCGCTCCAGTAGAGGGGCCTTTCCTGCCGGATGGAGGCCGTCACATAGGCCAGAGGCAGGCCGTTGAAAAGATACCAGTCGTAGACGGCCTCGGGACGGGTGTCGGGCCGCTTTCCGTCCGGCTGGCAGTAGTGGGCGCGGACCCGCACAACGGTCGCGATCTCGCCTTTCGAAACCACCTCTGCCCGCGCATCCGGGTCATAGCGGAGCCAGTATTGGCCCCGGTCGGGGTGGTAGAGCCGGTCATTCCAGACGAAGCTCTCGAAACGCTTGCCGGCAGCCGGGAAGTCAACCGTCGAGGGCCATCCCGCCTGCCTTACCGAAGCGAAGTTCAGGCGGTAGCTTCCGTTTCCGAATTCGGTTTCGCCGTCCCGGGCCGGAGCCGCCGCAGCTGCCTCCAGGCTCAGCCGGGCATCGCCGCCGCGGGACAGCTTGAGCAGCATCATGCCTGAAGCGCCCTGGACGCCGGGCACATACTGGGCCGGAACGGAACGACCCTCCGGCAGCAGTGAAGCCGAAACGCCGCCGGAAAGATTCAGCCCCTCGCGAGCGGCCCATCCCGCATCGACCGGAGCCACCACCAGCCCGTGCGGCGGGACGTTCCTCACCTTCAGAAGAAAGGAAGCAGCCCCGGCTTCCGATGCGCCGCCGATCAAACAGGTGAATAACAGCAGATATAACAGCGATTTCATGAAGATTCCTTCTTTCTGATGAGGTAACCGCCCCCCGGCCCCCTCGCCGGGCTTCGGCGGGGGGGAGCGGCCTTGGGGTGCTTTGTTCAATCTCTTAAAAAATACGCACGATTTCAACCCCCCTTAGCAAGGGGGGGTTGGGGGGTGCTTTTCGAGCAAGAGGGGTCTTTCCCCGCCCCTCTACTTCTCCTCCTTCACGATATAGAACCTGTCCACATAGACGGCCTCGACCGTTTCCGCGCTGCCGGGCGGGGAGGCCCAGAAGTACATGCCGGGCTTGAGGGTATGGACGCCCAGGTCGTAGATGTGGTAGAGGCCGTCACCGGCGGCTTCGAGGTCTACGGTTTGCTGAAAGGCGACCTGTCCGCCTTCGCCGTCGTAGATGCCCAGAATGAAGGCGGGGCCAGTTTTGGCTTTCCCCTCGCAGCGGACCGACATGTAGACGCGCCAGGGGGCGGGCTTACGGTAGAGGGCGTTTCGGGTGACCGAATACTGCACCGCCCACTGGGTATGGCCTCCGGGCATCCGGGCCGCCTTGCCGTCCGAAGCGTTGGGGTCATCCACGATACTCACCCAGTCGGGCGAGTTGAAGAGGGTGAAGTAGTTGTCCTGGATATCGGCGGATGCGCCCGCAGGCTTGCCTGTCAGGCCGGGAGGCGGAGGCGCGGGCGGGCGGAAAAGGGACTTCAGGGAGGCTTCGTAGGACTCGAAAGGCGCGCCTTCCCGGTACTGGCCGGCATTGTGCCGTTTCGCCAGGCGGATGTATTCATTCGCGGCTTTCACGGGGTCGGCGGGGCCGGTAAAGGGCTTTTTTTCCTCCTCGGCGTCCCACTGGAGGGCCTGGTAGCGGACGAGCCAGACGTGATCCAGGGGCAGGCGTTCGCGGCGGACTCGGGCGGCCAGTACGGGATTGCCGGAGACCGCCTTTTCCGCCTCCCGGAAGAGGCGCGTGGCCTCGTTCATGACATCCAGGGTCAGGTAGGCGTTGCTACCGTTGTAGCAGCTCAGCCGCCCCTTGCCTTTCGCGAAGGCGTTATGCACAAGGGCCAGGTAGGAGATCAGGTAAGGGGCTGCCGGGCCGTAGTAGCCTTTGAGAAATTCGCCGGCTAACTGGCGGGCATCGCGGGAGGGATCCCACATCAGGTGGGAGAGAAGCCAGGCCCGCAGGCGGACGAAATCGCCTACCGCGCAGCCCGCGTCCCCCTGCTCGAAAATCCCGATGGCATGGTGTTTCTCGAAGAAGCGCACATTGTCGGCCAGGACATTCAGGTTCGGGTGGGGCAGGATGTAGCTGGAGAAGTTGGTCACATAATCCCAGATATAGAGGTTAGGGGCGATGGCGCTCCAGCCGCGGATGTCGTTTCGGAAGTCCCGGTTGGCCTCGCTGTCGAGCGGCTGGAAGAAGTCGCACTCGATGGAGCAGAGACGAACGACCACATGCTCGCTGGGCCGCGCCAGCTTGGGTGGCTTGCGGGTATACTGGTAGGCCAGGGTCTCGACGAGAAAATCCGGGTGCTTTTTGGCGATATCGCTCGCCACAGCGTTGACGAAACGGATGATATTGCCGGCGGGGGAGTCTTCCTCCTGCTCCACGGCCTTGCATTTCTCGCACTGGCACGGGCCCCAGCAGTCGTTCTGGGCGATGGAGATCATGCCCGCCTCCGGCTGTTTGGCGATCCACTCCAGGGCTACGCGGGTCAGTTCCCGGCGCATCTCCTCATTGGAGAGGCAAAGCTGAGCGCCCTCGTAGGTGCGCCTGCCGTTGATCTCGCTGTACCATTCGGGATGATCCTTGAAATACTTGTCCGGCGGCAGAAGTTGATAGAAGGTGTGACACCAGCCCAGAATCGAATAGTGGCCGCCGTATGTGGGTGGGATCTGGGCGAAGTGGCCGTTGGACTTCAGCCGGGCGGCAAAAACAGGATGCTCGTTCACATCGCGGTAGAACGCCTCCCGAGAGCGAATTTTCGGGACATACAATTTGCTGAGGCTTGCCACCTTGAGGGTCGGCTTGGCCGGCGCGAAGGATTCCGAGGAAGTCCACCAGCGCACTCCAACCATCTCCTCCAGGAACGTATAGACCGCGTATAGGGTTCCCCGCGGCCTGCCCCCGGCCAGGATCAGCCGGTTGCCGGAGGTCTTGAGCAGGATGCCGTCCTTGCCCAGGGCCTTCCAGTCCGTCCCGGGCAGGAGCCGCTTCACCCGGGCGGAAGGCCCCACCAGAATCTGGGGCCGGTTCGCCGGTACCGCCTTTTCCTCCAGGATGGGGAAGGCCGCCCCGGTCACCTGCCTCAGATACGATGCCAGATCCTTGGCCGCCGTCTTCTCGGCAGGCAGGGCATCGGCGGCGGTGACGATCACATAGCGCGTCTTGCCTTTTTCGGCAAGCGTCAGGGCATGGCCGGGAACCGCCGATACAAGCAGGCCGGCCAGCAGTCCGAGGGATAATAGCGATTTCATCATGATGGGTATGCTCCCTTTGCATTATATGCCTCCCCGCCACACCCGCATCCCCACTTCATGCTCCATACGCAGAGGGTGGCCTTCGGGCAAAGGGGGATGGAGAAAGGGGTCGCGGTAGAGATTGCGGGCAAGGATTTTGCCCTCGCCGGACGTCAGGGTCAGAAGAATGCGGCGCGCGGGGGCGGGATCGAAGGTCAGAGGGGCGATATCGGCGCAGGCGTCCGGTCCCAGGCGAAAGACCGCTTCGCCGCGTTCGAGTTCGTCTCCGGATTCAGAGATGACGATCCATTCCGCCGTGCATTCACCCAGGCCGTCCAGGGTGTCGTTGACGGCCTGGAGGCTTTCCGGGCGGCCCCTGTGCTTCATGAAGATGCCGATGGAGGCGCTGCTCTCTTCCAGCGCCTTCAGGCCGCCGCCGATGCCTTCAGTTTTCGAGCAGCCCCGATAGTCGTAGACGCCGCAGAAGCTCTGCGGGCAGAGATCGATCCACATGAACTGGAAGTAGCCGGAGCAGGATCGGTACTTCTGAATACGGTAATAATACACATAGTATTTGATGAGCCGGTACTGGTAATCGTGAAGCTCTGCGACGCGCGGCAGTACATCCTTCAGCCGGGCGGCCATGCGGGGAACGAGCCGCGTCCTCTGTGGGGCGGGCGGGACGTTCACCCCGAACTCGGTGGAAAGTTTTTCGACGGAGCCGTAGATGTCGGTGTAGTGGCCGCCGCCCAGGGAGCCGCGGTAGTCATGGCCGTCGTCGCTTTCGGGGTCATCTTTGTAGCAGGAGTTGCGGATGGTGGGCCGCCCGGGATCCAGGCGGCGCGCCGCCTCCACGATCTGAGGGCCGGGGCGAACGTAGGCGTGGAAGCTGTTCTCCTCCCAGTCCGCTTCGTTCATGCAGATCCAGCAGAGGACCGCAGGGTGGTTGTAGAGCTTGCGGATCATGGTCTCGAAGGCCGGGACGGCCCGCCCGGTGAACGTCTCGTACCTGGGGAAGAGCCAGTTGAGGTCGGAGCCCTGGAAGACGGCCACCCCCATCCGGTCGCAGATATCGTAGAAAATATCGTTCTCCACATGGACGTGGATGCGAAAGGCGTTGATGGCCGCCCGGACGGCTGCCGCGATATCCCGCTTATACCGGCCCCGGTCCATGGCGGAGAGGTAGATGTCGGGAAAGTAGGTCGCCCCGTGCAGGAAGAGAGGCTGGCCGTTCAGCAGGAAGGTCGTTTCTTCCGGCGTGCGGCGCACCTCCACTGCCCGGACGCTGAAGGCCACCTCCGCGGAAGCCGCCTTCCGGCCTTCGACGGACAGCGCCGCCTCCAGCCGGTAGAGAGCCGGGCCGCCGCGGCCCCATGTACTCCAGAGGCGCGGGGAGTCCAGGAAGAGAGCGGCTTCCAGCGTATTGGCACCCGCCTTCAGGCGGACGGCCTGCGAGAAGCGGGCCGCGCCCGCCCCTTCCGGCTCGATCAGGATCAGAACGCGCAGTTCCGCCTCCATCTCCCCCTGAGAGCGCACCACGGGCCAGGCGGCGGCGATTTCGGCCCGGTTCGCCTCGAAATCGATCCGGGAGGCCACGGCGGGCCGGTCGGCGGAGCGGATGCCCTCGTGAACGATCAGGCGGACCGGCCTCCAAAAGCCCACCGGGTTGACATCCCGCTGCACGAAGGTGTCAGCATGCTCGTAGGTTCCCTTGATCATGTTGCGGACGACGCGCCAGTTCTGCCGTTCCGGCTCGAAGTCGGCATCCCAGGGCGAGGAGACCTTCACCACCAGGACATCCGGGCTGTCCCGGCTCAGCAGGCGGCCCACCTCGAACTCGAACGACTCGAAATAGCCCTCGTGATCGCCCAAGAGGGTGTCGTTGAGCCAGACCCGGGCGTAGTGATCCACGCCCTCGAAGCGCAGGGCCGCCTGTTCTGCTCCGGGCGGGGTCTCGAATTCCAGCCTGTACCACCAGGGGGCCTGGTTAAAATAGCGCAATTCCCTGCCGAAATAGGGCTGGTCAGCCAGGAGCAGTTGCAGATAGGCCAGCCGGTCTATCGACTCCCAGTTGGAGACGCACGGCCCCACCTGGTAAGGGTTCCAATCCCTCTTGTCAATACCGAGCGCCTCCCCGCTGTCATGCACGTCCTGGAGAATGCGCCAGCCAGTGTTCAGGCCGATATTCAATATGGCGGTTCCTTTCGATCAAATATATCCTGCGTGCGAGTGGCGGAAGCGGCCCTAGGTGGCGCTGATTTTCAGTAATTTCGGCTATTTTTCCGCTTTGTATAAATAACCGACATCTTACACCATACTCCGCCACTTTGTTATCGACGCGAGGATGTCACTGCATCCTCAACCGGTACACCTCCCCCGCCTTCCCCTCGAACTCCGCCACCCCGTCTTTGCCCTGGAAAGCGATTTTCCCTTCCGGGCCGGCGACGGTAGCGATCCGCTGGCCCTTCGGGGGACGGAGGCGGAGGGTGTGGCTGCGGGTGACCTTGATTTCGGCGGAGGCTGCCAGGCCGTCCTGCCAGCGTAGGGAGACTTCCGCGCCTCCCCTGGCCCGCAGCCCCCTGACGCTGCCGGCGGGCCAGGCTTTCGGGAGGGCGGGCAGGAGGGCGATCTCCCCGGCGTGGCTCTGGAGGAGTATTTCAGCGATGCCGGCGGCGGCCCCGAAGTTGCCGTCGATCTGGAAGATGTGCGGGGGGTGGAGGTCGAAGAAGTTGGCTTCGGTGTTGGTGCGGAAAAGGTTGATCAGGCTGTCCAGGGCGAGGTCGCCTTCCTCGAAACGGGCCCAGAGGCTAACCACCCAGGCCCGGCTCCAGCCGGTCTGCCCCCCGCCGTAGGAAAGGCGACGCTCCAGTGTCCTACGAAAAGCGGCGGCCAGTTCGGGCGTCCCGCGCAGGGTGATCTGGTTGCCCGGGTGGAAGGCGAAGGCCTGCGAGATGTGACGGTGGCCCGGCTCAGGCTCGTCCCAGTCTTCCATCCATTCCATCAGTTGGCCGTGCTTGCCGATCTGGGGCGGCGCAAGCCGCGCCCTTGCCTTCTCCAGCCTGGCCCGGAAGCCGGCATCGGTATCCAGCGCCCGGCTGGCCTCGATGCAGTGGGAGAAAAGATCCCACAGGATCTGCTCATCCATCGAAGGCCCCATGCAGACGCTCGCCACCTGGCCGTCCGGGGTGCGGAAGCTGTTTTCAGGGGAGTTGGAGGGAGCGGTCACCAGCCAGCCGCGCTTTTGCTCCTCCACCAGAAAATCGAGGAAGAACTGCGCCGATCCCTTCATGATGGGATAGGCGTATTCCAGAAACTTTTTGTCGCCTCCGAAGGCGTAATGCTCCCAGAGGTGCTGGCAGAGCCACGCGCCCGCCGCCGGAAACTGGCCCCAGGAGGGATGCTCGCCGGGGGAGGTGTAGCCCCAGATATTGGTGACCGTATGCGCCACCCAGCCACCCGCCCCGTAGTGGGCTTTCGCGGTCTTGCGGCCCGGCTCGCGCAGAGAATCGATGAATGCGAAGAGGGGCAGGTGGCATTCAGCCAGGTTGGCGACCTCGGCGGGCCAGTAATTCATCTGCACATTGATGTTGGTATGATAGTCCGCGTTCCACTCCGGCTGCATCTTCCAGCTCCACAGCCCCTGCAAATTGGCCGGGAGGCTGCCCGGGCGGGAGGAAGAAATGAGCAGATAGCGCCCGTACTGGAAATAGAGGGCCATCAGGTCGGGATCGGAAGATCCCTCCTGCACCGCCCTGAAGCGCGCATCGGTCGGCTCCTCGGAGGCGGGAGCGCCCAGGTTCAGGGAGACGCGGCTGTAGAGCCTGCGGTAGTCGGCGGTGTGGCGCTTGCGGAGGGACGGGTAGCTCTTCCGGGCGGCGGCCTGTAACTGCTCTTTCGTGGCTTGCTCGGGATCGATGCCGGTGTAGTCTGTGGCCCCGGTCAGAAGGAGGGTGACGGCATCGGCCCCTTCCACGCGCAGGCTGTTCCCCTCGGCAAACAGCTTTCCCCGTTCGGCGCGGATGCGAAGGCGGGCCGCAAAGCGCATTCCCTTTCCGCCCCAGGCCCGGCCTTTCAGAAGGAGTTCATCGGGACCGGAGGCCGACACCGCGGCATCGGCCTCCCGGCTCAGGCGGGCGGTGAAGGAGATCTGTCCGGGCCGGTCGGAGGCCAGCCGGAGGGCGATCACCTGATCCGGGGCGCTGGAGAAGACCTCCCGCTCGAAGCGGGCGCCCCCGGAGGCAAAGCGGACGTGCGCGGTGGCAGTCTCCAGATCGAGATCGCGGCGGTAATCCGTGATTTCGCCCGTCAAAGGCTTGAAGGCCAGCTTCAGGTCGGCAAGCGGCTGGTAGGCCCCGTAGGGGTAATCGGCGGAGGCCCCGCCGTGGGTTCCTTCTCCCTTGCAGACCAGCTTCTCATAGGTCAGGCTCTGGGCCTCCACATATTTGCCTTCCTGCAAAAGCTGGCGGATTTGCGGCAGGTATTTCAGGGCGTCGGGGTTGTCCGCGTCCTGCGGGCCGCCCGTCCACAGGCTGATCTCGTTCAATTGCAGGTATTCTTCTTCCTGCCCGCCATAGATCATGCCGCCCAACCGCCCGTTGCCGAAAGGCAAAGCCTCGAAGGGATCGGCGGCTGGCTGGCGGTACCACAGGGCCGAGGTGGGCCGGTTGTCGGTCATCGAAGTCCTCCTTGAAGGCTTCCAGGATGGGATGAGGGAGATTTCGGAAGGCTCGCAGGGCGTCCCGTCCGGACGGAAGGTATCGTGTTGCCAGGCGGCAGAGGGCGGGTCGCCCATTTTCGATCCCCAGGGCATGTAGGTCTGCGTCTTCCCCGCCACCAGGCCCCAATGGAACCACCCGACCTCGGATTCCGCGAAGACGGGCAGGACGGCAGCCACGGTATTG
This sequence comes from Armatimonadota bacterium, assembly GCA_020846535.1. Lineage (GTDB taxonomy): Bacteria > Armatimonadota > JADLDR01 > JADLDR01 > JADLDR01 > JADLDR01. The sequence continues at coordinate 25,867 of JADLDR010000160.1, read as the reverse complement.
CCGCCCTGGCGGTGAAGCCATTCGGTGCAGAGGACGGGCCTGCCCTCCTGCCCGCAGAGCCGCGCCTTCGCCCTGGCACCCTCCGGAGCGCCGTAGCCGTGGAAGCTCGCCACATCCGAGAGCGCAGGGAGGCGCTTCGACATCGGGCTGGCGAAGTTCTCCCACACTCCAACCGCCAGCGGCAGGGAAGGGCTTTCCGCCCGCGCCCACCGGAAGGCGGTTTCGGCCAGAGGCAGGCTTTTTTCGCCCATCCCGGAGTTGCCCGGCTCGTTGTAGAGATCCCAGGCCATCACCCGGCGATCTTTCGCGAAGGAGCCGACGATATCCTTCACATAACGCTCCAGGCCCGGCCAGGCGGACCGGTCCGCCACGCGCCCCAGGCCGGGGCTGGGAACCCACCCGCTGTTGTGGACTCCGGGGACCGGCTCGCCCTGCCTGCCGGGATACGGCTCTCTGCCCGAAAAGGAACAGTCGCAGAAGAGAACGGGCATGGTTTTTATGCCGCGCCGGTCGGCAAGGGTAAGGGAGCGGTCCAGCCGCCGCTTCAGCCCCTCCGGGTCGTCCCTCCAGACGATGTACTGGAGGAAGACGCGGGGGGCGTTATACCCGCCTCTTTGCGCCCATCCCAGCTCCTGATCGATGGTTTCCGGGTCGAAGGTATCGGCCTGATACATCTCGGTGGCGTTGACCGCGGTGCGCGGCAGGTAGTTGCATCCTTTCACCGGACCCAAGCGGGCGTACCACTGCCAGACTTTCGAGGCGGGCCAAGGCCGGTCCGCCTCGCCCGCCGCCCCGGCAGCCATCCCCAGGGCCATGCCGCACAATAAAAGCGATGGATGAGGCCGCATAGAAACTCCTTTCAGCGGAAGGTCGGGGTCGATAACTATGTTTTCGCTAAGGGCGGACAGAAGCGTCGCTCGTGTTGCCGATCCTCCACGATCACCAGCCGCTGCCCGCCGATGATGCGGACGGCCTGCTCTGCGGTCATTTTGTCGCAGGGGTTGAGGTAGATAATCTGGTCAGGGCGAAGCTCGCGAAAATAGCTTCCAGGTCTTCGGCGGCGCGGTCGTTGACCTGGACGGCGCGAAGGGACTTCATCTGCCGTCAGACGGGAATATGCTGGGCGTGAGCGCCGCACCGGTGGATCATGCCGTCGTGAGGGTAGACGGAGTGCAGCGCATCGTCCAGGGGCGCGACGAACTCCCGGTAGGCCGACCCCGATAGAAGCTGTGTGCTGCACCCGCACAACTGGCCGAACCCCGGCGGCTGGCAACGGCCCGCGGCCACCACCGGCTGAAGCTGGCTCTCCGGATATCCGGGCGCGATACCAAATGACATCGATTATACTGCTGCTTATTGACGTGACCCTGGAGATGGCCGCGTCGTTTGCGCTCCTCGCAGACTGTAGGATACGAATTTACCCTTGAGGCCAAGCGAAAGTCCTAAAAAAATACGCCGGAATCGTCTGAAAAAGTATTGACATTTTAACGCGAACTGTGGTATAATTGGAGTACCGATGGAATTGCAGCAGGGCTGGAAGTTGAGGCCACCATCGGAATTGTCCTTAAAGGAGGGCCTGACGGCTTGACTCCACCGGACACTCTAACGGAAAGCAGCCGGGAGTAGCGGACACTTCGAGTATCGGTCGCCGGGAACCGCCACCATTCGACACGCTGGTGACGGCTCCGACGAGACTCTAGACGCTGAGATCGCGCTTCTAATCGTCCGCTCTCCCGGCTGCTTTTTTGTACCCCCTATTTCCCCGCCACGATCTTCAGAGCGATATCCTCCACATATTCCGGCGAGGTCAGAATCTGCGGCCCGCCCGCATGGGCGATCTCCTGGTGCTTTTCCACAACCCCGGTGCGCGGATTCAGCCATTCGGCCCGGTAGTGTCCTTTCGGGAGCGCAAGGGTGAGGGACGCCTGCTCCCCGCCGCGAATGTAGATGGCGTACTGCCTGCCCGGCTCCGAGAGCGCATAGGCCGCCGCCCCGGCGGGAACGCCCTCCTGGATGGCCTCCCGGTCGGGAGCCATTTTCAGGAACTTGAAGCCGTGGATGAAGTCTTTCAGAATTTTGAGTTGGCTCCTTAAAGCAGGGCCGCCCCCGCCCGGCGCGTCCACCGGAGAAGTCCCGGCCGGATGGGCGGCGGTGAAGGAATAATCCAGGTTGCTGTAGACCGAGCCGCCGGCCAGGATGAACTCCCAGGCTTCCGTGCGGTAGGGCAGGTTGTCGCTGCCGCGAAAGCCCGATTCGTCGAAGCCGATAGGCCGGTTCAATCCCCAATTCTCCTCGACGGTGACCGGCGGGTTGGCGTAGTGGAAATTGAAGATGGAGACATTCGGGTCCGGGTTTTCGATTTTCTGCCGGTGGTTGGCGATGTTCTGGGCGATGAGGTGCTTTGCCGGCAAATCCGCCTCCTCTTCTGCGATAATCGAGGCGATGCGCCGCTGCCACTCCAGAGTGACCCCACCGAAATACGGCTCGTTGCAGATCTCGTAGTAGAGATTGGGGAAGGACGCAAGCTCCCGGACGATCTTTCGGGTCAGCGCCTCCTGCGCGGCGGTCAGGTCGGGATGCTTGAGGGCGTACACCTCGTCTTTCGGGACGCCTCCGACCCCGTTGATGTTGTTGTCCGCATTCATCGGGCTGATCTTCCACTGGCTGTCATCGTAGAACGGGCAGAAGAGAACCAGTTCCACCACCACCCCGCGCCTGCCCGCCTGCCGGATAAAGTCCTTCAGGCGGCGGAAGTAGGCCGCATCCCATTTGTTCAGGTCGAACTTGTTGCCCCCGTAGGCGTAGCCGGGCGTTTTGCTCCGTGCCCAGGGGCAGATCAGCCGCCCTTTCAGCGGGGCAAGGGTGTTGTTCTTGATCCCGAACGAGGCGGCGTCCTCCATATACGCCCCGGTGAAGGTGCGAGTGAGGTTGAAGCCCCTGGACTGAAGCTCATCCAGATAGGGAATATAATCGAAATCCTGGTTTAAAACCGCGCCGTAATGCTCGCCGGAGGTGATGAGCACCGCGGGCCTGTTGCGGAGGAGAAAGTAGCGGGGGTTGTCCGGATGAAGGGCGATAGGCTTCATCTTCGGGATCTCCTTTGCATGGGCGACCGCGCCGGGAATCAAGAGCAGCAGGCAAAAAAGCCGGGTCAACTTCATCCATATCTCCTTGAGAGTTCTTGCGGGAACATGCTTCGATACGGCGGGGGAAATTCCTTTCGGGGTACAGCAAAAAGGGGCGCACATGAGGAAATGTGCGGCCCGAGAGGATGTTTTATGCAGGTACGGCAGCCGTACCCCATAGGTACCCAGATCAGGCTGCCTGTCCCGCAGGGGCGGGGTTCGGGGCTTTGAGAGATGGTTACCTAACCCCCCGGCCCCCTTCCCGAAACGGGAAGGGGGAGTGGATGGCATCGTCAAGCACCGTAGAGTCTCCCCCTCTCCCCGGAGGCGCTCCGGCGCATCCCCTGGGTTTCGGGGAGAGGGACTAGGGGAGAGAGGTCACCCATCCCCCATGAACAGATTCTGTTTCACTTTATCTTGATACCTATGTGGGCACGGCAGCCGCGCCCCTACTGGCATGGGAATGCTTCTTCAGGCGTCAGCACTGGTTGCCGTTCCCGCTGGAGCCGGAGGTGGTATGCCCCCAGAGGTCTACCGCAGGATTGGGATCCACCAGCGTCTCGTATTTATACCATTTGGCGTGTCCGTCCATGAAGACGCAGTTCGCGCCGCCCGCATGGCGTTTGGATATCCATCCGGACGGGGGGAGGAGCTTGCCGTCGTTGCTGCTGCAATTGTCGCGGAAGCAGTCGTGCAGCCCAGCATCGGCATGCTTGCCGATGGGGCAGTAAATGTCCTGGTAGCCGGCGTTGTCGTTGCCAAAGCGAGCCCAGGTCGAGGAGTCCGCGATGAAGATAGTGTTCGCCGGAGCCGTTATCTGAGCCAGCCGCTTCACATAGCCGGTGCAGCCTGCCACATGCGCCCAGGCGATGCCGAACCCGAAGGTGCGCGGGTCGGGCACATCGAGGCTACCGTCCCCGTTGCTATCCCACTGCGATGGCATCTTGCCGCAGGAGGCGCATCCGAACACCTCCCAGCTTTTGGTGTAAGGGTAGAGGTTCCAGTACCAGTAGCCCACCACAGGGATATCCACACCGTGTTCATTGGTGAAGGCCGTTCGCGTGCGGTTGTTGTAGAACCAGACTCCGGTTTCATCCCAGTCCTGGATATACATCATAAGAGCGTTGCCGATCTGCTTCATATGGCTCAAACAGGAAATGGCCCGGGCCTTTTCACGCGCCTGGGCAAAAACCGGGAAAAGGATCGCCGCCAGAATGGCGATGATCGCAATGACGACGAGAAGCTCGATGAGAGTAAATGCGCGTCGATTCATCTTTAACCTCCTGAGATTATTACATCCGTAATGACAACTGAGGCTGGCAGCAGATCGCCATCGCTCTTACTTAGAGGACCGATTCGCTACCGTCGGACGGCTCTGTCATCCCTCCTTTCCGGGTTACCGGCTGCGCTTGCAAGCCAAACACGCCCGCGGGCTTGTAGAATTTATTGTATCAAAATTTTCAAAGTCTGTCAAGAGAAATTTAAGATAATCAATTTTTTGTGCAATAAAGGACAAGACTAATAATCCTTCGGGCTAAACAGGAGAAACACAGGCGGCGTCGAATGAGTTTTGCAGCGCATCATTCGTCAAGGAAAGGAGACTTCAATGAAACCGATAGCGCTTCAGATGTATACGGTTCGCGATTTGATGGCAAAGGATTTCTGGGGCACGCTCCAGGCCGTGGCCGACATCGGCTTTAAGGGGCTGGAAGGGGGATTCGGGGACAAGGATCCTGCGGAGGTGGCCCGATTCCTGGCCGACCGGGGCGTTGCGGTGACCAGCACCCACAGCCCGTTGCCCACCAAAGAGAACATCCAGCAGGTGGTGGACACCCAGAAGGCCCTGGGCTGCGACAAGGTGATCGGCGGCTTCGGCCCGGACGATATGAAGACCGTGGACGCCTGCAAAGCCTGTGCGGAAAAGTTCGCGACCGCCGCGGAGCTGGTCAAGCCCTATGGCATGACCTACCACTTCCACAACCACTACTGGGAGTTCCACCGGGTGGAGGACGGCAGATACCCCTATGAGATCTTCATGGAGGTTCCGGGCCTTCACAGCCAACTCGATCTCTACTGGGTGGCCTTCGGGGGCGCGAGCCCGGTCGAAATCCTGCAAAAATACGGCGACCGCATCCAACTGCTGCACGTCAAGGACGGGCTACTGGGCGAGAAATACCACTTCAAAGCCCTCGGCACGGGCCAGGTCGACCTGCCCGCCGCCATCAAGGCCGCCAATCCCGCCGTCGCCGAATGGCTGATCGTGGAGCAGGACATGTCCGACGGGGACATGATGGAAGATGTGAAGACCGGCTACAAGTTCCTCGTCTCCAACGGGCTGGGCGTGGGCAACAAGTAAAACGTACAACCGGACGCTCAGGATTGCGGCGAAACGACGGCATGACGACTGCGGTATCGTTTCGCCGCATCTCTATGTCCCCTGCCTCACGACGGGCCAAGGCTGTACCAAGGGTGTTTGAAAAGCACCTCACCCACCCCGGCCCTCCCTCTCCGGAGCGGAGAGGGAGGGAGCCTGGCGACAGGAGACGGGTAAAACAGGCCGAACGCCCCCTCGCCTAGCCTTCGAAGGAGGCGTCCAGGAGAGGGGGCAAAGGTGAGGTGCTTTTCCGCTCAACTGACGACCTTGGAACAGCCCTGCCTCTCCCCCTCACTCCACTTCCAGTTTCCTCACCCCTCCTGCGCCCGCAGGCGGAACTATCAGGAAGACATTCCCCGAATCCTTTCCCGCCCGTTCGATGCGAAAGCCCGCCCCGGCGGGGGTGAGTTTGATCGATTCCTTTCCTTTATAATAGGGGGCTGGGAGGTAGATGCGGCTGGGGGCTTTGAGGCCGGGAGATTCCTCCCAGGAGCAGGTGAAGGCATGCGCTTCCGGTTCGGAGGCGTAGGAGACGAGCCTGCCGGAAACGGCCAGAGGATAGGGCCGGCAGACGGCCTGGAAGAAGGGGAAGGTGTCGATATCCTTCCGGTAGCTCCAGTAGGTGTCCCCGCAGAGGAGATTTTCCATCTGCGCCGAAACCGCGCGGGCGGCGGACAGGGACGCGGGAGAGTTGTAGTAGGCCCCCCACTCCCCGATGATCGCCGGCATCTCCAGGCGGCGGCCCAGATCGCCCAGACGGGTGAAGATGAGTTCGATGCGCTTCCCGCTGGCCGAGGCCACCGCGTCCGTGTCGGTCACGATATCGTAGCCGTGCGGAGCGAGGGCCTGAAGCGGATCCCGCCTGCCGTCCGGCCCCTTCACCGGCTCCAGGACGCTCCGGACGCCGGTATTGGCGGAGACGCTCGGTTCCAGAAGAAGGATGTGCCTGGAATCCGCCTGCCGGATGGCGTCGGCAACGCGCTGGTACATCGGCTGGAGCTTTTCGCGCTCGAACGCCTGGTAGCGGCTTTCGGTCACCTCCATCACGGACCGGAAGAGGGCGATATCGTCCAGTGTTTGCATGAGCCTGCCCCGGCCTTCCGGGGTGACCCACTCCAGCAGCACCGCCTGGGCGGACGGGGCGGACGCCCCTTCTTTTTCGGTCCAAAATTTGGAGATAGCGGCGGCCATCAGGGCGGGGATTTCCTGCATTCCGCTCCCGATGAACGGCTCGTTCATCAAATCGTAGCCGATGACGGCGGGATTGCGGGCATAGCGGGCGGCGAGACGCTTCCAGGCGCGGGCGTAGTGATCCTGGACGCCCACCCCGTCCTGGGCCGGAGCGTTGGCCCAGAAGTTGTCGAAGGCGGTCTGCACCGCCGGGCTGAGCATGTAGGCATCGCTCCAGACAGGGCCGGTCCGGTGCGGCTTGCCTTCATCCAGGGTGGCCCAGGCGGGAGCGCCGTCGCTGTATTTGACGCTGTACAAGTCCTGATGCATGTCCAGGAAGACATACAGCCCGTGCTTTGCGGCCCAGCGGATGCGCTCATCCAGGCCTTTCAGGTATGCCTCATCGTATTTCCCCGGCTCCGGCTCCAGGCCGTCCCAGATGACGCCCAGGCGGACGCAGTTGAAGCCCCACTCCCGGAAGCGGGCGAAATCCGCCTCCGTTTCGTTCCCCAGGTAGCGGGCCGCTTTCTCCTTGTTGACCACATTGATGCCCCGCAGAAGAACCTGCCGCCCTTCCGCATCCCGAAAAGCCCCTCCTTTCACCGTCAAAAATCCCGGCGCGGCGGCGGTCGGGGCGCTGGCAAGCGTTGCGATCAGCAACGAGGCGGCAAGGGCGCTGGCTATCGGTGACATAAAGGGCCTCCTCTATAAGTCATGTCCGGGCGAGAATATCCGCTATATGCGTTAGATCGTGGGCGGCGCTTTTCTGAGCCTGCATCTCCAGGGTCATCGGCCCGTAGAGCGAATGCTCGCCCGAGCGGGTCCGGTCTCCGGGCGGCAGGGAGCGGAGGAACTCCAGGGAGGCGGCCCGGGCGGCGGCGAACCGATCCACTCCTTCTTCCACTGTCTTTCCGACATAGGCGTTTTCGTCCAGCCGTTCCTGCGGGTCGTGGTCCGGCAGGTAAGGATTCTCCGAACCGGCCATCAGCCGGTATCGTTTCAGGAGAATGCCCTCCATCTCGGCCAGGTGGTGCAGTATTTCCCCGGGGGAGAACAGGTCAGGGTGCGGGCGGCGCTCGAAGGCTTCCGCAGGAATCAGATCGGCCAATTTCCGCAGAACGACCGGCGTTCCCTCCATAGCCTGAAGAACGGTCTCCCACACGTGCAATGTGTCCGGCATGGTATCCTCCTTTGCTCAGCAGGGCCTTGGAGTCAAGATTCCGATAGGGAACGACGGCCCTATATGCTTCAGGATGAGGTTGCGGGAAGAGAACAGCACCCCCCAACCTCCTTGCTAAGGGAGGGGCTGAGATCATGAGGGATCTTGGCAGCATGATCAAAGCACCCTAAAATCCACTCCCCTCGCCGGGATTCGGCGGGGGCTGGGGGCGGTTGCTTCCGGGGCAATCCTTGTAATCGCCCTGCCTGGGAAGCATCGGACCAGCAGTATCCACAATGTCAAGTGCATATCAACGGCAAAGCCGAGGGGTGATGGGGCGGCTGCGCTGTCGAGGCTGCGCCTGCCCTTACTCCACTACAACCCTGGAAAAATCGGCCAGGCCCAGGAATAACCCATGGATGCGGTTCAGAAGCGCCAGCCGGTTAGCGCGGAGGGCTTCGTCCTCACACATAACCATGACCGTATCGAAGAAGCGGTCGATCACCGTCTGACAGGCGCTCAGGAGGTGGAAGGCTTCCTCGTAGCGGCGGTCTGCGAGGCAGGCGCTGATGTGCGGCCCGGCTTCCTCGAAGGCGACGGCAAGGTCGCGCTCCTCGGATTCGGACAGGAGGGCGGAATCGATCCGTAGGGCCGGTGCGATCCTCTTGCCTTCGGCAAAGCGGAGGAGGTTTCCGACCCGGGTGGCGACGGTCACCAGGGGAACGAACCGATCCGGGTTTTCGCGAAGGCTCTGAAGGGCCTGCGCCCGGTCGAGGACGGTGCAGACATTGGCGAAGGCGGCACTCAGCACGGCATCCACGATATCGTAGCGGATGCCCATTTCCTGGCAGGCTACCTCGATTCTCTGGCGGAAGAAGCGCATCCAGTCTTCCCTCGCCTCTTCCGCTGCCCGCTTGAGCAGCGCCGATTCCTGATAGGGAACGACCGCCGCCTCGAAAAGCGCGTCGAGGGACAGCCTCGGCTCATCGCGGAGCATGGCGACCACTCCCTGGGCCTGCCTGCGGAGAGCGTAAGGGTCTCCTGAACCGGTCGGAACCAGGCCCAGCCCGAAGTAGCCTGCGATGGTGTCCAGCTTGTCTGCCATCGAAAGGGCGCGGCCTGCCTGCGTATCGGGGAGTGGGTCGTCGGCGCTGCGCGGCAGGTAATGCTCTTCGATAGCGCGGGCCGCGTCCTCCGGCTCGCCAGACAGGCGGGCATAGATGCCGCCCATGATCCCCTGCAAATCGGGCAGTTCCTTGACCATCTCGCTGACGAGATCGGCCTTGCAGAGCAGGGCGGCGCGTTCTCCGGTCTCTACCACCGCGTTGTCCTCGGCCAGCGATTCCAGAATGAAGCGGGTCAGGCGGGCGACGCGGCGCGTCTTCTCTTCCATGTTGCCCAGCGTTTCCTGAAAGACCACCCGTCCCAGCTTGATCGCTTTTTCGGCCAGCGGGGTTTTCAGGTCTTCCTGGTAGTAGAAGCGGGCGTCATTGAAGCGGGCCTCCAGAACGCGCTCATTTCCGGCCCGGACGGTATCCAGATGCTCGCTGTCACCGTTGCGGACAGCAATGAAGGCAGGCAGAAGATGGCCGTCTGCGAACACGACCGGAAAATATCGCTGGTGCTTTTTCATGGTGGTGATCAGCACCGGACGCGGCAGGTCCAGATAGCTTGCATCGAAGCCGCCCCGGAAGGCGGTAGGGTATTCCACCACAAAGGCCACTTCCTCCAGCAGCCCCGGCTCCCAGACGACCCTGCCCCCGATCCCGGCGGCCAGGGCTTCCACCTGCCGGCGGATCGTCTCCTTGCGCTCCTCCTGGTCGGCCACCACAAAGGCTTTCCGCATCACCTGCCCGTAGCTTTCGGCGGAGGCGATTTCCAGAGGTTCCGGATGCAGAAAGCGGTGTCCCCATGTTTTGCGGCCTGTCTTCAGGCCCTCGATATCGAAAGCGATCTCCTCCTGCCCCAGCAGCGCCGCCATCCAGCGGATCGGGCGACCGAACCGGAAGCGCCCGTGGCCCCAGCGCATCATCTTGGGGAACGACAGCCCGGCAAGAATTTTGGGGAAGATTTCGGCGGCCGCTTCGGTTGTGGGCCGGCCCGGCTCCAGCCGGACGGCGAAGACATATTCTCCCTGCGGCGTCTCCCGGACTTCCAGGTCGGCCACATCCACCTTCTGCGACCGGGCGAATCCTTCCGCCGCCCGGGTCGGCTTTCCCTCCACATCGAAAGCCGCCCGGCGGGCAGGCCCCCGGACTTCCAGGCGGGCATCCTTCTGAGACGGGGCTGCGGACCGAACGATCATCGCCATCCGGCGGGGCGTGGCGCAGGTAGCGATAGCTTCGAACTCGATGCGGGCCTCCGAAAACTCGCGGGCTGTAGCCTCGGCCAACTGGCGAAGCGCAGGCAGGATGAAGGAGCCGGGCAGCTCTTCCGTTCCGATTTCAAGGAGAAGATCGGGCATATTCAAATCACCTCTGTATTCAGGGATCGTGGTCGGTTTCCGATTCGATAGATATGTGGGTACATTAAAGGGCGACCCGATGGGTCGCCCCTGAAATCAAACACGGTTGCATTCCAACCGCGCTCACTCCCGATGCAGCGTTGCGATCCGGTTCAGAGGCCAGTATCGGAACCAGGCCCGCGCCTCTACATTGCGGATGGGGAGCATCCCCCAGAAGCGGCTGTCGTTGCTGTAATCCCGGTTGTCGCCCAGGACGAAGAGATGGCCCGGCGGCACGGTTTCGCTTTCGAAGTCGCCATGGAAGGGATAGACGACATAGGGTTCCGCAAGAGCCTTGCCGTGGACGTACAGTTTCCCGGAACGGAGGGCCACCCGGTCGCCCGGAAGCCCGATGACGCGCTTGATAAAGACCTTGGAGGGGTCTTCCGGGTATCGGAAGACCACGACATCGCCCCGGCCCGGCGAGCCGAAGCGATAGACGAGTTTATTCCCCAGGAGCCTTTCCCCGCTGTAGAGGTTCGGCTCCATACAGTGACCGTAGACCTTGAAGCCCTGCAATAGAAAGGTTTCCGCGAAGAGAAACAGGATCAAGGTCAGAAAAAGCGTCTCGAACCATTCGCGGGCGATGCGGAAGGTCGTTCGCTTCGGGGCCGCGCTGGCGGCGGTTCCTGCGGAAACAGAAAAAGCGTCCGGGGCAACACCCGAGGCGCTTTCGGATTCCAACACAACCGACGGGGCATCGCCGGCCCCTTCCGATTTTTGATTCATGCTGCCTCACCCGGCTCTCACTTCGACAGTGGATAGCCTAACTCCTCCCGCTGTTTGAGGTAGATCTGGCAGGCGGCCCGGGCCAGCACACTCACCCGGTTGATATAGCCGATGCGCTCTGTCACCGAGATGGCTCCGCGAGCATCCAGGAGGTTGAAGATATGGGAGCATTTCAGCACATAATCGAAGGCGGGGGCGACCAGCCCTTCCTTGCCGATGCGGCGGCTCTCCGCCTCGAACATCTCGAACAGGCGGAAAAGCATCTCCGTATCGGCGGCGTCCAGGTTGTAACGGCTGTTCTCGATCTCGGCGGGCAGGTCCACCTCGCCGTAGGTGACCCCGTGCGCCCACTCCAGCTTCCAGATGCTGTCCACATTCTGAAGCAGGCAGGCAAGCCTTTCGGTGCCGTAAGTGATCTCCGCGCTGACCGGGCGACACTCGAAGCCGCCGACCTGCTGGAAATAGGTGAACTGGGTGATCTCGTTGCCGTCCAGCTCCACCTGCCAGCCGATCCCGGCAGCCCCCAGGGTGGGAGAGGCCCAGTCGTCCTCGGTAAACTTGATGTCGTGTTCGCGAGGGGAAATACCGAGCATTTCGAGGCTCTCCAGGTACAGATCCTGGACGTTATCCGGAGAGGGCTTGAGGAGTACCTGGTACTGGTAGTAGTGCTGGACGCGCATGGGGTTGCGCCCGTAGCGGCTGTCGGCGGGGCGTCGGGAGGGCTGGACGTAGGCCGTGTTCCACGGCTCGGGGCCTAAAGCGCGCAAGGTCGTGGCCGGATGCATGGTTCCGGCCCCGACCTCGACATCGTAGGGCTGTAGGATCAAACAGCCGTGATCAGCCCAGAATCGCTCCAGGCGCATCAAAAGCTCTTGGAAGGTCATGGCGTTCCTTTCAGGCGGGGCTTTGGCCCGTCAGGTAATCGATGGAGACGCCCGATACCTTCCGCTTGATGCGCGCCAGAGCGTTATCGACCGACTTGGTTTTGCACCGCAGTTCGTCCGCGATCTCGCGGTAGGACTTGCCCAGCCGGTATCCGGACAGCACGCGCCACTCGAAATCCGAGAGCATCCGCTGAAGAGCCTCATGGAGCATTTTGGAATCTTCCCGCTTCAGGACCAGTTCTTCCGGGTCGACCGCGATATCGGTGGCGACCAGGTTCGCCAGGTTCCAGTCGGTCGGGGCGTCCTCCGAGGCGCTTTCCAGAGAAAGCGACGTATTCAAGGGCGTTTGCTTCTGGCGGGTGGCTGTCTTGATGGCGGTGATAATGTGGCGCTGGATGCAGACCTTGGCGAAGGCCGGGAACGAGATGGCCTTGTCCGCCTGGTAGTCCACGATGGCCTGCCACAGGCCGATCATCCCCACCTGGAGCAGATCTTCCTTTTCCGCGCCGACGAGAAAGTAGGACTTCACTTTCGTGCGTACGAGATTGCGGTATTTGTAGAGCAGGTATTCGGCAGCCTCTTCCTCCCCCCGCTGCGCTCGCGCAACGATATCCCGGTCCGCCAGATGGGCGTACCGGACGAGCCGCATGCGATCACAGGTTTGGGCATCATGCTTCATAGCGATCCTTGTCTGCTTCCTTCCTGTTCAATTTCAATCGAGCAACGGTTGATGAATGTAGCGAGGAGGCTGACTGACATGGCGGCAAGGGCGGTCAGGGCCACCGGCATATCTTTCAGGAGCCGGTTGGCGTACCGCACGCGGATTCGACGAATCGGGCCGGACTGAGACATGCCCTCTACCTGATCGAGCATTTCCAGGCCGGCGATGATGGGATCGGGCCTTGCAGCCAGCCTGCGCTCGACCGCGACCAGCGACTGCACCAGGTCTCCGTTGTTTTCGCGAAGCGCCTGGACTGCCTCTTCATAGGAGATATCGAACCGCTTTCGGAGTTCGTCGATATGTTCGAGTTCAGGCGGTGTCATTGGCTTAGCCTCTCAATATCGGACGTTTTTGCGATAGAAAGAGCGGCGCAAAGATATGAATTTTCACGCCATTCTTAAGCCCATTATACAATATTTCGAGTGGATTGACAACCGGGACGGAGGCGCCGAGCGGTTCCAAAAGAAGTTAAACTTATTTTTTCTTTTATCAAAACAAGGAATCATGGAGATAACCGTTTCGGCGCAATGATCGAAGGCCGGGTTTTCGACTTGACAAAGGCCCTTTTCTTGGGTTATCATGCTGATAATAGCGATGGCTCGGTTGCGCGGGCTGGAGGTGGATCGGGCCGGTGAAGGCAGGCAGCGTTTTGAAGGAAGCCGAGGAGAAATTCATTCTCCACTGGGGCGAAATGGCGGGCCTGTGGGGGATTAACAAGACGATGGGGCAGGTCCACGCCCTCCTCTATATCTCCGGAACGGCGCTCTGCGCGGACGAGGTGATGGAGCGGCTCCGGATCAGCTGGGGAAGCGCCAGCACGAACCTGCGCGGGCTCGCCGACTGGGGCCTGATCCGCAAGGCGCACAAGCCCGGCGACCGGAAGGAGTATTTCGTCTCCGAGACCGATCCCTGGCAGATGTTCCGCACCGTCCTGCGAGAGCGCAAAAAGCGGGAGTTCGACCCCACGCGGCACACTCTGGAGGAATGCCTTCGGATGGTGGAGGCCATGCCGGAGGAGAGCGAAGGGGCCTTCTGCTACCGGCAGCGGGTGGAAAGCCTGCTGGAACTCCTGGACGTATTGAACAGCGCTTACGAGCGGTTCGCCCGAACGGACAATGAGGAGGCCACCAGGCTTTTGAGGATCGAGGTGCAGGGGCTTCAATGACCCGCGTGATCATCATTACCGGCAAAGGAGGGGTGGGCAAATCGTCAGTGGCGGCGGCCACGGCCCTTACCGCGGCGCGCAGGGGCGTCCGGACGGCCATCCTCAGCGTGGATAGCGCCCACAACCTGAGCGATATCTTCGCCCGGCGCATCCACAGCGAGCCGACCCCTATCGCCGACAATCTGAAGGGCCTGGAAGTCGACCTCAATTATGAAACCCGCACCAACTGGGCGGGCATCGTCAATTTCTTCCGCCAGTTGACCCTCAACAACTCCCGCATCAATGAGATCGTCGCCGAGGAATGCGCGGTCTTCCCCGGCATGGAGGAACTTTTCGGGCTGCTCCGGCTTCACGCCCTGATCGAAAGCAAGGAATTCGATCTTGTGGTGGTGGACGCCCCGCCCACCAGCGATATGCTCAAATTCCTGCGCCTTCCCGATGTGCTGGAATGGTATTTGCTGAAGTTTCTGCCCCTGGAAAAGACTCTTTTCCGCACCGCCCGCCCGCTGGCGAACCGGCTGAACATCGTCCTGCCGGACGACAGTTCTCTGGACAACCTGACGGACTGGCATGATAAGGTGGGACGCCTGGGGCGCTATCTGATGGACTACCGCAACGTCTCCGCCCGTGTGGTGATGACTCCCGACAGGGTTTGCCTGGAGGAGAGCCGCCGCACCTTCGCCACGCTCAGCCTTTTCGGGCTGATGGTGGACGCCATCATCGTCAACAAGCTCTTTCCCGCCCATGAGGCTGGCTCGTTCATGTGCTTCTGGGCCAGGCAGCAGCACCAGATGCTCGGTCAGGTCGAAGGCAGCTTTGCCCCGATCCCCATCCTGACCTCCGAACTTTTGACCCAGGAGATTGTCGGCCCGGAGCCTCTGGAAAATTTCGGCTGGCGGCTTTATAAGGAGATCCCTCCGGAAGCGATGCTGATGGATGAGCCTCCGCTGAAGCTGAACGAAACCAAAAGCACTTACGATCTCTGCCTGAAGATTCCTTTTCTGGACAAGGACAACTTTCGCCTCTGGCTGACCCATGATTCGGTAATCATCAACCTGCACAACCAGAGGCGTCAGATCCCTCTGCCCGATTCCCTGCTCCGGCGAGAGATGATCGGCAGCACATACGAGAACCAGACGCTTTGCATCTCGTTTCGCCGCGATTCCGCAGGAAAGCCGTAGCGGCTTTTTTGTCGCCCTGAGTTTTCAATTTTTTCTGAAAGTTTTGAATCCGGGAGGTTCTTATGGTCGCCGTTTACGCCGGTCTGTCGGGCCTGGGGCTGTGCCTCTTGCTGGCCCGGGCTGTCATCGGAATGGTCGAAACGCCTCTGGAGGAAACCCTGGCCCAGAGGGGCCGTCCCGCCGCCGAGATCGGGCTGTGGCGCAGGCTGGCGCGGATCGGGCTGAGCCTGACCCCTTTGTGGGGCGCGCTCTCCTTTTTCCCGGACGTTTCGCAGCAGGATGTCCCCTCCCTTTGGAACGGCCTTTTCCGCCAGGCGCAGGCCGGGGTGGCAGGGCTTCTTTTGGCGCTTGCCGTCATCACTGTGGGGATCATCGCCACCGCACGGCTCCAGCCCCGGCAGGATGCCGCTCAGCCACCCTTTTACCCGGACAAAGGCTTTCCCCCGATGGACTACCGCCTCTATTCCATCCGGCCTGACGAACTCTTCCCCAACAACGAGGGCTGGGACAGCGACTACGAGGCCCCTCCACAGTAGTAGCGCAAGGCAGGAAAAAGGGCGGCGGCGTGGAATCTTCTGTCAAACCTCATCAGGAGCAACCCGCTTGACCCTTCGGGACCGCCTGGGCCTGAGCGCCTATTATTTCTTCAGCTTCGCCGCCGTGGCGCTGGTCGCGCCCTTTGTTCCCCTCTACCTGCGGAGCCTGGGACTGACCTATACCCAGATCGGCACCTTCGGCATGGCTTCCGCGCTGTGCGGGGCAGCCATGCAGGTTCCCGTAGGGTCGCTTTCGGATCATCTGAGGCGTAGGCGGCCTTTTGTCATCCTGGGGGCGCTGGCCCTTGGCTCGATCTATGTTTTCTTCCCGGAGATTCGCAGTTATTGCGCTTTCATCGCTCTCTACGGCCTTGCCGGCATCCTGGCCTACAGCTCTTCCGCCATCGCCGGGGCGCTGGCCGTGGACCTGGCCCAGAGCGGGCGCACCGGAACGATCTTCGCCGGAATCCGCATCTGGGGGTCGCTCAGCTTCGTTTTGATGCTGGCGGTGACGACCATCGCCCCGGGCCTGCTGGCTGTCCGTCTCATTTTTCCGCTGATCGCCTCCCTCTACGCCCTTTCGGGGCTGTCCGTGCTGCTGGTTCGCGAGAAGGGAATTTCCGGGCCGGTGAAGGCGCGGCTGGGCGGGGCCGGGCGTCTTTTGAAGCATCCGGATCTGATGCTCTTTCTGGTGGTGTATTTCCTTTATATGGCCTGCCTGATGGGAGGAACCGGGAACCTCAGCCTCTATCTGAACGAGATGGGAGCCGGGAAGCGGTTCATCAGTCTGGCCTTCATCACCAGCGCCGGCATCGAAATTCCCTTCATGCTGAAAGCGGGTGCATTCGCCGACCGCTACGGGCGCAGGCCCCTCCTGGTGGTCGCCAGCCTGGTGCTTCCCTTCCGCCTCTTCTGCTACTTTCTCATCCATACCCCCTGGCTTGTCCTGACCTTGCAGCTCATGCACGGCCTGACCTTCAGCATTATCACGGTCATCTCTATGGCCTATGTGACGGATATCGTGCCCCCGCAACTGCGGGCCACAGGGCAGGGGCTATTGAGCCTCACCCTGGCCCTTTCCGCCGCCGTCGGCCCGGTCCTGGCCGGTTGGGTCGGGGACCGCGCCGGGCTGCACGCCCTTTACGCCGTTCTGGGAGGCATCGCTTCCGTCAGTTGTCTCCTGGTTCTCCTTTTTCTGAGGGAATCGCTCCCCGAGCCACCGCTTCTGACCTCCCATAACCGGGGATGGGCGAGGCTGATGGCGGTTCCCTGGCTGCGAAAAAGCGCTATGGCAGGGGCTGAGGAGGGGAATTGCAGGGGCAGGTGAGGTGGCGGGCAGCCAATACAAGAGAAGGGGCCGGATATCATTGCGAATCCAGCCCCTTGTCCATTTCACAGCATCAATCGCTTTAGTTCAGCGTAGCCGGCTTCCCGTTCCATTCGTCCTGATGGTAGCGCAAGGTGCCTCCGCTGTTCCCTCGGATGCTGCGGGTGGCTTCGGCCTTGAACCACTTGGCGTGGCCGTCGCAGAACATGATATTGTTGCCTCCCTGGTGCCGGGCATAGTTGCCCAGATTCAGAGAGGTCATATCGCCGTGGCAGCAGTTGAAGCCATCGGCATCCGGACTTCTGAGAGAGAAAATGATCTTTCTCAGCCAGGAACGGTCCTCGGAGGCCCAGGAGCCGCCGGCGTAGGCGCACATCCCATCCGCGATAAAGACAGTTTCCGTCGGGAAACCGAGCTGGGCCAGCCGGACGGCCTGGTAGGAGAAGTATTCATTGTAGGCGTAACTCATGTAAGCATTGGGGATCTCTTTCCAGGGCGAAAAGTCACGGACTGCCTGGGGAGGGAAGCACCGGCTGCCAAGTGTGTGAGAAGGACAGGCAAAAACACCCAGGTTCTTCACATACGGGTAGACACTGATCGGCCAGAGCGAAGGGGCTGGAGAAGACGGATTGCACTTGCTGGCCTGACCGTAGCAGAAATAGGGGAAGGTCTCGTCATAGTCCTGGACATACATGTTGATGCCAGTACCGAGTTGTTTGAGGTTAGAGAGACAGGAAATGGAACGGGCCTTTTCTCGGGCCTGAGCAAAAACCGGGAAGAGAATAGCGGCCAGAATGGCGATGATCGCAATGTAATGGAGCCAATAAGACTGCAACGGCTGCCGCACAAACGATTTTCCGGACGGGCCTCTTGAGTGTATCACCTCCCTTGCCATATAATGCCCATAAAAATCGTTAGAGAAAAGTCTCCATAAAAATCATACCTCAACTGGACTTTTTTTCAATGGAGGCGATGGCGGCATAATACAGATTTACGAATTTGACATAAAGAAGCCCAGGGCTATCGCTATTTCTGGCCCTGCCGTTCTCTTGGGATAAGTCCTACAGCCCTTTCATCGCCTCCCCTATCCTGGCAGAAGATTCTTCGGAAAGCTTGTCGGGCAGCGCAGTGATCGATTCCAGGAGAGTTTCCGGGCGGAGTACAGGGGACGGGAGTTTGACCGCCTCCAGGGTTCCCTTCGGATTGGCGAAAACGAGCCTGCCGATGACCGGAACGGAGACATTGCGCTCCTTGATCGCCTGTGAAACGGCTTTTTCGGCGGCGCGAACCTGGGCGGAAAGGTCTCGCAGGCGCTGGTGCTTACGGTTGGGCCGGATGCGCGTCCAGTCCTTGCCGTCATAGATGATCCTGCCGGTATAGTGCTTGACCACCAGCACGATCACGCCTTTCGGCCCCACAAGGACGACATCGAGCCGGGCCGGGCCGGGGAGCAAAAGGTTGGTGAAGCCTGTAAAGCTGTCGGGTAGCTCGCGTAGGGTCAGCAGGAGCCTGTTTTCATTGCGCCAGCCGGTCATCAGGGCGGAGCCGATGCGGAGGAACATCAGCGCCGAGTTTCCCACCACAGTCAGCCCCAGCACATAGATGAAGCCCCCCAGCATCCGGTTGCTGCCATAGAGTTCCGTCTGCGGGTAATACAACGCGAAAAAGAGCAGCCCTAGGGCCATAAAAACGGCCATCGTGATCGAGAAAACAGCCACAGGGCGGGTTTTGGAAGGTCGTTTGTAGAGTTTCATAGGTGTTGTGGGTTAAGAACGCTTTCGCTTGTTAAAGAGCAAATCTTTCGCCTTTATTTTACAGGGTTGCCGCCATATTTTGTAGGGGCACGGCTAAACGATGCCCCATACGCATCAAGATAAAGGTGCCAGTCCCGCCGGGGCGGGGTACGGGGCTTTGAGAGATGGTTACCTAACCCCCCGGCCCCCTTCCCGAAACGGGAAGGGGGAGTGGATGGGGCCGTCAATGACCGCACCATCTATCCCCCTCTCCCCGCTTCGGGGAGAGGGGTTAGGGGAGAGAGGTAACCCCTCCCCCATGGCCGGAGGATCTTTCCCCTGCTCTGGATCGCTATGGGGCATCGTTTGGTCGTGCCCCTACCGGGCGTCCGGCAGATCTGATTAAGCGAAAGTCCTGAATCTCGCCTTGGATGCCTTCAAAGGCGAGATTGCTTCTGACTTCGCTCTCGCAATGAAATGACAGGAGGCAGAGCGGTCTCATAGATTCGCCGCTACGCTTCCTGCTCTCCGCCGTTCAGGAAAGAGGCCACGGTTTCGAGGCGCTTGGTTTTGCGGCAGGGGGGGAGGTATTTCAGGAATTCCTTGCCGTAGCGTTTTTTTGCCAGGCGGGAATCGAGGATGGCGACTACGCCCCGGTCCTGGCGGGTGCGGATCAGCCGCCCGAAGCCCTGCTTGAGCCGGATCTGGGCCTGGGGCATGGCGTATTCATAGAACCAGTCGCCCCCGGCCTGCTCGATGGCCTCCACCCGCGCCCGGTTGGTGGGCGTGTCCGGCACGGAAAAGGGAAGCCGGTCGATGATGACACAGGAGAGGGCGTCGCCCTGTACGTCCACTCCCTCCCAGAAGCTGTGCGTCCCGAAGAGTACCCCGTCTCCGGCCTCCCGGAACGCCTGGAGGAGTTTGGGGTTGGAGGTTTCCCCCTGTTTGAAGGTGGGATACGGGATTCTGCCGATCAGGGCGTTGTAGGCGGCGTTCAGCATCCGGTAGGAGGTGAACAGCACAAACGCCCGCCCCTGCGAGATGTTCACCAGTCGCTCGATCTCCTCGATAACGGTTTGGGCGTATTCCTCCTTATCGGAGGGAGGATCGAAGTGGACGGGAACGTAGAGCAGGGACTGGCTCTCGAAGTCGAAGGGAGACCCTTCGATGGCCTCCACGCACTCCGTCAGGCCCAAGCGGGAGCGGATGTACTCGAAGGAGCCGGAGCAGGAGAGGGTGGCTGAGGTGAGCGCGGCGCTTTCCGCTTTCGGCCAGAGCTGGGCCGCCAGGAGATTGCTCACCTGAACCGGCGTCTGGCGGAGTACGCACAGGCTGCGGCGGCCCTTCCCCTCCCCGCCCGCCTTCTCGCACCAGTTAAAGGTCTCCGGCAGCGGCTGGTAGAAGAGCATGAGCAGGTCGCCTTTCAGCCGGCTGCACGTCCGCCGCAGGCCGTCCATCGGGTCCCTCAATTCCGGATCGTGGCGCTCCTTGTCGAAGGTCAACTGGCGGCCCATGTCGTCCAGGTTTTCGACGATCCCCTGAGCCTCCTCCTGAATGGCCTTTTCCCTCTCCGGCTCGCCGATATCGCTGAAGAAGAACTCCTGGCGGCGCACGTCGCGGAAAAGGTCGAAGAGGCGGTTGCCCCGCTCCTCCAGAAGTGAGATCAGCAGCGGGTCGACGATCCCTTTGCTCCGGTCGCCCGGGTCGCGGAGCCTGCGGGCGCGGCCCAGGAGGGTCGGGATGCGGTAGTTGGAAAATTCCACCCCGAACGATTTGGAGGCGATATCCTCCAGGTGGTGCGCCTCATCGAAGATCACCAGGTCGTAGGGCGGCAGGACGCCCGCCGCCGGGTCCCCCGCCTTGATCATCAGGTCGCTGAAGAAGAGGGAGTGGTTGACCACGATGATATCGGCCTCGAAGGCGATCTCCCTGTGGCGGTAGTAGAAGCATCCCGGGTCGTCCCCGCACCGCTGGCGGGTACACCGGTCCGGGTCGGAGGAAACCTCCCCCCAGGAGGCATAGGAAAAGCCCAGGTCGGCCACATCCCCGGTTTCCGTCTGCCGCGCCCAGGCCAGCACTTTTGAGAGGTCCGGATCTTCGGTGGCGAAGAGGCTGCCCATATATTCATCCAGATTGCGGCGGCAGAGGTAATTGCCGCGCCCCTTCATCACCACCGCCTCGAAGGGGTATCTGTCTCCCAGCGCCTCCGCGAGCAGCGGGATATCCTTCCGGACAAGCTGCTCCTGGAGGTTAATGGTGTGGGTGGAAACCAGGATTTTCTTCCCCTTCTTCGCCATCAGGATGGCCGGGATCAGATAGGCCAGGGTCTTTCCGACGCCCGTTCCCGCCTCCACAAGACAGTGCTTCTTGTTCTCGAACGCCTCCAGCACGGCCCGGGCCATTTCCACCTGCTGGGGACGGTATTCGTACCCCGCCAGAAAATCGGTCAGGGTTCCGTTTTTGCCTAACAATTGCTCGATAATGGACATATCGCCTCTGTGGATGTTGGTTGCAGTGCTGTGGGTTGTAGGGCGCGTTTAAGGGACCAAAGCCCTTTTCCCGAGATGGTAGCCGGGTTACCTCTCTCCCCTAACCCCTCTCCCCGAAACGGGGAGAGGGGAATAGACGGTGCGGTGCTTTACGGCACCAGTTCCTCCCCCTGCCCGTTTCGGGAAGGGGGCCGGGGGGTTAGGTAACCTCGCCCTCGTGTGGCCCGATGATTCTTCCCTATTATACTCTGATTAAAGATGAGATTGCCGCGTCGCTGCGCTCCTCGCAATGACGGATAGACTATACCCCATCCAGCGCCAGGGCCTCTTCGAGCCGCATCGGATGGAGGCGCGTGTATTCGAGCTGGGAGACCTTCAGGTAGCGCCAGGGCAGGCCGGTCAGGTGGGCGGCGTTGTCGCACCAGAGGCGGGCGGCGCGGTCTTTGTGGGCAACATCCACATCCTCGCGGCCTTTGGTTTCGATCAGATAGCGCGTGCCGTCCGAAGTGACGGCCACGAAGTCAGGCTCGTAGTAGCGCAGGTTCAGGGCGGAGTCCGTGTATTCGATGACGAAACGGAAGGGTTCGGGCAGTTTGGCGAACGCCTCCACATCGGGGGCGCTCTCCAGGAAGCGGGCGAACTCGCGCTCGAACTCGTTGTCGCAGGGCACTTTCGTAAAAACCGTTTTCCGGGCCTCGCAGGTGGGGCGGGAATAGGGGAAAGGAGGCGTTTCGGAGAGCTTCCGGCCTTCGTGCAGCAGCCTGGCCTCAAGCTGCTCCAGGATGACTTCCCTCAGAGCGCGGGCGAAAGTCTTGACGGTCACGTAATGGGCCACATTGCTGCTGATCGCCTTGATCATGGCCGGGTCTTCCAGGCGGACGCCGCCCCCGAAGGCCTTGCAGGCCAAAAATGCCCTCACTTTGGGAACCAGGGCCGAGAACTGGGAGGGCAGCTTCAAGTCCTGGGCGATGCGCCGGGCGTAGTAGCCGATCACTTCCTCCGCAGTCTGCGGCTCGGGGACGCTGTACTCGCGCTCCACCAGCTTCTGCAGGGTCAAGATATCGAAGCCCTCGTAGCGGAAGACCTGGGCCGCCCGGTCGGTTTCGCTGCGCGGCAGCACGGGGCATTCCAGGGCATCGATATCGAGAGCGGCGATCTCTTCGGTCAGGGTCTTTTTCCGGACCAGCACCGGGCTGAGGATGGGCAGGGATATATCTTTGTCCATTTTTTCCGGGTCGGGCCGGATGGTGAGAATCTCCAGCTTTTGCCTGCCCACCTCGAAGGTGTCCAGGACAACCCCTTCCGAACGCTCCAGGTCTTCGATGAACTGGATAAACGCCTGGTTGCCGATGACATCGAGCCGTTCGCGGTAGCCGGTGGTAGTGTTGCGGAACATGAGGCGCAGGCCGCGCCCGATGGTCTGCTCCGGCAGGATATCGGCTTTGGAACTGTAGGGCCGCAGGCCGACGATGACGGTCACGTTCTGAACGTCCCAGCCTTCCCGGAGCATCAGGACGCTGACGATGCAGTTGATAGGGCTGGCTTCGCTGTCCACCTGGCGGGCCGCTTCTCTGGCTTTTTCGAGTTCCTTCTGCGAAACCTCTCCGCTCCGGTCGGTATGGATGATAAGGAGGCGGTTGTCCCCGAACTCCGCCGGGTATTTGGCGCGGAGCCAGTCGCCCACCTCGTCGGCCTCCGCCGTGCTGTTCATCATGATAAAAAGGACGGGCTTTTTCTGAAGCGGTTCGAGCTGCTGGCGGTATTCGCGCCACCGCTCGACGCCTGCGGTCAGGTATGCCTGGTAGCGGGCGCTGGCGATTTCGGAGGGCTGCTCGCGGATGCCGGTCGCGATCCCCTTGATCGGCTGTTTGACGATGTTATCGATGATGGCCTGCCTGAGCGGGTAGTCGTAAACCGTCCAGGTGAAGAGCGATCCCTTGCTGTGGCGCGGGGTGGCGGAGAAATCGATCTGCCCGGCCAGGCCGCCGCAGGCGCTTTCATGGAGCCTGCGGATCACGCCGTTCCATTCGGAGGATTCGTCATGGGTGTGGTGGGCCTCATCGTTCAAGACCATCACCGGGCCGCCTCGCCGGAGGATGCGCCGGTCGAAATCCTCCGCCTCCGGCCTGCCCGGAAGCGGCCTGGCCCCCAGCACTCCCGCCATCGCCTCCGGCTCCTCGTTCTCCGCAGAAGGCCTCGCATAAAGCTGCTGGATGTTGGCCAGGTAGAGAGCGCCCAGCGACCCGGCCCGCTCCCCCTCCCCGCGCAGGTAGCACTGGAAGTCCCAGAAGATTTTCAGATCGGGCGGAATGACCGGATCGCTGCGGAAGATGCGCCCTCCCGCGAAATCCAGGCGAAGCCGCTCGAAAACGATCACATTCGGGGCCAGGACCAGAAAGGTTTTCGCGTAATCCGCCTCCGGCCCGGCCACCGCATTGAAATACTGCCAGGCCGCCGTCAGGGCCATCACCTTCGTTTTCCCGCTGCCGGTCGCCATCTTGATGCAGTAGCGGGCGAAATCATCGCTCTGAAGGAGCCGCAGGTCGGTGCGGCGGGCGAAGCGTTCCACCAGGTCTTTCTGCCGCCGGACGCCCTCCGCCTCGAAGAGATAGATGATCGTCTCGACGGCCTCCCGCTGGGAATAGTGATACTCGAACCGCCGCCCGCCCGGCAGCCGGTGGTCGGTCATGAACCAGTGATTCAGAAGCCGCCGGGTGATCTCGGTCGCCCCCCTATAGCCTCCCTCCCGCCACTGCCTCACCGCCTCCCTCAAAGCGGGCACGCACGGCGCGGTGGAGACGCCCGCATCTAGCAAATCCAGTTGTCCGATCTCTTTCTTTCTCCGGGGCAAGGGTTAAGAACCTCCTGTCAGCGAAGGATAAAGTGGGGCTGATCTTTTCAAGACCGTTTATATCAAGTCGATATAGAAATATCCTGAGGGAGGCCGACGCGCATAAAGAAACGGGCGAATGCCTGAGAAAGATGCTCTCGGTAAGGTGGGCACAGCCTCAAACGTTTGCCTTGCGCGGCGGCGGCTTGACGCACATATGTTTTGGGCAAGCCAAAAACGCTCCCGAAATCAACAATACGCACATTCATCGGGGAATCGAGGATATCGGAACGAGCAAGCATGCAATATCGGGGGCGATGGCCTTTTAAAATCTGCTGATAGCTGGCCTTGTTGAAGGCGCTGTCCATCTGCCCTGCCTGATCCAGATCCCAGTGAGGACATAATAGTACATCGGCCACTTTATCGTTTGCCAGATCGCAGGATTGGGTCATGACGATTACATCCAACTGTCGGACAACGACCGGGATATAATCCTCAGGCAGAGGGAAAGATAACTCCGGATCAGGGAGGACAATCGGGCAGCGCGTGAGAATATCCCCCTGCTCCAGATCGCCGCCTTCGACAGAATCGTACCAGGGATATTTATCCATCTAGCGGTCGTCCCCATTGTCGTCAATGAAACGAAACGGGCCATCCTCAACTTGTGTGACTTTGCCCATCATGCGCTTGCCTGAGTGGGGGGTAAAATCGAAAATTTCCGGTATTTCCTCTCCGGAGCGGCTGTCTCTCAGCGTTTGAATCTCAAGCCGTATGTTTCGTATCGTATCCTCAAGCCGCATTATATCGTCCTCCAGAAGCCGTATCCGCTGCTGCCACTTTTGTTCATTGGTATGGCCGCGTTTTGTCGGACCCGAGATTGCAGGCGATGGGCGGACGGGCGCATATGCTTTTCCGCCTTTCGTTGATCTTGTTTTGGGTCTGCCCATGGAAAGCCTCCTCGATCTACCCCACCCTCACCTTCAGCGATTTGGTGGTGTCGTTGCCCAGGATATCGATCACTTTCACCACGACGATGTATTCGCCCGCTTCCGGGTAGGTGCGGGCGATGCGCTTTTGCAGCGACCTGTCCTTGCGGGTGCGGTAGGACTGCCACTGGTTGTGAAAGGTGTCGTTCCGGTAATCCCAGTCCACGGCCCAGTAGTCGATCCACTGCTCCCAGTGGCGGACGGCCTGCTGCACCTCCTGGGGCACATCGTCCGGCGGGATGACAAAATCGGTCAGCTTCAGCAGCGCCGTCAGGCCGCTCGTTTCGATCTCCACCGACAGGGCGGCCAGCTCGAAAAAGCGGATATCCCCCTGCTCCACCGCCCGCCTGTCCATCACGTCCCTGGGGATCCGCAGAAACCTCATGCGGATATTGGCGGCCTCGGCCTGCTGGCGGGCCACCTCGTTCATCTCGAAGGCGAAATCCCACCCCAGCACATCCACCCCGTTCTCCGTGGGGGCGTCCTCCCCGGCCCCGACCGCCTTCCGGTATTCCGCCGCGATCTGCGCCACATCCCCCGCCGTCACGGGCGCGTCCACGGATCCCACATGCGCCAGCCGCCCGTTCTTGAGGCCGTGCAGCCAGGCGTAGCCGCCCAGGGGCCGGGCCGCATAGAGATCGAGGATAAAGCGCCGGTAGGCCATCTGCCTGGCCGCCGCTTCCTCCTCCCCGCCGAACTCCGATTTCTGCCACTCCTGCCGCTCGTATTTCCCCAGGTTCTGCACCACGAAGGGCCGCACGTGCTCGATTTGCAGGAGCCGCTTGCGGGCGGTGTGGATGGCGAACCGCCCCAGGTCGCAGGCGATCCACCGCCTCCCCAGCTTCTCCGCCACCGCCGCCGTGGTCCCGCTCCCGATAAAGCAGTCCAGAACCAGGTCGCCCTCATCGGAAGAGGCTTTGATGATGCGCTCTAATAGGGCTTCGGGTTTTTGGGT
>JADLDR010000159.1 GCA_020846535.1 Armatimonadota bacterium | reverse complement strand
CCTTTTCTCCGTGCAGCGCGAAAGGGAACCGGTCCGGTTCCCTGCGCCTCGTTCCGCCAGGAAAAGCAGCCGCCCTCCAGGATTCTCTCGATGCCGTCCCGCCGCCCTGGACTCCGATTGTCCTCGGAAATCAGTCCGTATCCTGCTGGAACCGGGTCTACGACTTTGGCGACTCCCTGCTTCCCGCCCGGATTCAAAGCGGCGGCGCAGACTTGCTGGCCGGGCCGATCCGCCTGGCGGTCAAGACCGACCCGCAGCCGGAACATGCCTGGTCGGGCGTGGATCAGGAGTGGCGAAACCTGCGATACACGGTGACGCAGGCAGGGCCGGATATCGTGCGGATGACCACTGCCGCCGAATCCGCCCTCCTGAAGGCCGAATGCCGCTACCGCTTCGAGTTCGACGGGATGCTGCTCTGTGATCTGATCCTGGTGCCGAAGGCCGGATCCGCGTTGGCCCGCCGGATCGATCTGATACTCCCCTTTGCGTCCGAACAGGCGCGGCTTTACCATCACAACCCTATCAAGCCGATTGCCCAGTACGACCTTTTGCGCGATCCGTTCAACAGCGGCGCGATCCCTGTCGAGGGCTTGTTCCTGCCCTTTACGCACGCGCTCTGGATCGGCAACGAGCGCCGGGGCCTCCAGTGGTTCGCGGAATCCGACCGGGGCCTCTCGCCCCTGGGCTATTTTTTCTCTCTGAACCGGGAGCGAACCCTCACCCTCAGCCTCACCGGGCTGCGAAGGCTGTCGCGCAAGGCCCCTTTCCGGTTCGTCTTCGGGCTGATGGCAAGCCCGGTCAAACCGATGCCGCCCACGGACGCGATCCGCTGGTCCTGGCAGATCATCGGGGACGAAAGCTTGAAGCCGGACTCCCCGGACCCGCTCCCCCGCCTCCGGCAAAACCGTGCGGCAGGGATCAATGCCACCTTTGCGGTCAACCTGACGGAACTGGCCCGGAGGGGCCGGGTCGATCCTGCCTTCCGGGGGGCCTGGCAGCGCCTCAACCGCGCCGCCGGCGCTGCCGGCATTCTCCTTCAGGCCAGCATGAGCTGGGTGACCCTGGAGCCGGGGCAGCGGTTTACCCCGGAGGGCATCTCCCCGGCCTGGCTGATGCAGCCCGAACTCGCGATGCCGATGGAGGAGGGCCTGATCCACTATCCCTGTGTGGGCAGCCCTTTCCGCCACTGGCTGGTCCGCGCCGCCGGGGAGTCCGTCCGGAATCTCGGCCTGCGGGGCCTCTATCTGGACGGTCCCGGGGTCGCTGTCCTGTGCGCCAACCGCGCCCACGGGTGCGGCTATGAGGACGAGAGGGGCATCCACCCGACCCTGCCGATCCTGGCCGCCCGCGATCTCATGAAGCGCCTCTACCGGATCTGCCGCGCATCCCCGGACCCGGGCCTCATCGTGGCCCATATGTCCGGGTTCATGCAGCTTCCTTCCCTGTCCTTCGCGGACGCCACCCTGGGCACGGAACACATCGCGGACTGGGTTCCCGATCAGGACGCGCGCTACACCCTGGCGGGCTTTCGCGCGGAGGTGCTGGGCCATCCTTACGGCCTGCCCTCTCTCTGGCTGTATACGAATCAAGAACGGCCCTCCCTCTACAATGCCCTCTGCCTGCTCCACGACCTGATCCCGGCTCATTACGACGGAACCACAACGGCTTTTGTGGAGGCGTACCGCGCATTCGGCGCTCGTGAGGCGCGGTGGGTCGGCTACTGGGAAGCGCAGCGGCCTGTGGATGCGGAAAGCAAGGATCTGCACGTCAGCAGCTATGTGAAGCTGGGAGAAGGAACGCTCACCGCCATCGCCAATCTGAAAACCTATCCTATCACGAGCCGGATCACCTGCCATAAGCCCCTGCTGGGCCTTCGAGCGCCGGCTATCACGGCGACAGTGGCCGCCAGCGGGGCCTCGGTGCAGCGGCAGGGAGAGGCGAACATCGTTTCTCTTGCGCCGGGCGGCTGGGCGCTGCTCCGCGTGGCGGAACAGCCCTCTCCCTGAGCAGGGAAATATGCGAAGGGCGCTGATACTGCCGGCCATCGTTCCCATGCGGTATGCGCCGAACAGGAAAACGTCGCCCGATGGCGAATCCTAGAGTATAAAGCCGATGCTCCTCCCTTCGGGAACGGCATATCTCGCCGGGCGAAAGCGGGGAGGTCGGCGGAATGTATAATGTATAAGGAGAAATGCCGATGGAGCTAGGTGAGCTTGAACAGACACTGGTATTGATCAAACCGGATGCGCTCAAGGTTTCTCTGACCGGATATATCCTATCCCAGTTCTCGGAGTTCCACACTGGACTGCGTTTCGCAGGGGCGAAGATCGTCCACGTCTCCCGGATGATTGCGGAGGAACACTATGCCGAGCATAAGGGCAAAGGCTTCTACCCGGCCCTGATCGAGTATATTACCGGAAGACTGCACTACCCTTCGGAGCCGCGCTGGCGCAGGGTGGTGGCTCTGGTCTACTGCGGCCCGGGCGCGGTGAAAAAGATCCGGCAGATCGCCGGCCCGACGAATCCCCATGTAGCCCGGGAGCAAGCGCCCGGAACGATCCGCACCATGGGTACGGTCGTGCCGATCCGGGACGACCAGGGGCAGGTGGTCGGCGAGCGCATGGACAATCTGGTACACGCCTCGGCCTGTGACGCGGATGCGGAGCGCGAGATCAAGCTCTGGTTCAAGCCCAATGACATCATGCCCTATATGCAAGCCTACCCCACTGAAACATGCGACCAGCACTATTATCTCAAGGATGGCAGGCTGCTGGACCGATATGAGCCGCACAGCGTCTGCCTGGTCGCCCCCGGGGATACCGCCTGGAAGTCCGACCTGGAGGCGCTGCGGAGGCTGTACCGGGAGGAGCCTGCCGGATGCGCTCTGGAGGCCGTGATCGCCAAATACCTGATCAACGAGGCCCGGGAGAGCGCGTGAGGCTTCTCCCCCTGAACCGATTGCGCCGGCCTCGCGCCTCACAAGCCGGCGGACCGGAAGAGACAGCCCCCATCCTGTTCGAGGCAGCCTATCATGCCTGTCATCGCCGATATCGATACCGCCGACGGGATGGCGCGTCTGGAGCGTCTGCGCTCACGTCGGCTGGCCGAGGACGAACGCCTGGTCTGCCTAGCCCGGATTATTCACGAACGCGAATTTGATCTCGATTCCCATAACGGAGTGTGTACCTTTTGATCTCATCATGAATAATCCGGGCTAGAGCGCGCCCGCATTCTCCGAGCGGCCCGGGAGCGATACGTGCCGCTCTCCCCGGCGATGCGCCAGGCGGCCATCCTGCGCGACCTGTGCGAGCAGATCACCCCTGTCATCGAGCCGGAGGCCCTGATTGCGGGCCGGATGCCCGAATCGCTGCCGACCGCGGAGGAGGCAGGCTGGATCGCAAACCACCCGGAACTCTTCCTCCGCCCCGGGCTTCTCGGCTGGCTCGACAGCAGTCACCCGATTGCGGGGCGGACCGGGAATTTCTGACGGCGCTCCGAGAGGCTGTCAGGGCCGTTGCTACCCTGATAGTCCGATACGGAGTTCGGGCACATCCTGTCTTCTGACTGGGTGGGCCATGACGATCTGCGCCGGCGCATCCGCCTCCGGCTGCCGCGCTACGGCCAGAACGCGCCCGAAGCCGACGAGATGGCTGCCCTGCTGGGGCGGCTATGGGTAGAGGAGGTGGAGCGGGTATCCCGGGGTATGGCCCGGCTCCAGATGTGGCCTGGGTGCTACTCGCATATGGCGCATGTGCCGGAAGGGGCCTGCACTCCCGCCATCCCGGACGGGCGGAAGGCAGGGGAGCCGATCAGCGAAAATCTTGCTCCCTCGTTCGGCACGCCCCGCTGCTCCCCGGCCTCGATCCTCAAATCGATGGCCGCACTTCCTTTCGATCATACCCCCTCCGGGGCCGCCACCCTGACCCTGGCCGAAAGCGATCTGCGCGGCGAGACCGGGGCCGACCGCCTGCTGGCGCTGATCGAGACATATTTTCAGATGGGCGGCCTGCACCTCCAGATCAATGCCCTCGATGTGCAGTTCCTGGAGGAAGCCCTGGAGTCTCCGGAACGCTTCCCGGGCCTGATGGTCCGGGTGACCGGGTTCAGCGCGTATTTCGCCCGGCTAAGCCGGAACGTCCGGGAAGATCTCGTCCGGCGGCAGCGGCGGGATGTGGATCGGCCTTGAGGAAGGATCTGGACAAAGGCGAAAAGCCTTCCCGAGCGAGTAGAGAAGAAGGATTATGAGCCTGCGCGGTGAATGATAATGGCAGCGGAGGCAAACATGAATCTGAACCCACAGGCGATTGAGGCCGATATCGCGGTGCGTTTTGAGGCTCTGGCCGTGAACCCGGCGCAGGAGTATCGCTTTTCGGTCGGGCGCGAGAGCGCCCTGGCCCTCGGCTACTCGCCGGAAGAATTGGATGCTCTGCCGGACGAAGCTATCGAAGCCTTTGCCGGGGTGGGTTATCCGTTCGCGATAGGCTGCCCCCGGCCTGGGGAGGCGGTTCTGGACATCGGCTGTGGTGCCGGGATGGACGCATTGCTGGCAGCCCGGTGGTGCGCGCCGGGGAGAGTGATCGGCATCGACATGGTTCCGGCGATGGTGGCGCGGGCCGGGCGGGCGGCGGCTAACGCGGGGCTGGATAACGCGCAGTTCCGGCTGGGCCGGGCCGACAGCGTGCCTGTGCAGGATGCCGAAGCCGACCTCGTTCTCACCAATGGCGTGCTGAATTTGTGTGTGGACAAGCCTCGCGTGGCCGCGGAGTGCTATCGCGCGCTGAGATCCGGAGGGCGGTTGCAGATGGCCGACATCCTGCTGGAATCGCACGTGACGCCGGAGGAGGTGGCCGACCGGGGAGCCTGGTCCGATTGAGTGGCAGGCGCTATCCCGGAGCGGTCGCTCCGGGCGCTGCTTGAAGGGGCCGGGTTCGTTGGTGTCCGCTTTCATGGCTGGACGGGCTACCGCACATCGGGCCTGACCCGGGGGGCATTGGTTTCGGCGGTCAAACCACCCGAAGACGGAGGAAAGACGGGAGATGGCAGCGGAGGGATTCCGATGGAAATGCGATGAGACCTACGATGGCGGCGACCGCGCCTGCGGCGAGCTGATCCATGACCTCTCGGCATTCTTCCGTCACCTCCCTTCAGGAACTCGCGTCTGCGTGACCGCGTTCGACCCCGCCGCCTTCATCGACATTCCCGCCTGGTGCCACCTCACCCGCCATCGCTTCCTTGAGGAAGATCCTCCATACTTTCTGATCGAAAGGAGATAACCCATGCCTGGAAAGTTCTGTGTCTCGATCACCCACTGTCATCAGGATCCAGATAAAGTGACCGTGGGCTTTGTGGTTGCCAATGCCGCCCTCGGCTGCGACCAGGAGACCATCGTCTTTCTGAGTACGGACGCCGTGTGGGCCGCCAAGAAGGGAGAGGCGGAGAAGATCGCCATCGGCGAACCGTTCGCGCCCCTGAAGGATCTGGTGACCAAGTTCACCGCCGCCGGTGGCCGGATTCTGGTCTGCACGCCCTGCATGAAGAAGCGGGGGATCGCGTCGGAGGATCTGATTGAAGGGGCGAGCCCGGCAGGCGGAGCGGTCCTGGTGGAGTTCCTCGCCCAGGGCGCGGGAAGCGTGAGTTACTGACCGATGGCGGGCGGGGTGGATCTGGATCATCTGACGCCGGACCGCGTGTTCGACGGGGGAGACCTGGACTGCGGCTCGGGGCTGGCGCTCCTCATCCGGGAGAACCTGCTTCAGGTGCCGGAGGAGGGGATTCTGGAACTGCGAAGCCGCGAGCCGACCGTGGCGGCCGACCTGCCGCCCTGGTGCCGGCTGGTCGGCCATGAGTTTTTGGGGGCGCGGCCCGGCCCCGGGTACAGCCGCTACTTTGTGCGCCGGTCGCCCCGCGCCCCGGGTGCTGCCGGGCAGTTGGATGCCGATAAAGAGCAGGCCGATTCTTACGAGTGGCGCACACGGGCGCGGGCCGCGGCCCGGCAGAAGAGTACGGTCTACTGTCGGAACTTCTCGTTTAACGTCGGCCAGCCCGCCTCATTCGAGGAAAAGGATGCACACCCCTCGGCGGTGGAATATCTTCTCGGGGCGCTGGCCGCCTCGCTCGCCTCCGGCTTCGCTTCGGAGGCTCTCCGCTCCGGCCTCGATATCGATGACGTGGAGGTGACCGCGCGCGGGCGGGTGCAGAACGCGCTGGCGGTCATCGGCATCGGGGAGGGGAAGCCGGCCTTCGCCTCGGTGGAGATCAAAGCCTTCGTTTCTACGCTGGAGGAGGAGGCCGACGCTCGGGCGGCCTGGGACCGTGCTGTTCTACGCAATCCTCTGGTCAACACCCTCGAAAAAGCCGTCGAACTTCATATCAGGATGGTGCGTTCATGATGCCGACAACACCCCGGCCATCACAAGCGGACCCGGACGGGGGCGCAGCCGTCAGCAGGCCCGCGCTCCCGGCCTTTCCCGTCACTCAGGTCGGGAGCTGGCCCCGATCCCGCACGCTGCTGCGCGCCCTGCGCGACCGGCAGCGGGGCGAACTGTCGCGGCCCCGGTTCGAGAGCATTGCCGACGAGGAGGTGCGCCGCTGCGTGCAGCTTCAGCTTCAGGCGGGCGTCGACATCGTTGTGGACGGCGAGCAGCGGCGGGATAATTTCTACAGCTTCATCACCGAGAAGCTGGACGGGACGCGCCTGATGTCCCTGGCCGAAATGCTGGACACCGTGGAGGACAAGTCGGCCTTCGAAGAAATGCTGGATACGCTCGATGTGCCGGCGTCGGCCATCAGAAACCCCACCTGCCTGGGCAGGCTCGCCCGCCGGGAACCGCTGGCGGTCGGGGACCTCGCGTTCGTCCGCACGCTGACCGACAAGCCGGTCAAGATGACGCTGCCCGGCCCTTACCTGCTGACGCGGGCCATGTGGGTGAGCGCCTTCACGGGCGCGACCTATGAGGACAAGCCGGCGATGGGACAGGATGTGGTACGCATTCTGCGGGAGGAGCTTCTGGATTTGGAGGCAGCCGGGTGCGAGTTCGTGCAGTTCGATGAACCTGTTCTCACCGAGATCATCCTCTCCCAGGAGACGAAACGTCGAACCTTCATGTGAGCGACACTCGCTACCCGCCGTGATGCGGGTTCCGAACTGGCCTATGCTGCCGACCTGCTGAACCAAGTCGTCGCCGGAGTGAGCGGGGTACGCGTCGGGCTGCACGTCTGCCGGGGGAACTGGAGCCGGAACGAGGAAGTGCTGCTTCAGGGCGATTACGCTCCGCTGCTGCCCGCCTTCCGGCAGATGAACGTGCGCCAGTTGGTGCTGGAATATGCGACCCCGAGGGCCGGGGACATCGATGTGGTGGGCCGCGCCCTGGGGGATAGGGAGATCGGCCTGGGGGTTGTCAACCCCCGCACCGAAACGGTGGAAACCGTGGCCGAGATCGTCGCGCGCGTCGAACGGGCGCTCGCCTACTACCGGCCCGAATCGATCTTTCTCAACCCCGACTGCGGCTTCGGGTGCTTTGCCAATCGCTGTGTGAACGACGAGGCCACGGCGGCCGCGAAAATGCGCGCCATCGCGCAGGCCGCCGGGGCGGTGCGCGACCGCTACGCATGACACATTCCGGCGGCGCTCCCGGCCTTCCTCCTCACGGCTCATCGGCCTGAGAACCGCCTGCCGCCTCTACAGAGACCTCAGATATCGGATCCCGTCCTTCAGCTTGGCCTCGGCGCTCCGGTCGGTGGCGAAATCCTCGATGGAGACAAAGCCCCGATAGCCGACCGCCTTGAGCGCCCTGATCAGCTCGGGGTAGTCGTACAATCCCATACCCATCGGTACGGCCCGCCATATCCACTGCTGCGTTCCCCGGTCATCCACAGGGCCGGGCTCGGGCCGGTGGCCCCCGACGTGCAGATGGGCCAGATAGCCGCCCAGCATATCCAGAGCGAGCTTCGTGGTCTCGAAGCCGTCTTTCACCATGTTCTGCGGATCGTAGATGACCCCGATGTCCTCCGGATCGAAATTGGAGACGAGCCGGTAGGCAAGGGAGGCGCTGAGATGGATCGTGCCGCCATGGGTTTCGATCAGGACTTTGATCCCGCGGGGCCGGGTGATCGCCAGCGCCCCCTGAAAAGCCCGGACCGCCTCGTCGTAAAGCTCATGGTAGCCGACCGAGCCATCGTAGCCCCGGGGGCAGCTCAGCCGGATCGCCGGGCAGCCGCAGGAGGCCGCGCCTTCGGCTAGAAGGTCGATCTGCTCGTGGTCGTCAGCGGTGCAGGCCGATGCGAAGACCGGCATCGCCAGGCCGTATGCCCGGCATACATTCAGAAGTTCGCCGGAGCGGGCCTGGATGTTCTCCGGGGACAGGTCGCTCACATGGCGGCCCCAGGGGCTTGGTGGGGTCTGCTCCTGTCCTTTGGGGAGCCGCCTGACCCGCCACTCCACGCCATCGAACCCCAGCCGGTGCAGCAGATAGCATGTCAGGCGGACATCCAGTTCCGGCAGCATCACCGTGGTCGCTGAAATCTTCATGATTTCCTCCAGTTCAGTGTTGTAATCCCGGCAGTTCCGCCGCGTCCGCCAGTTGGCCGCCGATGAGCAGCTTCAGGCAGGCAGGCTTTGCACCCGCGGAAAGGCGCGAAAGATCCATCGTATTCTGACCCGTTTTGGCTTTACGGGAGAGCAGCGCCGCCCCGTCCGGATCGCACACGGCCAGCAGGCCCTCGCCGCTTTTCAGGCGCGCCTGCAATCGATCTCCGCTCCGGGCTGCCGACAGACGCTTCGGCAGCCGGGCCAGGCAGACAACCTCGTCCCGGGGCAGGAAAATCCGGACTGCGCCCGCCCGGAGCCTGCACTCCCGGAGATTCAACAGGTCGAAGAGATGTTCCTCCGGCCTCAAGGGGATTTCGGGAACAGGCCCCTCGAACGTATGGCCGGTGGCGTTATAGAAGTGATAAATCGTTTTTGGGGAAGGGCCAGGGCTGAAGCGGTTGGCATAGATATAGCGGGCCTGTGTCGGCACAAGCGGCTCCAAGCGCCGCCCCTGATAGGTATCTTCGTTTTCCTTCAGGATCACATACATCGGGGCCAGATACGCGTTTCCGAAGGAGCCTTCGGCGTTCCAGAACTTCTTGACCGGGCTCAGAGGGGAATAGTCCAGCTCGTAGGGCTTGCATTCCGGAAAATAGAACCTCTGAAGGTTGCATTCCAGAGGCCGCAACGGGCTGGCCTGGACGGTGGTATCGTAGGTGATGGAGCCTTCCAGAAACTGCAGCAAAAAGTCATAGCCGGGGTACTCCGTAGTCAGCACCAGGCCCGGCCCGATCCTATCCATCGCGGCCCGCACCTGGCGGGCCGCGTCGGCGACCGCTTTGTTCCACTGGGAGACCCCCTCCTCCGTCCGGGCGACCCACCGGCGCACATCGGGATTGTCGTGGCAGGGGTTCCGCACCTCGTAGGCGGCGGTGCGCTTACCGTCCGCTCCGATCACGCCCCAGAGATTCCCGAACGCTTTTCCCGCCGGGCAGTTGTCGTTCAGACGGAAGGGGTCGGTATAAAGGGTGACCAGCGCCCCGGCGTGCCGGTATTTCCGGATCGCCTTCCGGAAGGCGGGCAGGCCGCCGAAGCGGCCGTTGTAGCCGCTGTAGTCGCCCGGCTGATCGTTCCACATTGTCCGGCCCGGATCCTTCACCATCTCGCAGGTGGTATATGCGTTGTATAGAGAAACCAGGCGAAGGGTCTGCCCGGCCCTGAACCGGTGACTCATGCCGGCATTTTCCAGGCGGATGACCGATCCCACTATCCTGCAAACGGGCCTCCTGCGCGTCGGTCGGCTGGCAGGCCGGACGACAGTCGGGCGCATATCGGCTTTCCGGGGAGCGCCCGGCTGGCCTCCAGGGTGACGCTCTGAAGCAAGCCGCCTTCGCCTCTCTCCGGCAGGGCGACGACCACGCCGGAGGGGTTCCACGAACGGCTGGCAGGCAGGGCGATGGCCGAACGAGCCGCCGTGTCGAGCAGAGGCTTGCCCCGCTCATCCAGCCAGGCAAGGGACGCCCTCTGGCCTGCCTGAACCGACACCCGGACCGGGCTTTGCGGGTCGAGAGCCAGGGGATTCCATTCCATCCGCGCGCTTTGGCCCCGACTCTCGGGCCGGATGCCCGCATAGAGGATCAGCTTCTCCGGATCCTGCCGGTCCGGCGACTGTCCGGGACGCTATACGGCCCGCACCCGTGTATCGCCGGTGACCAGGTAGAGCCTGACCATATATTCGCCGTTGCCGCCGGGGATCGTCAGCAGACCCCGGGTCCATGTTTTGCCGTCGAAGGAGACGGCGCTGTTCCCCGCCGGGCGCTCAGGTCGATCCCTAAATAGAGATAATCGTCATTTTTCTCGCCGGGAGCCTTGCGGACGATCACCTCATTGGGTCCGCGGCGGAACCCGCCTCTGGGCAGGGCATGCTCGTGCCAGGCGATGGCCGGGGGCCGGTTTTCGGCGTACACCGGAGCGCCTGGCCGTTGACGTCGACCTCATACGCCTCGTCGAGTCCGTTGGTCGGCGGGTGATCGTGCCAGGAATAATCCCGCACCATGAAAAAGACCGCAGGCGCACGCTCCGGGTGCGCCTTCAGACCGCTTCCGGCACGCTCGAAAGGTCCAGAACCTTTTTCGCCTGATAGTCGGCATGGCTCTGGTGCGTGATGTCCTTGCTCATATCCGAGGCCCAGTAGCCGGTGTCGTCATGCACGAGATAGACACCCTCTTGAACCTTCTCAAAAAGAGAAGGAACCGCGAGGGCCGCTGAAGCGGCCATGATGAGCAAAAGGATTATCGCGAAGCGCAGGCACATGGCGTCTACCTCCTATGGCGACCGAATTCATCACCCAGCCGATACGCTGTATAGATATATAAGCTATAGGTCAAAGTCATCCCGGCCCCTTATGATAACACGAAAGAGACATGAGGAGTGCGTTCCCCGAATTTTCACGAAACAACCCTTGACAATCCGACGCCATCGCGGGTATCATCTTATGGAACGGGCCACCCATCGGCCCGCCTGCTGTAATCACACTGGAATTCACGCCCTGCCGGCTCATCCACAAGGATAATTATGATGGTTCAACAAACGGCGACTGTCTCCTTTTCCGCTCTTCTGTGGGGAACGCCCCGCATCTGCATTCTCTGGTGGCTGAACCTGTATCTGTGGATCCGCTTCGCCGCCCCTTATATCACCCTGTTCGACGGCACCATCGCGGGGATTATCGTCGCCACGCTGGTGTTCATGCTCCTGCAACTGGCCCTGATCTATGACGCCACCCGCCTCTCGATTACGCGCCTCCAGGCGTTCCTGTCCCTGCTGTTTTTCGTTTTTCTCTTTATCGTGATGGCCCGCTTCCGCGTCGGGATGCTGGCCGATATCTGCCTGATCCTGGCCTCCGCCTCGCTGGGCTATCTGGTCTCCACCGTCATCAAGGAGCCGAACCTGATCCTGCCCGTGGCGGTCGTGGGTGCCCTGGTCGATTACTGGGGCGTCCATTTCGGCCCGACCCAGATGGTACTCTCCAAAGCGCCCCAGGTACTCCAGACCATGTCCGCCAAGATACCGGCTCTCGGTCAGGCGGCCCGCGCTCCCGGCGGCCTCCCCTATATCGCCATGATCGGGCCGGGCGATTTTCTCTTTCTGGCGATTTTTTACGCCTGCGTCCATAAATTCGGGATGAACGGGCGGGCCACCTATATCTGGACCGCGGTTCTCCTGACCCTGGGCATGCTGGTCGCCCTCATGACCCCGGTTTTTTATATCCCGGCCCTGGTGCCCATGGGCGTCGCGGTGATGGCCGCCAACTGGAAGTATTTCAAATTCAAGCGCGAGGAATTCTTCGCTTTGCTTTATGCGGGTATTTTTATAGTCGTTTTAGTATTCTTGTTTATTATTTATCTTGACAAGATGAAACCTGAAGCGTATAATAAAAGAGATGTGAATTCCGCCGGACAATCGCAGATGAAACCACCGAAGCAGACGACAAAGGATTGACTATGGGAGAGAAATATCAGCCGCAAGCCATCGAGCCGAAATGGCAGCAGCGCTGGAACGAGATGCACCTGTACCGCACCTCCGAGGAGCCAGGAAAGCCGAAATACTACTGCCTGGACTTCTTCCCTTACCCTTCCGGGGACGGCCTCTCGGTGGGGCACTGCCGCAACTATGTGCCTACCGATGTGGTCTCTCGCTACAAACGGATGTGTGGGGCCAATGTCCTCCACCCGATGGGCTGGGACGCCTTCGGCCTGCCCGCCGAAAACGCCGCCATCCTGCGGGGGCTTCACCCGCAGAGAACCACCGAGGAATACGCCGCCAACTATCGCCGCCAGCTCAGGCTCATCGGCACTTCCTACGACTGGGAGCGAGAGATCAACTCCAGTCACCCGGATTATTATAAGTGGACGCAGTGGTTCTTCCTTCTGCTTTATAGGCGCGGCCTGGCCTACCGATCCACTGCCCCGGCCAACTGGTGCGATTCCTGCAAGACCGTCCTCGCCAACGAGGAAACCGAGGGCGGCCAATGCTGGCGCTGCGGTTCGGAGGTGACCAAAA
Organism: Armatimonadota bacterium; assembly: GCA_020846535.1. GTDB lineage: Bacteria > Armatimonadota > JADLDR01 > JADLDR01 > JADLDR01 > JADLDR01. The sequence goes on along the minus strand of JADLDR010000159.1, from coordinate 12,667 downwards.
AGGACCTGCCGCAGTGGTTCTTCAAAATCACCGCCTACGCCGACCGGCTGCTGGAAGACCTGGACACCATCGACTGGCCCGAGAAAATCATCCTGATGCAGCGCAACTGGATCGGAAAGAGCGAGGGCGTCGAGTTCGATCTGAGCGTCAAGGGAACGGACGATAAAATCCGCGTCTTCACCACCCGCCCGGATACGGTTTATGGCATGACCTTTGCGGTGTTGGCCCCGGAGCACCCCCTGGTCGACAAACTGGCCTCTCCCGACCGGAAGGCCGAGGTGGAGACATATGCGGAGGCCGCCCGCCGGGAAACCGATATCGAGCGCCTTTCCACCGAAAAGGATCGCACCGGCGTCTTCATCGGGGCCTATGCGGTCAATCCGATGAACGGTCGCGAGATCCCTATCTTCATCGGCGACTATGTGCTGATGAGCTATGGGACCGGAGCCATCATGGCCGTTCCCGGCCACGATACCCGGGACTGCGATTTCGCGAAAAAATACGGCCTTCCGATCCCGGTCGTCATCGCCCCTCCCGGGTGGAACGGGGAAGACCTGCCCGAAGCCTATGTGGAAGAGGGAACGATGGTCAACTCCGGCCCCTTCAACGGGCTATCCTCCGGCGAAGGTTGGCAGCGCATCGCGGACCACATGGAGGCCGACGGTATCGGGCAGCGCCGGGTGAACTACCGGATGCGCGACTGGCTCATCTCCCGCCAGCGATACTGGGGCGCTCCGATCCCGATCATCCACTGCCCGACCTGCGGCGAGCGGCCCGTTCCGGAAGAGCGACTGCCGGTGGAACTGCCCCACCTGGAGAGCTACCAGCCGACCGGAACCGGCAAATCCCCGCTTGCCGAAGTGCCCGAATTCGTCAATACGTCATGCCCCGGGTGCGGCGGCCCGGCAGAGCGAGAGACAGACACCATGGGCGGGTTCGCCTGCTCTTCCTGGTATTTTCTGCGCTACCCGAACCCGCATCTGGAGACCGCGCCCTTCTCCGCCGAGAGCGCCCGCTACTGGCTGCCGGTCGATCTCTACGTCGGAGGCGCGGAGCATGCCGTCATGCATCTTCTCTATGCCCGCTTCTGGACGAAGGTGATGTACGACGCCGGGCTGGTGGCCTTCAAGGAGCCGTTCCAAAAGCTGATGAACCAGGGCATGATCCTGGGGGCCGACGGGGTGAAGATGTCCAAATCCAAGGGCAATGTCATCACCCCGGACAGCGTGGTGGCCCAGTTCGGGGCGGACACGTTAAGGCTCTACGAACTCTTCATCGCCCCCTTCGAGCAGGAGGTGGCCTGGAGCGAGCAGGGCATCCGCGGCGTCTTCCGCTTCCTGAACCGGCTGTGGGGCCTGGTCGCGGACAATATGGTGCATTTCGACCCCGAGTGGCGCTCTCATATCGAGACGACCCCGGAAAACCGCCCTCTGAGGCGCAAGCTCCACCAGACCATCCGGAAGGTCACCCAGGATATCGAACGGATGCATTTCAACACCAGTGTCGCCGCCCTGATGGAGCTTTTGAACGAGTTTGCCCCCTTCGTGGAAAGCGGCCTGAGCGATGAAAAACGGCCCGTCTTCTCCGAGGTGGTGGAGAATTTTATCCTCCTGCTCCAGCCGATGGCCCCACACTTCGCCGATGAAATCTGGGAAAGGCTCGGAAAAGGCGGCACCACCTACGCGCTTTCCTGGCCGGAGTGGGATGAGGAGATCGCCCGCGCCGAGGAAATCGTAGTCGTCCTCCAGGTGAACGGCAAAGTCAAGGACCGTCTCACCGTTCCGGTCGATATCGCCCAGGCCGATCTGGAAAGGCTGGCTCTCGCCAACGAGAAGGTGCAGGCCGCCTTCAACGGCAAGTCCGTTTCCCGCGTGATCGTCGTCCCGGGCAAACTGGTCAATATCGTCGCCGCCTGACATTTCGAAGTGGCATGGATTGCTGAAACCCATGCCACTTTTTTTATTCCTTTATAATTTATGCCTGTTAAACTACAAATGACTCATTATAAAGAAAAATTGCCTGCCGCTGGCCCTGAACGCGAGGCCCTGCGGCAGAAAGGCCAGTTCTGGACGCCCGCGTGGGTGGCAGAAGCGATGGCCGCCTATGCTCTGGGCGGGGGGGCCGGGGAGCTTTTCGACCCGGCGGTAGGGGAAGGGGCCTTTTTCCGGGCCGCCCGGGCTATCGAAGCCGAAACGGGCAGGCAGGTGACGCTTTCGGGCAGGGAAGTCGACCCGGAGGCCCTTGCCGGAGCCAGCCGGAACGGCCTGCCCGAAAGCGACCTTTCCCGCGTCGAACTGGCCGATTTCGTGCTTCAGCCGCCCGACCGGAAATTCCAGGCCATCGCGGCCAATCCGCCATACATCCGACACCACAGGCTGCCTGCGGAAGTCAAAGCCCGCCTGAAGGCGCTGGGAGCAAACCTTACCGGCAGGATGTTGGACGGAAGGGCCGGGCTGCACCTCTATTTTCTGGTCCGCGCCCTGGCATTACTGGAGGAGGGCGGTCGGCTGGCTTTCATCGTGCCGGCAGACACCTGTGAAGGGGTTTTCGCACCTTCTCTATGGGACTGGATCGCCCGCCGCTTCCATCTCGATGCGGTCGTCACCTTTACCCCGGAAGCCTCGCCTTTCCCGGGAGTCGATATCAATGCCGTCATCCTGATGATTCGCAACTCCCGCCCGGAAAACCGTTTTTTGTGGGTACGCTGCCTGCGCCCACAAACGCCCGCTCTGAAAGCCTGGGCGCTTTCGGGCTTTCAGGATGCGGGGGAGGGCCATCTCGATATTCACAAACGCTCCACTGACGAAGCCCTCTCCACTGGCCTCTCCCGGCCTCCGACGCAGACCTGTCCGGATGGCCCTGTGCTGGGCGATTATGTCCGCATCCTCCGCGGCATCGCCACCGGAGCCAACGAGTTCTTCTTCCTGACCGTTCGGCAGGCCGAGGAGCGGGGTATTCCGGGCGAATACCTGGCCCGCGCCATAGGGCGCACCCGCGACCTGTCCGGAGACGAAGTCACCGCCGGCGACCTTCATGCCCTGGATGCTGCGGGCAGGCCCACCCGCCTCCTCAACCTGAAGGGAATTCCCGCCGACCGGCTGCCCGCGCCGGTACAGACATACCTGCGCCTGGGCGAAGCGGAGGGCATCCCGCAGAGGGCGCTCATCTCTACCCGCAAGCCCTGGTACAAAATGGAAACCCGCCCTGTCCCGCCGTTCCTCTTCGCCTACCTGGGCTGCCGGAGCGCCCGCTTCGTGAGAAACCGCGCCGGAGTCCTCCCCCTGACCGGCTTCCTGTGCGTCTACCCGCTCTGTCAGGACGAAGATTACCTCGAAAGGCTCTGGCAGGTTCTGTGCCACCCCCAGACGGCGGCCAATCTCGCCCGTGTCGGCAAATCCTACGGCTCGGGCGCGATCAAAGTCGAACCCCGCGCCCTGGAACGGCTCCCTCTGCCCGAACCGATATTGAAGGAGGTGGGGCTATAGCGGATGTAGCGACCGCGCATGTTGATGGAAGGCTGACGAGGGCTGGAAAATGGATTCGATCCACCCTGTTATCTCCACCCCCAAGGAGGGAACCTATGTTTCGATTATCTCGCAGGGAACAACTCGCCGCCGTCTTTTTGCTGGCAGCCGGTCTCATGGGGCTGCTGGTCGGGTTCTACCGTTCGGGCAGTTCGGCCTCCGCGCAGGCGGATATGGTGTTCGAGGAGCCGCCCGCCGTTCTCAACCAGCCGCCTGTCACCAACGAGCCGCCCGCCCCGCCGGAGCCGGCTGAAGTGGTGGTCCACGTGGCCGGAGCCGTCCGGAAGCCGGAGGTTTATCATCTATCCCCGGGAAGCCGTGTGTCGGACGCCTTGAAAGCGGCAGGCGGAGCTACCTCCAGGGCAGACCTGGACCGGATCAACCTGGCCGCCCGCCTCGATGACGGGGAACAGGTGGTCATCCCGGACAGGGATTCCGCGCCTCTGATGGTGGCGAAAGGGGAGGAATCCGCCCCTTCGAAGGGAAAATCATCAAAGGAGGCCAAAAAGAGCAAGAGCGGCTCCGGCAAGAAAAAGATCGCCTCCCCGGAGGAGGGCCAGGTCAACATCAACACCGCCGGCTCCGAGGAATTGCAGCGGCTGCCCGGCATCGGCCCGGCCATCGCGGGCCGCATTCTCGACTACCGCAAGGCCAACGGCCCCTTCCGCCGCATCGAAGACTTGCAGGAAGTCAAAGGCATCGGCCCGAAAAAGTTCGCGAAAATGAAGGATCTCATCAAAGTCTGATTATCCCTTATGCCAACCCCTTCCCCCAACCGCATATCGCCCGCAGCCCTTCTGGAGGCCGCCGCATCGCTGGCCCGGGCGTCCTCAGTGGAGGAAATCGCGCACGCCCTGGCCGGCCATTTGAACCGGTTGTCGCCGGTCGGCGAGTGGCGGCTTTACGTCCGGGAAGCGGGAGAACGGCTGAAGCTGGCGGCCTGCTATTGCGAGCGCCCGGAGGCGGGCGGACGATACGAACTCCGTATACCCTCCTGCCCGCGGTGTTGGCCGTACCGCTCGCAGCCGGAGGCCGGAGGGCTGATCATACCGCTGGGCGCGGAAGGGATCTCTGTCGGCGTCTTGCAGACGGCAGGGCCGCCTTCCGGCATTCCGGGAAAGGCGCAAAAGATTGTAGAGGCGTTCGCCTGCCATATAGCGATAGCCCTCCGCCGGATTCGGGCATCGGAGAGGCTCCACCGGCGGGTGTCGGCCATGTCCGCCGGGCAGGAACTGGTGCGTGAGGCGGCGGGCGTGATCGATATCAAGTCCGTGGCGGGCCGGGCCGCCCGCCTTGCCTGTCCGCATATTGGGGCCGCCGCCTGCCACGTGCTGCTCCGGGAGGAAGCGGGCGGGAGTCTGGCGCTCTCCGCCTCGTCCGGGCCGCTGGACGAGGAGACGAAGGCGCTCCTGGCCCGGATAGCCTCACAGCCGGACAGCCTGCCCGGCCTTCGGGACGGGGAAAGCGAGCAGGAGAGATCCGCGCTGATCGCCCCGATGGTTTCCAATCAGGAAACCATCGGGCTGATCGTCGCCCGGAACCTGGACGGGCGGGGGTTTGGGGAGGATGAGGCGGAGTGGCTTTCCCGCTTCGCGGAGTATGCCTCTCTGGTCATCGAGCGCCTGCGGCTGCAAAGCAAGCTGCTGAACGAAGCCGTCCTGAGAGGCGCTCTGACAAAGGCCGACGAGCTGAAATCCGACTTCATCGCCGCGGTTTCCCATGAGCTAAGAACCCCTCTCACGGCCATCAGGGGATATATGGATATGCTCCTCTCCGGCGATGCCGGGGAGGTGAACGAAACGCAGGCGCAGTTTCTGGAAACGATCAGCCGGAACACGGACCGGCTGACCGCCCGCATCACCGACCTGCTGGATATCTCCCGCATTGAGGCTCAGCAGCTTTCCCTGGACGTGCGCCCTGTGAGGCTGTCCGCCCTGGCGGAACAGGCGGCGGCTGCCCTCGCCGGACCGATCCGGGAACGGCGGATATCGGTAACGGCGGCCGTCCCGGAATCCTTCCCGGAGGTGGCGGCCGACCCGAAAAGCCTGCTTCAAATCCTGACCCATCTCCTCAGCAATGCGGTCAAATACAGCGATCCCGGTTCTCCGGTGGAGATCCTGGCCCGCGACTACGGGGAACAGGCGGTCATTACCGTCGCCGACAAAGGGGTAGGCATCCCGGAAGAGCAGCAGCCCTTTCTTTTCGAAAAATTCTACCGGATCGACCCGGAATCCACCCGCGCGGCCCAGGGAACCGGGCTGGGGCTAGCGATCACCAGATCTCTGGTCGAGCAGCAAGGGGGGCATATCTGGGTGGAAAGCAAACCCGGCGAGGGCAGCCGGTTCTCGTTTACCCTGCCCAAAGCCAGCAAGGAGACATAGAACATGCCGACGATTTTAGTGGTGGACGACGAGCCGGATATCCTCAGCCTGCTCCAGTTCAAGCTCAAAAAGGAGGGCTACACCGTCCTGACCGCAGCCGACGGGCCGACAGGGCTTGCGGCTGCCCAGACTCACCTTCCCGATGTGATCGTCCTGGATGTGATGATGCCGAAGATGGACGGCTTCGAGGTGCTGGACAGCCTCAAACGCAGGGAGAACACCGGCCGCATCCCGGTCATCATGCTGACCGCTAAAACGCAGAGTACCGATATCGCCAGAGGGGCCATGTCCGGGGCCGACCTCTATATCACCAAGCCCTTCGTCCCGGACGATCTTGTCGCTGCCGTCAGGCGTGTCCTGCCCCGGCCCGAAGCCGAATAGCCGTGCCCGCCCGCCCCCTGACGGCCATCGCCCTGGCCTTCATCGTCGGGGTTGCGCTGGGCTTGGAACGGCCCGTCCCTGCGCTGGGGCTGATCGGGCTGGGGGGCTTCTTCCTGGTTCGCTTTCTGAAGCCGGCGGGATGGCTCCTGACGGCTTTCTGTTTGCTCGGGTGGGGCAGGGGCTTTGCGGACAGCTTCCTGCATCCCGACACTCTCCTCTCCCATGCCCCCAGGCGCAGCGCGGAGGTGGTGGGCACTGTCATCAGCGAGCCGGAGACAACAGAATGGGGCTGCCGCTTCGTTCTGAAGGCTCGCGCCTACCGGGAAGCCCGCCGGTGGATCCCGGTATCCGGCAAAACCGCCGTGCGACATCTTGCGACCGGCCCGGATTACGGCGATACCCTCTGGCTTTACGGCCATCTGGAACTCCCTCGTGACAGGCGCAATCCCGGCGGTTTCGATGAGCTGAGCTACCTGGCGAGGCAGAGAGTCCATACCCTTTTCCGCGTCCGCTTCCCCGGCGACTGCCGCTTCCTGGGCGATGAGGCCGCTCCCTTCCCGATGCGCTGGGCGCTGTTCCTGAAGCGCCGCATGACGGCAGCCATCCAGCGCCTCTTCCCTCCCCTCGAAGCCGCTGTCCTGACCGGCCTTCTGCTGGGAGCGCGGGCGGGCCTGCCTGTTCATCTCAAGGAGGCGTTTGTCGGAACCGGCACGGTGCATGTGCTGGCAACCGCCGGGCTGCATGTCGGCCTGATCGCCTTTCTGCTGGAGCGGCTCCTCTGGCATCTCACCCTTCCCCCGAAGCTCCGCGCTGCTTTGATGATCCTCACCCTCTCTGTCTACGCGCTGATGGCCGGAGGCCGCCCTTCGGTCGTCCGGGCGGCCTCCATGGCCTCTCTCTACCTGACGGCCCTCTTCTTCGACCGGGAGCCGGATGCCCCGAACTCTCTGGCGACCGCCGCCGCCGTCCTGCTTGCCGTTCATCCTCTGGCCCTTCGGGACGGAGGCTTCCAGTTGAGCTTCGCCTGCGTCTCCTCCCTTTTTCTCATCACCCCCCACCTGGAGCATTGCCTGCGCCCTCTGGAACGCCGCCTCGATTTGGGCCGCAGCCACCCGGAACCGGCGCTCCGCCTCTTCTCCGCCCGGGTCGCCCGCAACCTCACCGCCTGCCTCGCGGTATCCACGGCGGCCCAGGTCGGCGTCCTGCCCCTGGTCGCCTTTTACGACAATATGATCTCTCCGGTTTCCGTCCTGGCAAACCTCCTGATCGTCCCGCCTATGGCCCTGATCCTGGGAATGGGTCTGCTGACCGCCCTTTCCGGCGCTCTCGGCCTGCCCTTCGCCATCCTCCTGGCCGCCCTCACCGAGCCCCTCGTCACCTGCCTCATCGGAGCCGTCCTCCTCTGCTCCCGCCTCCCCCTGGCCTGGATCGCCCTCGTCTCCCCGCCTGCCTGGGCGATCATGCTGTATTACGGGCTGCTAGCGGCAGCATGGGCGCTGATCGGAAGCCTGAGACAGGGTGTAGGGGGGAGGGTATAGGGAAAATGCCGGACAGTATTCCATATCCTACAGGATTTCGTTTGAATGGCAATACGTCATATAGTCGATGCAGTCTGCGAGGAGCGTTATCGACGAAGCAATCTCCAGCGTAACATATACCGGGAGAGATTCAGGCTCTTGTGAGCCTGAAGATTGCCGCGTCGCTACGCTCCTCGCAATGACAGCGCCCCCCTACACCCTGTACCCTACCCCTTAAGGCCGGTCACCGTGATGCCCTGGATGAAGGTCTTCTGGGTGAAGAAAAAGAGCGCGATGATGGGCAGCACCATGATGGTGGCGGCGGCCATCAGCATGTTCCATTCGGTGCCGCCGTGCTGGCTCTGGTAGAACTGAAGGCCCAGAGCCAGGGTGAACTGCTTCTGATCCTGGAGATAGATGAGCGGGCCCAGGAAATCGTTCCAGACGTACATGAAGTGGAAGAGAGCCACCACCGCCAGGGCGGGGCGGGAGAGGGGAAGGACGATATCCTTGAAAATGCGGAACTCCGAGCAGCCGTCCACTGTGGCCGCATCGGAAAGCTCTTTGGGGAGCGACATGAAGAACTGGCGCAGCAAGAAGATATTGAACGCCCCGCCGAACCAGGCCGGGACCCAGAGCGGCTTGAACGTGCCAATCCAGTGCAGGTTGCGGAAAAGGACATAGATGGGAACCATCGTCACCGGGAAGGGGATCATCATGGTTGTCAGGGTGAGGGCGAAAACCACGTCCCGCCCCTTCCATTCGATTCTCGAAAAGCCGTAGGCGACCAGAGCATTGGAAATCACCGTCCCCGCCAGGCCGAGAACCGCCAGGTAGAGCGTGTTTTTGGCGTAGACCAGGAAGGGGATATAGCCCAGTTTGTCGCTCTGATACATGACCGCCCGGGCGTAGTTGTCGAACTGCCAGACGGAAGGAATCCAGCGAGGGGGAAGGGCCATCGTCTCCTCGATGGGCTTCAGGGAGGTGGAAATCATCCACACCAGCGGGAAGAGGCAGACAACCGACCCCAGGATAAGAATCAGGTGGATCCCCAGGCGAGCGAGAGGGCGCTTTGTCCCCATTCTTATATCCCCCCATAGTGGACGTGGCGGCTGGACAGCTTCAGGGCCACGAAGGTCAGCGCCAGGATGATCACGAACAGCACCCATGCCATCGCGGAGGCGTAGCCCATCTGGAGGTAGGGGAAAGCGTTGTCATAGAGGTAGACCGTATAGAAATAGGCGGACCGGGCAGGCTGGCCGCCGGGCAGCATGATATAGGGGAGGGAAAAAATCTGGAATGTGCCGATGATCCCCATGATCAGGTTGAAGAGGATGACGGGAGAGACCATCGGGATGGTCACATTCCATATCTTCTGCCAAGTGTTGGCCCCATCGATATCCGCCGCCTCGTAAAGATGCTGAGGCACATCCTGAAGCCCCGCAAGGTAGATGACGATGGCGTTGCCCACCCCCCACAGGCTCAGCACCACCAGCGCGGGCTTCGACCAGACCGGATCGGAGAGCCATCCCGGCCCCTCGATGCCGGCCCAGGAGAGGACGAAATTGAGAACGCCGTATTCGCCGTTGAAGATCCAGAGCCAGAGGATGGCGGCAGCCACGCCGGGAACCAGGGAGGGGAGGAAATAAATGGTGCGGTAGAAAGCCATGCCGCGCACCCCTGTGTTCAGGAGGAGAGCCATCGAGAAGGCGACCACCAGGCCCAGAGGGAGGGCCAGCATCGCGTAAACGAAAGTGTTCTTCAGCGTGATCCAGAACACCTCATCGGTGAAAAGGTCTTTATAGTTGCCCAACCCGATGAAATAGGCGGGTTGCAGCACCGAATAATCGCACAGGCTGTAATAGAAGGAGGCGGCGATAGGGTAAAGGGTGAAAACGCTGAGTCCTATCATCCAGGGAGAGATGAAGATCAGTCCCCATTTGAGCCTCCGCTTTTCGCCTCTGGTCATGGGTTCCTCCCGAGCCGCGCTTTCTGGCGAATCTCCCTGTCCAGTTTCTTCTGCATCCTTGTCTGCACCGCCCTCAGGGCTTCCTCCGGGGTCATCTTGCAGAGCCAGATATTCGAGAAGGCGTTTTGAAGCTCATCCTGATACTCCCGCCAGATTCCGATTTTGGGTGTGGCGAAGGCGTTTCGGGTCTTCCCCAACTCGATAAAGGTTTCGATAAAGGGGTGGGGGTGGGTCTTCAGAAACTCCCGGCTCGCCTTTGTCAGGGGCGTTTGTTTTCTCTGACCCATACAGAGCAGCTCCATCCCCTTCTGGCTCTGCACGAATTTGATGAACTCGAACGCCTCCCGCGGGTGCCTGGCTCCGTTGGGAATGACCAGGATATCCTCATCCACCGGCGATGAATTCGCCAGGTCGGGACGGTCCGAAGGGTAGGGGAAGGGGGCGGCCCCCCACTTGAGATGCGGGGCGAATTTATTGATGAAATTATACATCCAGACCCCTTGAAGTTCCATCGCCACCTTTCCGGCGAGGAAAGCGTTCTGGGGGGAGGAGAAATTGCCGAACCCGCTCTGAAAGACCTGCAAATCCTGCACGCCGTATGCCTTGGCATAGGACTGCACCCATTGGAAGGCGCGGATGTTTTCCGGACAGTCGGCCGTGATCTTCGATTCCCCGTCCCACAGCCTGCCCCCGAAGAAAAAGCCCCAACCCCAGTTCCACCATCCCGGCTCGGCAGGCATAAAACCGATCTGTTGGATCCTTCCCTTCTCATCGCGGATCGTCAGTTTCCGAGCGTAGGCGTCCAGCTCTTCGATGGTGCGCGGGGGCCGCTCCGGGTCCAGGCCGGCCCTGCGAAACATGTCTTTATTCCAGTGGAGGGCGCAGGTGGCTGGAGTGGTCGGCAGCGCCCAGGTCTTGCTCCGGTAAAAGCCCAGGTCCCAGTAAGACCGGATATAATCTTCCTGCTTGATCCCCGCCTCTTTCATAAAGCTGTCCAGAGGGATGATGGCGTTTTTATCCGCATACACATTCGTATTGTAAGACCAGAGGCCGGCCACATCGGGGGGGATGCCGCCCGCGGTTGCCAGCAGCATCTTCTGATCGACCTGGCTGACGGTCAGGAGATCGACATGGATGCGGTCCTGGGAGCGATTGAAGGCATCCACCGTGGCCCGCATCGCATCCCCCTCGAATCCCGTCCACTTTTCCCAGTAGGTGATATGTACAGGGCCGTTGCGGAGATCCCTATTCTGCCCGGCGCACCCGGACAAAACCAGCAGGGCCAGCAGCAGCCATATGCGGCGCATAAGGCAGGTTCCTCCCATCTCGATGTATTCCTGGTTGCCCCATATTTCGGCAGGGGGAGAGTTTTTCCTTTTTGGCGGGCTTGCCTGAACGTCGAGGCTGCCTCCATCAAAAAATAGCGAATGATTCCAAACAATAGTTTGCAATCTCAAAAGGAATCTGTTATAATGTTTTTAATAAAGGGTTGCCGGAAGGAATCACGCGCAGGTTTTTTGCCGAAGGAGGCGACAGGTTATGGAAGGACTCACAGCCAAGCAGCGAAATATCCTTGAGATCATACAGAAATTCATACAGCAGAACGGCCAGTCTCCCACGGTCCGGGAGATCGCGGAGATTGCGGGGCTGCGATCGAGCTGCACCGTCCAGAAACATCTGGATGCGCTGGAGCGGAAAGGCTACATCAAGAAAAGCCATTACAAATACCGCTCCATCGATCTGACGGGCCTGGGAGGATTCCCGCAAATCTCCCGCCGGATGGTCAATGTGCCTTTAGTCGGGAATGTGGCCGCAGGTACTCCCCTCCTGGCCGATGAAAACGTGGAGGCCGTCTTCCCTCTCCCCGCCGACATCGTGGATGACCGCGACCTCTTCATGCTCCGCGTCCAGGGGAGCAGCATGATCGATGCCGGTATTCATGATGGCGATTTCGTGGTGGCCCGCAGGCAGAGCAGCGCCTATGACGGCGATATCGTGGTCGCTCTTATCGAGGATGAGGCCACGGTCAAGCGCCTCTTCCGCGAAAACCACAAAATCCGCCTTCAGCCCGAAAACACCGCCATGAAGCCGATCATCGTGGACGATGCCACCATTCTCGGCAAAGTGGTGATGGCGATCAAGCGGTTTTAGGATGCTGTAAAACGCAAACCGGGGCTATATGCAGCGAAGATGATATTGTGCTAGCGCAACCGCCTCCCTCAGCCCCTCGCCGGGCTTCGGTGGGGGAGTAGCCTTGGGAACTTTGATACCCTAACCAAGCGAACGCGCCCTTTAAGCCTCTTTAGCAACGCCTATAGGGAAGAGTGAAGGCCCGGCTTCCATAAATCGGATTTTAAATAAAAAAGCCCTCTGCCTATTTCCTGGCAGAGGGCTTTGAGCATCAGAAAGACTTTCTATTGTCCTGTCGGCGCTGCGGGTGTAATCTGGCCTGCCAGCACTGTCGTATCGCCGCTCGCCTCGGCTTTCATTTTCATCGTCGGCAGCCCCTTGCCGGCGAAGGGAGCGCCTCCACCGGATTTTGAGCGAAAGCCTATATAATAGATGGCGGCAACCGCTATGATAACGACGATCAGAACCACCACAGTGCTTGTAGACAACTGGCGATTTCCCGTATTCGATATCGAACTTCCTTCTTTGCCACGTATAAGGCGCGGCTTTCAGCGATTATCGATGGTTCATAGGTGCTTTCAATCCAACAGGCCACGTTTGAGAGCGCCGTCTCTGTCGTCAGGGCCGTTATGCCGACCTGGGATGGTTCCAGATAGTGTAGAAGTCAGGATGGTTGACATCCAGGAAGGGGCCGGGCTTATGCACAGGCTTCACATGGCCATCGGCAAACCCTATATTGGCCGATTCCTGATGGCGGAAGGCAAT
>JADLDR010000158.1 GCA_020846535.1 Armatimonadota bacterium | reverse complement strand
CTAGTGTTGCCTGATGCCGGGGCAACATTCACCCTCTCCACCGCCAAAGGCGACCTTCTCAGCCTGAGCGCCGACGGCGTCGTCCGGTGGAAAACCGCCACCGGCATCCCGACCCAGGCCCTCCTCCGGGCGATGCCCGATGAGGGCCTCCTCTGGATGGGCGCGGAGGACTACAACATCTACGCCTACGGCCTCGACGACGGCCAGCAGGCCCCCGACCTCACCTGCAAGGGCACGGCCAGCGCGGGCGCGTTCCGCAGCCAGCCGGTCGGCACGCGCGACTCGGACGGGTCTCCTTACCTGTGCGGCGGCAGCCTGACCGGCTTCTTCCATGCCTTCCGTGCGGACAGCCCTGAAGTGCTGGCCGAGTTCAACGCCAACGCGGACGGCGCGGGCCAGTTCTGGGCCTCCGGCGAAAGAACCCCGGACGGCTCCATCCTGGTCGGCAGCACCAACGGCTATCTCTACAAATTCAAACTCCAGTAGTCGGAGCGCGAAACGCTCTCCCTCAGCCCGGCCATTGTGTAGGAAGAGGGGCTGCGCCCGGCAACTCCTGTCCCGCCGCCAGGCCCCCTCCCTCTGTGCCCCGGAGGGGGAGGGCCGGGGTGGGAGAGGTGCTTTTCCGCCCTCTTTGAAAATCTCTCTCCAAAAGGCTTGACATTTCCCCCGAAATATGATATTTTTTTACCGTTGAAAGGTTCGGCGTTTGAAACCTTTTGGGGTTGAGGTACGTCTAACCTTCAAATGCGGCGGGAAACCCCCGCCTCGTATGGCTGGCGCAAAAACCCATCTCAGGCAGGAACGGAGGTGCAGCGATCCTTGCACAGGCCTCAGAGGTGGGGACGGCAGCCGCAGGAAGCGTCTATTCGGACCAAAGCTATAGAAGGCGGCAGGCGCGAGAGGAAACATGGAGACTCGTCCGCTTCCTCCTTCGAGCCGCGTCAGGAAACGATGCGTCCTGGTTTTCACATCATGCAAGGAGGAACACACATGAAACGACTCGGAATCGTAGTCGGCGTACTCGTTCTGATGGCCTTCGCCTTCCCGGTGTTGGCCCAGGGCATGTTCGCTGACGTTCCCACCGATCACTGGGCTTACCCGGCGGTGAACGCGCTCCAGCAAAAGGGTATCCTCATCGGCTATCCCGACGGAACCTTCGGCGGCAAGCGCGCCATGACCCGCTACGAGTTCGCCATGGCGATCAATCGTCTGTGGGAAGAAGTGCAGAAGCTGGGCGGCGGCGCAGGCCCTGCCGGCCCCGCCGGCGCTACCGGCGAAGCCGGCCCCGCCGGCCCTCCCGGCGTTACCCCGGAAGAGCTGAACCAGATCAAGCGCTTGGCCCAGGAGTTTAAGGACGAACTGGCCGCCTTGGGCGTGGATGTCGATCAGCTCAAAAAGGACGTGTCCGCGCTCAAGGACCGCGTGGCCGCCATCGAAAAAGAGATGGAGCGCGTGCGGGTCACCTTCGAGGGCAACATGATCGCCCAGGGAACGATGGTCAAGCGCGGCGACGCGGCGAAGAACCCCTTCGATATCGATGGCCGCCCGATGGCCGTCAAGAGTTCGCCGAACAACCTGCTCAACAGCGCCCCGGTCCTCTGGGATTATGATCTGACGATCAAGGGTAAGGTCGCCGAACACACCCGGGCGACCGTGGTGATCAATGCCAGCACCTACCTCCCCGCGGTCGGCAACATCAGCCGCGTGGCGGGCGCTGGCGGTATGGGTGGCAATACCGGTGGCAATAACAATGGTCATTACGATGACTATCCCAATTACACATCTTCCCGCCTCGTGGGCCAGGGCGGCAGCCAGGCAACCACGATCACTCCCTGGTATTACTACATCGAGACCGGAGCCAACCTGAGCTTCCTCGGTGAGAACGCGATCACTATCGGTAAATTCCCCCTCCAGCTCACTCCTTACACCTTCAAGCTGGTGGACACCGATTACTACACCTATCTGCCCAAGACCGATAGCGGGGACTTCCCTGTGACCGGTATCAAGACTAACTTCACGGCCGGCCCTGTGGGCGTGATGCTCTTTGCGGTGCAGCACCTCCGCAGCGCGTTTGTGGATGCGCCCGGCACCGCTATCGGCACCTCCAATGCCATCGGCTCCCGCCCGTGGGATCAGTCCGCAGGCGCTCGCCTCTCTTGGAGCGCCTTCGGCGCTGGCAAGCTGGGCCTGACCTACATCCAGGCCGGTCTGTCCAATATCCGCTTTGCCGAGTTGGCCGCAGGCCGCTCCCTCAACAAGGCGGAAATCTACGGGGTTGACTTCAACTCCAAGTTCATGGATGACCGCCTGGGCGTCTACGCCGAGTGGACGAAGAGCGATTACAAGCAGGGCAGCCGAGCGGTCGGGATCACCAACACCGACGGCAGAGTCCGCGCTTCCAACAAGAACAACAGCGCCTTCGACGCCATGCTCACCTACAACCTGGGCGGGCTGGTCATCGGCGGTGGCTACCGCGACATCGAGCCTAACTTCTACGCCCCTGGTTACTGGCTCCGCATCGGCCCGGCCAAGAACCCTGTGAACATCAAGGGTGGCCGCGGAACGCTGGGCTACAAGTTCTCCGAAGCTCTGGACGTAAATGCCAGCTACGAAGATCTCCAGGAGTCCAAGAAGTCTGCGATGAACGCGAAGGTCAAGCGGGCGACCGCGGGCGTCAACTACAAGCTCTACGAGGGCAGCTTCGTACTCCTCGGCTATGAGAACGTTCAGTTGAAGCAGAGCGTGGGTGCCGCCAACCGCACGACGAACGAAGCCAGCTACTTCGATCTCGGCTACGGCCGCACCTTCAGCGACAATCTGAGCCTCCGCCTGTACTACCAGTACGTGGATTGGAAGGACAAGATCGGCGCTGGCAGCTACAAGGGTAACGTCGCCGGTACCCAGTTGACCGTGAAGTTCTAAAAGGCGAATCCGAAAGCGGGCCTTGCGGCCCGCTTTTTTTATGTACACCGCCGGGACAGTCTCATAGCCTCTCCCGTGCGAGGAGCGCAGCCGTAAATGGCTGTCATTGCGAGGAGCGAAGCGACGCGGCAATCCCCAGCGTACCGCTATCAGCGCCACACCCCTTATATGCTGCCAGGATGATGTGAAAATCCCCCCAATCCCCCTTGCTAAGAGGGGCTGAGATGGTGCGTTCTCTTGGCGATTTGGTCAAAGCACTCCAAGTCCGCTCCCCCCCGCCCCGTAACTTTCTCTTCCTCCTCCTCGTCCAATGAGTGGAGGTGATTTTAATATGACACGCAAAATAGCGGTTATCCTGGCTTTGATGTTCGTTCTCGCAACCACCACCGTCGCCTTCGCCGACATTCTGGGGGATGTTCTCAAAGTCGGCGGCATCGGCATCCTGGTGACCAAATTCTCCAAGCCTCTCAACGATGCGGTCAACACCCTCACCCTCAACCGCGGCGCGGAGAACCGGGACGCCACCAAGGTGGTGCCCATCCTGAGCATCGGAAAGGGCGGGTACATCGGCATGGCCCAGGTCACCGGCCCGGCCCGGAGGCTGGAAACGGTCAAGGCCGTCGCCCAGTTGGAGGGAGATTTCGGGGCTATCGGCGCCAAGTTCCGCCTGAAAGCCCTCGTTCCCATCGCTTCCGAGAACCTGAAAAACATCGACCGCGTCCGGGGCATCGGCGTCAGCGCGGTGATCGATATCAAACTGTAGTCGATTGCGCCGGTTGTGGTATAATAAGGGCGGAGGGATCTCTCGACTCCTCCGCCCATTCCATTGACGGCGGTTCCCAAATCTCATGATCTCACTCCCTTCACTCGCCCTCCGAAATGCCGCTGCCCTTGCGAAGATCGCCGGTGATGTCACTACGAGGAGCGGAGCGTATCGATGTCATTGCGAGGAGCGCAGCGACGCGGCAATCTCCAGAGTCACAAAGGCACGACATAGCTCTGCCCGTTGGCGCTACCCTGGAGATTGCTTCGGGCTTCGCCCTCGCAATGACATTGATACGGCTCGTCTCGATGTAGCCGGCAAGGAGCGCAGCCGCAGTCGAAGCAATCCCCGGCCCCCCTCCCTCAGTGAAACTCCCTCGGCCGTGCCCGGCAGTCGAAAGCCCTGGCTTTATAGCCTCCTCCTGGCCTTCATCGCCCTGGCCGGCCCGGCTTCCGCGGAGGCCCCGGCCACGATCCGCATCCTCGCCGACCGCCACATCTACGCCCGGGAAAGCAACCGGGTCCGCAGCATCGGCAATGTTCGCATTACCTACAAAAACACCGCCCTGACCGCCGACGAGGTAGAAACCGATATTCAGGAGCGGACGGTGGAGGCGAAAGGCAAGATCGTCCTGTCCGAGCCGGAGCGCACCCTTCGGACCGACCGGCTTGTCTACCGCTTCGGGGAGCGCGCCGGGACGGCGGGAAACGTCACCGCTCAGGTCGATGCCTTCTATTTCGAGGGCCGCCGGATCGATCTGGCCGCCGATACCCTCCGGCTGGAAAACGGATCCCTCACCTCCTGCTCCCTTCCCTCCCCTCACTACCGCATCACCGCCCGCAGCATCACCGTGGATCGGGAAAAACGGGTCCGGGCCAGGCATATCGCCTTCTATCTCGGAAAAACGCGCCTCTTCGTCTGGCCTGCTCTGGCGATGAGCTTCGACAGAAAAGGTTCGGGCGGCGTCTCCCCCAAAGTGGCCTATAGCCGCCTGGCAGGCCCGTCGGCGGGCCTTGCCTGGTCCCTTCCTGAAAGCCCCCGAACTAAAGGCGAAGCCTATCTGGGCCTTTCCGCAAGGCGCGGCCCGGTCGGTCAGGGGCGCTTCGAGCGCAAGGGGAAATTTCCTCTGCGCCTGAACGTCAGCCTCCGTGAGGAGCCGCCCTATACCCAGGCCCGGGATGTCCTCCTGGACAGGCTGCCGGAGGTCGAGGTCGGCTTCCCGGAAGCGCGGCTGGCGAAAGGATTTTTGACCCTGACCCCCGCCGTTTCCGCCGGCTATTACCGGGAGCGCCCCTCCCTCAGCCGGACGACGCGCTTGCAGGCGCAGGCCGCCCTCCTGGGGCCGCAGCTTGGCGGCAGCGCCTTTAGAACGCGGCCCGAGTTGCAGGCCATCGCCGCCCGCTACGGCAGCGGCGACCGCTATTCCGTGGTGGGCCTCGGCTGGCAGTCGGATTATCTCCTCCGCGGGGAGCCTGCCTTCGGGCTGGGCTACTTCAAGCGAGCCGCCTCCGGAACCACCCCGTTTCTGTTCGACCGGATCGATCTCGCCGAAGAGCTTCAAACCCGCCTGGCCCTCGGCGGCGCGCCCAACCGCCTGAACCTTCTCGTGCAGTACGACCTGCGGCACGGCGGCGTCTATAATGTCGAATTCGCCCTCAACTGGCGCTACCACTGCCTCGAACCCCGCCTGACCTGGAAAACCCGCCAGCGCGCGGTCGGCCTCTCCCTGGTCATCGTCGGGGTGGGGGGCACATAGGGAGGTATCGGTAAAAATGGAATCCGTGACCGTCAGCCGGCAGGATATAGAGCAGGGGCTTGAATCCGTGGGCCTGACGCAGGGCGATATCGTGCTGGCGCACTCCTCCCTCAGCGCCTTCGGCTACGTGGAGGGCGGGGCGGATGCTGTCATCGATGCCCTTTTGTCCGTCGTCGGTCCGGAAGGGACGGTGGTGATGCCTACCTTCGTCTGGGACGCGCCGGATCGGGTATTCGATGTGGCGAACACCCCTTCGGCGGTCGGCAGGATCGCCGAAGTCTTTCGGAAGAAGGAAGGGGCCGTCCGCAGCCGCCATTTCGTGGCCGCGATGGGAAAGCATGCCGAAGAGGTGATGGGGGCGCAGAAAAGCGCGTGGGGCCGGGACAGTACCTTCGGAAAGCTCTACGACCTGGACGCCCGGGTGCTTCTCCTCGGGGTCGATTTCAATTCCTGCACCGCGCTGCATATGGTCGAAGAATGGATGCAGGTTCCCTACCGCAAGTTTTACGACACCGGCGGCTGGACGGTCATTCTCCCCGACAGCGCAAAGGTTCCCTCCACGTCCGTCGAATTTCTCAGATTCGTCCACATGGGCGCTATTTTCGCCCGGCACGGGGTATTGAAGACGGCTGAGGTCGGCAAAGCCCGTATAACCGGCATCAAAATCCGCGACATCTACGAGGTCACTCGCTCCTATATGAAAAAGGATATTTATTTTCTGGTAGGGAAATATCCCACAAAATAAAGCCAAGTGCTAAAACGATCAATATTATATACGCAAATCCTGAACAGAAAAGGTGGTTGAATGGCCTGGTTTTGCCAAATCCGCGACCCGGTTCATGATTTTATCGGGTTGAGCGAATTGGAAACCAAAATCATTGACACAGAGGTTTTCCAGAGATTGCGGGGAATTCACCAGTTGGCGATGGCTTACCTGGTTTACCCGGGGGCGCTGCATACTCGTTTCGACCACAGCCTGGGAGTATGCCATGTGGCCGGCCTGTTGGCCGAAAGCCTCGGATTGGATGAAGACCGGAGGCGACTGGTCCGGCTTGCCGCTCTATTGCATGATATCGGACACGGCCCGTTTTCCCACGTGTCGGAAAATTCGCTGGAGCGGTTTGCGGACAGGAATTTTACCGGAGACAATCGAATTAATAAGGAGAAGATCCATGAACAACTGACGGTCGCTCTCATCGACAGCGATCCGCAGCTATCCGATTTGATCAGTCGTGAGCAACGCAAAGATATCGTCAATCTATTGAGCGGACGCAGCGCCGACCAGCCTGTTCTCAAGGAAATCGTATCCGGCCCTCTGGATGCCGACAAGCAAGACTATCTGCTGCGAGACAGCCGCTTCTGCGGTGTCCAGTACGGAGTGTTCGATCTCTCTCAACTGCACCGCAGCCTGATAGACCGGGAGCGTTCCGGTGAAAAGGCGCTGATGGTCAAAGCGGACGGAGTGCACGCTCTGGAGCAATTCGTTCTGGCAAAGTACTATCTGACCACACAGGTTTACCGGCATCGAGTGCGCCTGGTGACGGATAATATGCTGACCCGCGCTATCACTCTGGGGATCGAGGTCGATAATATAGACGACCTCAAAAAGCTGTATCACTACAACGGATCCGCGGAGTTCATCGAAAATTATACCGGATGGAATGACGCTCGGTTTCTTCTGACTTTCGGTGGGGATGCGTTTCGCGGCACATACTGCTATCAGTTGGTGAACAGGCTGATTCGAAGGCAGCTTCTTAAACGAGTTTATGCGTCCGATATCGATAAAGCGGCTTTTCCCGAACCCGAAACCAGGCGCATCTTGATGAATCCACCCGATGATCTGCGCGCTGGCCTGGAAATGGAGATCGCAGAGGTCCTGGCGAGAATTTGGAATATCGAGATCGATCCGCATCTGGTTATATTGCATACCTATTCGATCAAGTCCGTGCGAGAACAGTCCAGGAACGATGAAGAAGCTATTCTGGTGGATACGGTGCCGCGCCCCGCGCCGTTTGAGGAAAAGTCGACGCTCTTCCGGTCTATCCGAACGAGCGTCAACGAAAAATTCCTTGAGGTGTACGCGCCTGTCGAATATGGAACGCCGACGGAACGCGATAAAAAGCTGAAGGCCGTTGCAGGAGAAATCAGGCGCGTACTGGCGCAGGCGTCGCAGAATAAGGAGGAACCGGTGTGACTGTCCATGACCTCATCCTTCTCGCACTGAAAGCAATGGGCGGAAAGGTGCAGGGCAAAACGCTTTTCCAAAAGAGACTCTATTTTATCGGCCTGCTGACAGGGCATCTGAGCGACCTGGGGTACGTGGCGCATTATTACGGCCCCTATTCGGAAACCGTGGCGGATGCGATAGGGGAATTGTGCGGCGTTGACTTTTTCGCTGAACGGACATTCAGTGGCAGGAAGAATAAGGATACCGGCTTCGAGATGGTTCGCACCGACTATACTTTGACACCCGACGGTCAGGAAATCGCTTCCCTGCTGATGCAACAATATCCGGAGGCGTACCGATCCATCGCCTCGGCCTGGACGAACATAGAGAAAGCCGGAACACTGGACTACATGCAGTTATCCATAGCGGCCAAAGTCTTCTATATATTGAACGAGCATCTTATCCCTATGAGCGCGAAGGCGATCCAAAGAACTGCCGACAGCCTGGGGTGGACTCTCGAAGATACCGACATCGAGACAACCGCGAATTTCCTGATGAACCTGAACCTTGTTGATCGGCTGAAAGAAGAAAGTGTAGCTTAAAACTTGCCTTAATCTACAACCGAACGCCTCTCACTCCCCACTCCAGGAATAGTCCTCTTGGACGGCGACGCGCTCCGCCTCCATCGCCGCCTTGAATTTCTGCATCGTCCCGGCGCGGAGCGCGGCGAACCGTTCCGGGTTGTCCTGGTCGTATTCCGACCGCTCGTAAACGAATTCCCGATGGCGCAGGATATAGAGCGGCTTCCCCTTTTCCCGGGATTCCCCCATCAGGCAGGTCGCTTCCAGGTGAACCGTAATCCACCGGCCCATCCTGCCCGGAATCGTTTCATGGCGAAAGCGCGCCATCGCCTCCACCGGACGCGACGGCCCCATCAGCCGCTCGATCTGCGCTTCCCGGACAGCCTGAAGAAAATCCTGAAACCCCGCGCATTCCAGATAAGGAATAGCCATCAGCTCGACGCCCCCGTATAGTATTTCAGTCCGAAGCGCCAGAAGGCCGAGCAGAGAACCAGCATCACAGCGGCCATCAATAAAGAGATGAGGACCGACTGCCCCGCCAACTGGCCTGTCAGGGCGCGGGCCGGGACAGTGAGGATGAAGGCGATGGGAATGGCGTAGGTCAGGGTGCGCCGGAGCCACAGGGGATAGATGTCCACCGGGTAGCGCCCTGCCGAGAACGCCTGCCAGACGATCTGATCGATATTATCGATCTTGATGAACCAGAAGGTGAGGGTGACCAGCATCAGCCAGAAGGCGTAGATGATCACCAGCCCGGAAAAGAGGGTGACGGCAAAGGCCCCTGCCTCCCAGAAGCCCACCGCCCCGGCCAGCTTTCGGACCGACAGAAAGGCCAGAACCAGCCCGACCGGCACATTGGCCGCCCCCCAGATATTGACCGTGCGGAAGCTGGCAAGAAACTGGCTGTTCTCCGGCTTCACCAGCACGAAATCGAGCGTTCCCTGCCGCACCTGATCCATCACCTGCCGCATGTTCGGGGCGATAAAGGTCTGGATCAGCCCGTCCATCAGATAATAAATAGAGAGGAGTACCAGCACCTGCGCGAACGACCATCCGGCCAGGCTCTGCGTGTGCGAGAAGACCACCCACAGCGCCCCGACCGTCGTTCCAAGTTCCATCAGACTGGCAAGCGCCCGCGTATAGAAGTCCGCCCGGTACTCCACCTCGGTCTGGATGCTGGTGCGGATGAAAACCAGGATCAGATAGAGATAGCGCATTTTTTACGCTCCCACCGCCGAATACTGCTTCACGCCCTGGCTCCACAGCACCCGGAAAAGAACCCAGGCGGCGATCATCCATAAAAACTGGGCGGCGATGCCGGGCAGGATGGCCTGCGGCGGAACCCGGCCCAGGGTCAGTTCCACCGGAAAGGCGATCATGCTGCGAAAAGGGGAATAATAGGCCATCAGTTGCAGAGCGCCCGGCAGCAGCGCGATAGGCGCGATCCGGCCCGAGAGAAAGCTGTCCACCGTCCAGTAAAGCTGGTTGATGGCCTGCGTGCGCGTCGTCCAGAAGGCGATGATCGCCAGGCAATAATTCCATAGAAAGCGAAGCGCCGCCCCGGCCAGGATGGCGGGAACAGCCCAGGCGAGATTGTGCCAGGAGGAGTGAAAGGTCGGGCGAAGGAGCCAGAAAAGCGCGGCCCAGATGGGCAGCAGCACCGATACGGTCAGCAGCTTATACCCGATATTATAGGCAAGCGCCGCATGGATCGGATGCACCGGGCGGAGCAGTTGCGGGGAAAGATTCCCGGAACGGATATCCCAACTGAACGACTCGGCATCCCACGACATGGCGATATGATTGATGATGGTCAGCGCCAGAAAATACGCGGCGAAATCGCCGCGGTCGAAGCCTCCGATTTTGCCGCCCTGCGCCGCCGCGATCCAGACCGCCAGGGAGACCATCGGCCCGACGAACCCCCATACCGCCCAGATCAGCATCGCGGCCCGGTACTGGATCATCATCGCCAGGGCCATCCGGAAAAAGGCCCGGTAGATACGGACGAACCACCTCATACCGCCGCCTCCTGGAAGATGCGGTCAATGACCTCCTCGATGGGCGGGTCCTCCACGGTCAGGTCGGCGACCGCGACCTCGGCCAGCAGGTGGGCGATCACCGAGGCCGTATCGCTTTTCGGGACGCGGAAGGTCACCTTTCCGTCATCCTCATGCAGCACTTCCCCGAAGTGCGAGAAATCGAGGGGAGTCTGGTCCGGCTCCAGATCCAGGCGAATCACTTTGAAAGGGGCCAGCCGGTCAGCAAGCGAGGAAAGCGCCCCGTCATAGAGCAATTTCCCATGATGAATGACCAAGACCCGCCGGCACAGGGCGGTCACATCGGCCATATAGTGGCTGGTCAGCAGCACCGTGGCCCCGGTGCGCCGATTGTATTCGGCGATAAAGGCCCGCAGCCGCCCCTGCATGGTGATATCGACCCCGATGGTCGGCTCGTCGAGAAAGAGGATCGAGGGGCGGTGGAGCAGGGAGGCGGCCAGCTCGCACTTCATCCGCTCCCCCAGCGACAGGGCGCGCACCTGCTTCTTCAGGAGCGGCTCCAGATCGAGCAGAGCTACCAGTTCGTCCAGGGTTTCATGAAACTGCCCGTCCGGGATATCGTAGATGGCCTTGTTCACCAGAAAGGAATCCATCGCCGGTATATCCCAGAGCAGTTGCGTCCGCTGTCCCATGACCAGGCTGATATAGCGTAAAAATTCCCGCTCGCGCCGCCAGGGGGCATGACCCAGCACCTGCGCCCGCCCGGCGTTCGGATGGAGCAGGCCGGAAAGCACTTTCAGGGTGGTCGTCTTCCCGGCCCCGTTCGGCCCCAGGAAACCGACCACCTCCCCGGCTTGCAGGGAAAAGGAAATGTCGTTGACAGCCTCTACCGTCTTGTAGCGCCGCCGGAAGATGCTGTAGACGCTGGCCCCTAGCCCCGCCGCCCGTTCGTTCACCCGGTAAAACTTGCACAGGCCCTCCACTTCAATCTGGTCTTGGCTCATACCGTCCCCTTTATGGCGTTCTTACCCGAAATTATACCACTCCTGCCCGGCGATAGCAAGAAGGGCGTAAACGCCGCACTGCCTGACAAGCGCCCCGGCCTCCCTCTAACCCTGCCCTTGCCCGAAACGCCATCCTGTGCGGTCTGTAAGAAGAGCAGCCGTAAATGGCTATCCTTGCGAGGAGCGAAGCGACGCAGCAATCTCCTGCCTGCCGCTCTCAACTCTGAGCGTCTAACGCCTTTTAATAAGACATGGAAGATTGAACCATTCCGCAAGCAAAATCTCTTCACTATGAAAGATAGCCGGAAATCCTGTGTATTTACCCTTTTGTTGGGAATCTTTAAGATGATAAATATTGTTATTCTTGATAACTGGCCCGCAGGGATCATCTGGAGAGAAACAGGGGGGGCCCCTCTTGACCGAGCTGCTGCACAGCCTCAAGGCATGATCCGACAACCCTCCTCCCTGGGGCCTTTTCTCTTGTACGCCTTCTGAGCGCGTTCCCTCTTGGAGATATTTGTGCCTTCCTCGATTTTGCTTGACAAATCTCTTTTTTTGTGGTATCTTATCGCAAGTAAGTTGATTTATTTAGTCAAGATAGTCGGCGGAATTGAGGAAAGGAGAAGTCGAAAATGTCTCTCGTTTTGGAAAATTCCCTTCAGGAGAAGTCTTTTGAGGACATGACCGCCCAGGAAGTGCTGGCCTGGTCCATGAACGCATACAGCTCGAAGGTAGCCCTGGCCTCCAGCTTCGGCGCGGAGGATGTCGTCCTGATCGATATGATGGTCAAGCTGAACCCGCAGGCCCGCATCTTCACCCTGGATACCGGAAGGCTCCACCAGGAAACCTATGACGTGATGGACGCTATTCGCGGGAAATACGGCATCAGCCTGGAAATTTTCTTCCCCAGAACGGACGCGACGGAAGAAATGGTTCGCGCCAACGGCCTGAACCTTTTTTACGAGAGCATCGAGAAGCGCAAGCTGTGCTGCGGCATCCGGAAGGTCGAGCCGCTCAACCGGGCGCTGTCCCAGCTCGATGCCTGGATCACCGGGCTTCGGCGCGAGCAGGCGGTGACGCGCACCCGCGTGGAGAAGGTGGAGCCGGATTCTAGCCATTCCGGCCTCGTCAAGATCAACCCTATCGCCGACTGGACGGAGGCCGAGGTCTGGGACTATGTGAAGACGAACGGAGTGCCCTACAACAAGCTGCACGACCAGGGCTTCCCCAGCATCGGCTGCGCTCCCTGCACCCGCGCCGTCGCACCCGGCGAGGACACCCGCGCAGGCCGCTGGTGGTGGGAGAACCCGGAAACCAAGGAATGCGGCCTCCACGTCAAGCAGCCGTCCAGCCGGTAAAACTGCGGTTGCCCGAAGGGTCTTGCCTATAAAGCCGATCTAGGCTATAATAACCCAAGTTGCCCCCTGGCCCGGGGCCAGTCCCGTTTGCCGCTGTAGGGGCGCGATTCATCGCGCCCAACGGCCTGGCAGGGCGCGATTCGGATGGGTAGCAACTTGGGTTATAATAGAAGTCGGCAAGCCTTTATATGCCATCCAGTCCCCTGATTCCTATCTCAAGGAGAATCCATCATGTCAGAACCGCGGTTGGATACGCTGGCGCTCCACGCCGGTCAGTCTCCCGATCCCGCGACCGGGGCGAGAGCCGTTCCGATCTATCAGACTTCCTCCTATGTGTTCCACAGCACCGAGCATGCCGCCAATCTCTTCGCTCTCAAGGAGTTCGGGAACATTTATACCCGGATTATGAACCCGACCACCGATGTTTTCGAGAAGCGGATTGCGGCTATCGAGGGCGGAACCGGCGCTCTGGCGGTCGCCTCCGGCCAGGCGGCGACCACCCTCGGTATGCTCGCATTCACGCAGCTCGGAGATGAAATCGTTTCGGCGGACAACCTCTACGGCGGAACCTACCAGCTTTTCCACTATACCTTCCCCAAACTGGGCCGGTCCGTCAAATTCGTGGATTCCACCAGGCCGGAAGAGTTCAAAAAAGCCATCACAGGCAAGACGAGAGCCATCTTTGTCGAAACCATCGGGAACCCGAAGCTCGATGTGCCCGATTTCGAGGCCCTGGCGAAGATCGCCCATGATGCCGGAATCCCACTGGTGGTGGACAATACGGTCGGCATCGGCCTGGTGCGCCCCATCGATTACGGGGCCGATATCCTGGTAGAGTCCGCCACCAAAGCCATCGGCGGTCACGGCACCTCCATCGGCGGCGTGATCATCGATGCGGGCCGTTTCGACTGGGGCAACGGCAACTTCCCCGAATTTACCGAACCGGACCCCGGCTACCACGGGCTGAAGTTCTGGGAGGTGTTCGGAGACTTCCCGGGCATGGGCAACGTGGCTTTCATCATCAAAGCCCGCGTGCAATGGCTTCGCGATATCGGCCCCTGCCTCAGCCCCTTCAATGCCTTTCTGTTCCTGCAAGGGCTGGAAACCCTACCCTTGCGCCAGCAGAAGCACTCTGAAAACGCCCTGGCGGTGGCCTGCTTCCTGAAAGAGCATCCCGCCGCCGCCTGGGTGAGTTACCCCGGCCTGGAAGACCACCCTAGCCACGAGGTGGCCGCCAAATATATGAAGGGCCGCTACGGTGCCCTGGTCGGCTTCGGCATCAAAGGGGGCCTGGAAGCCGGAAAGAAATTTATCGATTCGGTCCATCTCCTTTCCCATCTGGCGAATATCCTGGACGTCAAGAGCCTGGTCATCCATCCTGCCTCCACCACCCACCAGCAGCTGACCCGCGAGGAGCAGGAGGCCACCGGCGTCACGGAAGATTTCATCCGCCTCTCCATCGGCCTGGAAGATATCCAGGATATTCAGGAAGATATTGACCAGGCGCTCCAAAAAGCTGTAAAATAAGAATAGATTCGCGACAAGTCATAGACGACTGGTGGCCTATCCTGCAGAGATGGGTCACCAGTTTTTGCTGTTTATAAGACGAGGGCGGCCCGCCGGGGTGCCCCCGCGGACCGATCCCTGAAGGTTTGAAGGAAGCTCGGAACATGGATGAAAGCATCGGCCTTGTCGAAACGCAGTATTTCACCTTCGCGCACCCACCGCACGAGATGCGGCTCGAAAGCGGGGAAACTCTCGGCCCGGTCACCCTGGCCTACGAGACGTACGGCAGGCTGAACGAAGACAAAACGAATGCTATCCTCCTGCACCACGCCCTTTCAGGAGACGCCCATGCGGCGGGCTATCACGAAGGGGATAAAAAGCCGGGCTGGTGGGACAGCATGATCGGCCCGGGGAAGGCGTTCGACACCAACCTTTACTATGTCATCTGCTCGAATGTGCTGGGCGGATGCAAAGGCTCTACCGGCCCGTCCTCCGTCAATCCGAAAACGGGCAGGCCCTACGGCCTCGATTTCCCGACCATCACCCTCAAGGATATGGTGGACGCGCAGCGTCATCTTATCGATCACTTCGGCATCGAGAAACTGCTGGCTGTGGCGGGCGGCTCGATGGGAGGGATGCAGGCGCTCCAGTGGCTCGTTTCCTATCCCTACCGGATCTCGGCCTCCATCCCGATAGCCACCACCGCCAAGCATTCTCCTCAGCAGATCGCCTTCAACGAGGTCGGCAGGCAGGCCATCATGGCCGATCCCAACTGGAACGACGGGAACTACTACGGCGGCGAGGGGCCTGCCAAGGGCCTTTCGGTGGCCCGCATGATCGGCCACATCACCTACATGAGCGATGTCTCGATGGCCGAAAAGTTCGGGCGGCGCTTCCGGGACGAGCGCAAGCCCTTCAAATTCAGCGCCGATTTCGAGGTGGAAGGCTACCTCCGCTACCGGGGCGACAGCTTCATCAAGCGGTTCGACGCCAACTCCTATCTCTACATCACCAAGGCGATGGACTATTTCGATATCTCGGATAACAAGAGCCTGCACGAAGTCTTCAAAGGCATTGAGGCGAAGGTGATGGCGCTGGCCTTCAAGTCGGACTGGCTCTACCCGGCCTACCAGTCCCACGAGATCGTCCGGGCCTGCAAGCTGGCAGGCGTGGATATCACCTACTGCGAGATTTATTCCACCTACGGCCACGATGCCTTCCTCCTGGAGGTCGAGGAGGAGACGCATCTGATCAAACACTTTTTGAGAAGGGTGTACCACGGGTACGAAGTGACCGATGAATTCGAAATCTAATGCCATTCAACTCGACTACCGGGTCATTTTGAGCTTTATCGAGCCGAATTCCGCCGTCCTCGATCTGGGCTGCGGTGACGGAGAACTGCTCTCCCTCCTGATCCGCGAGAAGAAAGTGAGAGGGCAGGGGATCGAAATCGATGAGCAGGCCATCTATAAATGTGTGGCCCGCGGCCTGAGCGTCTTTCACGGCGACCTCGCTCGGGGCCTCTCCGAATACGCGGGCGGCTCTTTCGATTACGTCATCCTCAACCAGACCTTCCAGCAGGTGGTCAAACTCGATTTCGTGCTGGACGAATCGCTGCGCGTGGGCCGGAAGGTGATCGTCGGGTTCCCCAACTTCGCCCTCTACACCGCGCGCCTCCAGTTGTTCTTCCGCGGGCGCACTCCGGTCACCCCCTCCCTGCCCTATAAATGGTACGACACCCCCAACCTCCACTTCCTCACCATCCTCGACTTCATCGACTACTGCCGGGAGCGGCGCGTCACCATCGAAAAGGCCGTCTACCTGGGCGAAAAGCGTGAAGTAAAATTCCTCCCCAACCTGTTCGCCGGAACGGGCCTCTTCATGATCTCCAAATAGAGGCGGCGTTCACAAAAGCGCATGAAGCCCTGTAGCTCAACGGCGAAAGGATTCGTCGGGCCGATCTTGAATATGTTCTGTGCATGGCATCACCATGTGTCTGTATTGTGGCGCTACCTTTATTGTCATCCAGGCGAAAGGCCGGATATTGAGGAGGCTGTTTTGATGATGATCTCGCTTCGTGGCGCAGTCCTGGCGCTATGGACAGGCGCGCTGATGGCCGCCGCGCCGATCCCTGCCTTCACGGCGGAGGGCAAGAGCCTGGACACCATGAATCAATTGACCTTTACTCGACCCGCCGAAAAGGGGAGCGTGGAACTTGTGGAGGGGAAAAGCGGCAAGGCGATCCGGTTCGTTTTCGAGGAGGATTGCCGGGGCGTCTTCTCCGCCGGGCCGTCTCTGGCGAATGCGGATTGGGACAGGGCGGCGGGCATCTCCTTCTGGGTCAAGGGGGACGGTTCTTCCCACCTGGGAGGGCTGGAGTTCGTCTGGAACGAGGATTACGGCGTCCGCTATGCCTGTGCGTTCCCGATCAACGGCAAAGAGTGGCGCAAGGTGGTCGTACCCTGGCGGGACTTGCTGCCCGAACTGAGCAAAAGCTATAAGCCCCTCGACCCCGCTCGCGGAAACGCCCCTTCCAGGCTGGGGCGCATCTCCTTCGGCAAATGGTGGTACTGGAAAGACTACGCGGCGCACAGCTACGCCATCGACGATATCCGCCTGGAGCCGGTCATCGAGCGCGACGCCCGATCCTACCGCCCTGCGGGCGACCCGCTGGCCCGGGTCAGGCGCAATCTCCGGGCGCGGCAGCCCGTCACTATCGTCACCATGGGCGATTCCTTGACCGACACCGCCCACTGGACGAACCGCGAGACCGACTGGCCCGAGAGACTTCGGAAAAAGCTGCAAGACAAATATGGCTCCGCCGTGAGGATCGTCAATCCGGCCATGGGCGGCACGGAACTCACCCAGAACCTGATCCTTATGCCGCGCTGGCTCCAGGAATGCCCGGATCCCGACCTGGTGACCGTTTTCTTCGGCGGCAACGATTGGGCCTCCGGGATGCGGGGGGAGGGCTTTCTCGCCGTCCAGCAGGAGGCGGTGATCCGGATACGCCGCGCCACGAAAGGCCGCGCCGATGTCCTTCTGATGGCGACCTGCCCCTCCCTGGACAACCTCGATCCCATCGGCGAGCTTGCTGAAGCCTGCCGCCAGGCGGCCCGGTCTCAAAAGGCAGGCCTCGCCGACATCTACAAGCTTTTCCGCGCCGCCCTCGACTCCGACCGGGAGCGCCTTTTCGCCTGGGACCGGGTTCACCTCAGCCCGGCAGGCCAGGAAGCGGTCGCAGATGCGGCGCTGAAGGTGATCGGCGGAGAGTAAAGACGGGTGCTGCCGGATTATCTATCTGCTATCCCCTCTCCCAGCAGTGCCAGGAAGCGGCTCCAGAGTTCGTCGCGATTGCCCGGGGTGTTGGCGGACCCGTCCGGCCTCTGCCCGTTGGTCCGGGCAATCACCATGTTCCATTCGGGAACGACGATCAGAAGGTTATCGTGCAGGCCGATAGCCAGGTGCGTTTTTGGCGGAGCGCTGGGCCACATTCGCGCGCCGTCGGGCTTGACGCCGTTGACCCACCAGTTGTAGCCGTAGACGCCCGATCCCCGGGAGCGGGGCGGGGCGTCGTTCGGAACGGTGTTCGGGACCTAGCCTGGATTATTCATGAAGCTGTTGTCGTCGCCTTGCCTGCTGCGTTGCCCCCTTAGGAGGAGCCGCCCCTGAGCGTCCCCCAGGACGCAGCCGAACCGGAGCGCCCTCGCCCTCCCTCAGGATGCGCCTCTGCCTTCGGGGAAGCGGCGCCCAGACCCACGCCTCCCTTCGGCCCCCGCCGCCCCTGTCTCCACGCCTGGCTGCTGCTCCTGTCAGAGCGTCACGTCCCCCCCG
>JADLDR010000157.1 GCA_020846535.1 Armatimonadota bacterium | reverse complement strand
CGTCCGTCGGGATGGGCGGATGCCCGATGCCCTCTGGGAGCAGATTGAGACGCTCTTGCCGCCCGGCAAGCCCCATCCGTTGGGGTGTCACCGGCGACGGGTGGACCACCGCAAGGCCATGGACGCCATCTTCTTTGTGTTACGCACCGGCATGCCCTGGAACGCCCTGAAGGAGACAGGGATCTGTTCGAGCAGCAGCGCCCACCGGCGTTTTCAGGAGTGGACCCAAGCCGGGGTGTTTGCCGCCCTCTGGAAGCAGGGCCTGGAGACCTATGAGGCGCTGGTGGGCTTGGACTGGGCCTGGCAAGCGATGGATGGGGCGATGCCCCAAGCGCCCCTGGGCGGGGAAAAAAACCGGGAAGAATCCGACGGATCGGGGGAAAAAGGGGACGAAACGGAGCCTGCACACGGAAGGGGCCGGCATCCCGGTGGGTCTGGCGGTCGCGGGGGCCAACCGTAACGATTTCAAGCGGGTCAAAGAGACGCTGGAGAGCATTCCGGTGGAGCGCCCGACTCCGAGTGAGATCGATCCTCAAGGGATGAGTATGGACAAGGGGTATGATGACAACGAAGTGCGCGACCTGTTGAGGGAGTTTGGGTATACCGCTCACATCCGAGCGCGGGGCGAAGAGGCCCAAGCGATCAAGCACGAAGCGGGTTACAAGGCGCGCCGGTGGGTGGTGGAGCGCACGCATCGCGGGATGAATCGTTTTCGGCGGATCTTGATCCGCTGGGAGAAGCAGGCTGAAAATTATCTGGCGTTGTTGCATTGGGTTCGTGCTTATATCACTTACAGAAAAGCGGGCCTTTTGGGATAGGCTCTTATGCGTAGAGGGAAATCTACAGTATTACCGATATGTCCAAAACAGATCTCATATCCTGAGAGCAGAATGGGCCGGGTCCGAGTTGATGTTATACTCGTTAAGCGACGGCCCTTATATCGTGACGCACCTGGTGCATACCGGGGAAACCGAAGCCGAAAAAGCGGTTGCGGCTCTGCCCGGCCCGCTCGCTATTATCGATTCCAGGGGCGCTTCCATCGATACCGCCGTCCTCGATCATCTCGTCTGGAGATCCGCTATTAGCGGCAGAAAAACGGCGAGGATCAAGCCGGGAGATGCTGTCGAGGCGCTTTTTTCCGGGGCGAGATTACGCGATAAGCTCCGGCTTGTGCAAGGCCGGGGCGGCTGGAGATAGAGGGTGAGGATCTTCCGGAGGTCCAGCCCGGTCTTCTCTAGCCGGTCGCCGGGCAGGGAGCAGACATCGCGGGCAATATAGTCGGCCAGGCAGGCCCGGTAGGCGCGGGCGGGGTCTATCGCTTCCTCCGGGCCGGAGCGGATCATGTCGGGCTGCCGCCGGAGGAGTTCTTCGATCTGCGCTCCGGTCAGGGAGGCCACCACGGCCTCGTTATGGAAGGGCAGTATCTGGTAGATGTCATACCGAGTCACGGCCCGGCGGCGGAAGACTTCGAAAAGACCGCCGCCCTGCGGATGAAGGGCCAGGTCGGTATGGGTGGCCCGTCGCATCGCCTCGCAGAGCAGGCGGGTGGTCTGTCGGGGGCGCTCCGCAGGGGAGGCAATCGCCTCGGCAAGCATCCCGACCCGGATCCGAAAAGGGGCCACATAGGGCGCAAGCACTGCGGCGACATCGGGGGCGGGGCGAATGGCCGGGCCGACCGGGATCAGGCGGGAGCGGAAGCTGTAAAGCTGCCAGCGGCCCCCGGAGGTTCGCCGCCAGGCCAGGTCCAGCCGACCCAGGTTCGCCCCGAACTCACCGGCCTGCACGATGGGCACTTTACGGCCCCCCCGGTTGACCGTCGCTTCTGCCCGGTAGAGGAAGGTATGGGAATCGCCCCCCACAATGGCGTCCAGCCCGCTGGTGGAGGCCGCAAGCTGCCGATCCAGCTCGATACCGATATGGGTGAGGGCGATGAGGACATCGCAGGACTTTCGGGCGCGGGGGATCCAGACCTTCGCGGCCGCAAGAGGGTCGGTGATGCGCCAGCCTTTCGTTTGGGGATATCCTGCCGACCGCGGGGCGGTCAGGCCCAGGAAGCCGACCCGGAGGCCCCTCAGCCGCCGGACCACGAAGGGGCGCACCCCGGGCAGCAATCTGCCCCGGGCGTCCGTAGCGTTGGCGCACAGCCAGCGGAAGCGGGAACGGCGCACTACGGCCAGGAGCGCGGCCTGCGCCCCTGCGGCGTCATCCCGGTCAGCGCCGTCCCGGGCCTTGAACTCGTTGTTACCCAGGGCGGCAAGGTCGTAACCCGCGGCGTTCATGGCCGAAGCCTCGGCCTGCCCCTGATAGGCCGTGGTCAGCGGGCCGCGGGTAAAAATATCCCCCGCGTCCACCAGAACCACCGGCCACCGGCTCCTGCTGCGGAGGATGCGCGCCAGGGCGGCCCTGCGGGCGATCCCCCCGACCGAAGGCTGTTCCCGGGCGGAACGGCCCGGCTCGGTATAGGGAAAGGGCAGGAGGTGGCCGTGCTGATCGTTCGTATGCAGGATCGTGACCCTCCTGAGGGCCGGGTCATCTGCCGGAACGGGCGGAACGGCGAAAACAAGCAGCAGTGCTATCCAGAGAAGAGATCGGGAGCGCATATCAGGCCCTTTCTGTAGCGCAGGCATACCGAAACAAAGGTCCGGGCCGTCAGGACAGGCCCCACAGATCTGGCGTTGCCAGTTCCAGGCTGTTGCCCGCCGGATCGCGGAAATAGAGCGACCGACCACCGTGGGGCCAGGTGATCTCCGATTCGATCTCCACCCCGGCAGCTTCCAGACGCGATCTCCAGCCCGGGAGCGCCTCAACACTCACCCGGAAGGCGAGATGGCCTGATCCCGATGCCCCGTGCAGGGGGAGAAGCGATTCGCCCACCTGGGCCCGCCGCGCACCGGTGACCTCCGGCTGGAAGAGTAGCACCATGCCGGAACCGCAGCGGAAGAAGACGTGACGGCCCGGCTCGGAAGCAAACCGTTCCAGGCCCAGCACTTCCGTATAGAACGCTTCGGCTGCCCCCAAATCCTCGGCATAGAGGCAGCTTTCCAGAACGCCTTCGGGCTGCATCAAGCACCTTTCCTTCTCATCCAGGCTATCCTGCGGCTTTTAGCAAAAGAACCGCATCTCCGGCAAACGGCGGGGTCAGATCCCTTCTGGCCCTACCCTCCACCTGTCCCACAGGCGTTTCCTGGCCGGTGGCAGGGTGTATCCAGAATGCGGCGAAGGGGTCGGGCGCGTCGGTCAAATCCACCATCATCGGGCCGCCTTCGGGCCGATAGAGCAGGTATGCCTGGCCCGGCACGGCCAGACAATAGCCGGTGGAAGCGATAGCCGGATCAGGATAAGACTTCGCCAGGTCTATCCGGGCCGCACAGGTGCGGGTATGGCCCATGGCCTGCCGGGCCGGTTCGGAGGCGATATCCAGGAAGTTCTGATTTTTCAGGACCGGCTGCCACTCGGGGTCGTCGTAAGGATCCATATACCAGACATTGTAGCCGCGCAGGAAGCCTTTCCAGACCCACTTCTGGTCTCCGCCGACCCCGAAAACATGATCCGTGTCCAGCAGGCAGACTCCAGAGCCGTCCGCAGGGCGCGGATCGGTCATAAGGTCAGGCCAATTGCTGGAACCGGGCGAGATCCAGTCCGCCGGGCCTTCCAACAGGTCATCATTGGTTTCGGAGCCGTGCGCGGTGATGCCGACCGGGTGCTGGAGGGGCCGCGCTCGCTCATAGCCATGGATCGTATCGACCACCCACCAGTCCCATCCTTTCGTGCCCCCTTCGCTGGCGACTTCATAGAGGATGTTTTCCAGGTCGCCGACCGTATCCACGACCTGGCGGATGTAGGCGGCCTGTCTCTCGCGCACCAGCGGGCTGTCCAGATCCGGGCCGGTCTCGCCGCCGGGGCTACCGTCAAACCCCTGAATGTTATGGGAGGGATGGTATGGGTGGCCCCGGAACGGCTGCCCGCCCAGCCAAGGCTTGGCGGCGCTCCAGCCCTGGAAGAGCATCACGGAAACGTAAATGCCCCGCTGCGCCTGCCTCGACGATGCGCCGGCGAAGCCAGTCAAAGTAGGCCGGGTCGAACCGGTCCAGGTCGAATTTCGGCTTGCCGTCCAGCGCCCTGCCGGGGCCGGAGCGCAGGTAGGCAGACGGGCGGATGAACCAATCAGAGGATCCGTGCCGGCCGTCGGACCAGGGAGCCCAGCGGGCCTGTTCCCAGGCCCAGAGGCGGATAGAGTTGTGGTTCAGCCGGGCCAGCCAGTCCAGGTAGGCCGAGAAATCAAAGGCCGGAGGAGGATCCTGAGAACCTTGATCCTGGAGATTCATCCAGGTATAGGAGCCGGTAAGGTAGACAGCCTTCCCGCTGCCGTCGCAGAAATAACGCGGATTATCTGAATGTGGCCGAAGCGGGCCTCGGGCCGGAGACCGGGAGCCGGAAGGAACAGTGGGCACGAACGCCAACTCCGCTTGTGAAAGACCTGGAAATGTCATGGGCTATTCTCTCTTTCGCAAGGGTGCTGACTCTCTGCGGCTTCCGAGGAAAATGAAGCCGCCGACCCGATGCGATGCCCTCTAATTCCACACAGCCAGGCATTTTCCCTGTCAGGTGAGATGAGCTATTTTACGCATTCGGAGGAGGTTTAGCCCCGGACGCTTCGTCACCCTCGGGGCCTTTTAGCCAGTAGCCCAGGATGGAGCCGACCGCGCCGTAAGCCCATTTCTGGGAGCTGTCGTCATAGCGGTTCGCGAGGATGACATAGAGCGTGCCGGTCAGCATGATGAACGTTATCAGGCAAGCCATGAGGAGGCGGAGGCGAGATTCCTGCGCCTGTGTGAGCCAGCGGATCAGCGCCCCGAGTACGATGCGGCCCTGATTCACGCCCTCGCCCACGGTCGGCAGCGCATCGGGAATCGCCACCTCATCCTGGCTGCGTTCCAAAGAGCGTTTTTCGGGGGAGTCTGTCCCTACCGTATAGCGCGGCACCAAGCGGGCCAGCGCGAGTCCGGCGAGAGCGATGACCGGCAGCCAATGCGCGAAATTCATGATGCCTCCTTTCCCGGCGATCCGGCAGGCCCTTATGCCCTATCGGAGACGCCCGGATGCAGAAAGAAGGGAGGTTTCATCCGATCCCGATAGATCCCGGCCCACCGGGATCGGAACGTTTTATACCCGGGCGCTACTGCAAGTGGACATTCCCGCCCTGAAGCTCTTCACCGTTCACGTAGATGAAAAGCCCCAGCGACTGGAGATAGGCCGTCACGTCCTCTATGGACTCTCCCGAAGCCAGCATTTCTGCAGAGAAGAGAACCCCCTGGGACACCAGATCAGGGTCGTTGCTCAGCAGGGTCAACACGATATCCTCAGCGATATCGGGGATGAGCGAAGAACCGCCCTTGATAGTCAGCACTCCGACAAAACCCGGATCTTCATTTCGGGCGGGCTGCCACCGGTAGGTTCCAAAAAAGAGGCCCAGACCGGCCTCCGGCTCCCCTCCTCCCAGGGCCAGGTCGTCGGTATGGATCCTGAGGCCTACCCCATGATCCTGGTATTCCAACTGGCCGATGATCTGGCTCTCTTCCGCCCCCGGCTTGTCCGCATTGCCGTGGAAGGCGAATATCGCTTTCTTGGGGCTGCCTGCGACAGACTGCGTCCAGCCTCCGGCAGTTATTTCGCAGCCGATCAGGGAAAGAGCCGTCAGGGCGCTCAGCCCCGACAGCAGGATGCGTGTTGCGGTGGGTCGGAATGTTATTCCGGTCTCCTTTCATACTTTCCTGTGATATTTGCCCGACCCTGCGGCATCTCTTACCAATGAAGAGCATTTATAATAAAACCGTACAGAGGGCAGCGGGGCATATTATAACAGGGAACGGCCGGCCTGTCAAGACTTTTTTCAAATATGGCGAGGAGGAACTTTCGTAGGTTGTGCGAAGTTGCCGAGAGGCGGCATTGTCCGGCGTGAGAATCGTGCGGACGATGCACGAAGCCTCCGATGCATTCCGATCAGAAGGAGGGACCCTAATCATGACGAAGATTGCTCTGTGCGCCGCCCTGGCGTCTGCCTCGCTCCTGTCGGATGCGATCCCTGCAGGGGCCGCCGGGCCGCAGCGCTCGCACACCTGGCAGCGGTGGGAACATGCTCTGACCAGCGCCCGCGCCTATGCGAACCCCTATGCGGACGTGACCCTTCTGGTGACTTACACCGGGCCGGGAGGCCGGATACTCAGCGCCTGTGGATTCTGGGACGATGGGGACACCTTCCGGATCCGCTGCGCTTTTCCCGCGCCCGGCCTCTGGCGCTGGGAAACCCGCTGCTCCGATGAAAGCAACCGGGGGCTGCACGGGCAAAGCGGAGCGGTCGAAGTGATGCCGTATCGAGGCTCCAACCCCCTCTACCGGCGCGGGTTCCTGAAGGTGAGCGAGAACCGGCGCTACCTGACTTACGGGGACGGCACGCCTTTTCTGTGGATCGGGGATACCGCCTGGGCCGCGCCGATGCGGGCCAGCGAGCCGGAGTGGGAAACCTACCTGGCGGACCGGGCCGCGAAACGCTTCACTATCCTTCAGGTGGCTCCGGCTCCGGAGTGGGCGGGAGACCGCGACCGGCAGAAAGAGAAGCCTTTCGCCGATGCGGCCTGCGGGCGGTGGAATCCGGCCTTCTGGCAGTCGTTCGAGCGCAAAATCCAGCGGGCCAACGAGAAGGGGCTGGCAGTCCTTCTTGTCGGCCTGATGGAGCCGGTCTTTCGCTATCCCGAAGCCGCCGCCGCTCGCCTCTTCGCCCGCAACATCGTGGCCCGGCTCTACGGCAATTTCGTTGTCTTTTCTCCCAGCTTCGATAGCGAGCCGACCCCGCTGGCCGATGCGGTGGGAGAAGCCGCCCGCGAAGCGACCTCCGCGCATCTGATCACCCAGCATCCCGGCACGCCTTGGGACCAGCCGACCCCGACCTTTTCGGACCGCTATTTCGACCGGAGCTACCTGGATATCGCCGGAGTGCAGACCGGGCATAACGCGGGAAATCGGGACTGGTGCGCTCACCATGCCATCGCATGGAACCTGCATCTCTACCGCCGCGCGCCGCCCAAGCCGGTCATCAACCTGGAGGCCATGTACGACAGCCAGGGGGGAAACGGATGGCAGGCCGTGGATGCGCGGTCCCTGGGATGGAGAAGCTTCCTCTCAGGGGCATCCGGCTATACCTACGGTGCGGGGGAGACCGAAGCTAAACGCCCGGGGAGCAACGGGGGAATATGGAAATGGTGTACGGATCCCGGCCAATTCGACTTCTGGCAGAAGGCCCTGCAATGGGAAAGCGCCTTCCAGATGCGCTACCTGCGCGATTTTCTGGCTCGCATCGAGTGGTGGCGGCTTGAGCCTGCCCACGAGCTCATCCGCAGCCAACCGGAAGAGGTTACTCGCCGCATGGTATTGGCGAAAAGCCGGGAGGGCGATCTGGCCGTAGCCTATCTGCCCGGCAACAAAGCTATTGAGATCAATATGTCCGCATTCCCAGCCCTGCTGAACATGCGGTGGTTCAACCCGGCCAGCGGGCGATTCTTGCGGACGGTCAGGAGCGTTGCCAATCAGGGCTATCACCGCTTCGAGACCCCGGGGCAGGGAGACTGGGTGCTTCTCCTGCGGCGTTGATGCAGATTGCGCCATGCTGCGGCAGGGGCTTTGGCGGCGGGTTATCCGCATCAACCGGAGCCGCAAGAGGTCTCTCAATCGCGCCAATCGAAGACCGGCTGATAGAGCCTTTTGCGCCCTTCGAGGGCCGCGGCGTACCAGGCCGGGATATCCTCCGGTTTCAACTGCCCGTCGCACAGGCCGCTGACATCGAGCCATCCCCGGGCCATGGCATCCAGGGC
Organism: Armatimonadota bacterium; assembly: GCA_020846535.1. GTDB lineage: Bacteria > Armatimonadota > JADLDR01 > JADLDR01 > JADLDR01 > JADLDR01. The sequence continues at coordinate 3,271 of JADLDR010000157.1, read as the reverse complement.
GTAGGCATAATTCATCTCGCGGCTGTAGGGGTAATAAGGGACGGGGCTGTCCGGGCATTTGGGCTGGTGCGCCCCGATGACCTCCAACTCGCGCTCGATGAAGATAAAGGGATTGAAGCGAACCTCTTCCAGATAGGTGCCGGCGAGGACGACCCGCGAATGGAGCGGGGCGCAGTCCAGAATCCATTGGACCGCGCGGGACGCCCCGGAAACCTCGATGAAGACCGGAGGGGCGGCAGGGGCGGCCTGCGCCAGAGCCGCCTCCAGACCGGCCCGGTCGGGCGGGATCGCCACATCCGCCCCGAGGACTAGCGATTGGCTGCGGCGGGTCTCGTCAGGATCGACGCCTACCAGCAGCCCGGCCCCGGCGCGTCGGGCGAGCTGCGCGGTCAGCAGGCCGACCGAACCCTGCCCCAGCACGACCACCGGCTGCCCCAGCGCGATCCGGGATCGCTCCACCAGATGCATGGCGACCGCCGCAAGGGTGGCGAAGGAGGAGTCCCGGTCGCTCAGCCCTTCGGGGACGGGATAGAGAAACGGGGTTTTCTCCGATACGATCACCCAGTCGGCGTGAGGCAGGCAGCCGTGGAGCCGCTCCCCGATCCGGAACCGGGCCGCGTCCGACCCGACTGCGGCGACCGTGCCGACCCAGCTATATCCGAGTGGATATTCCGGCGCGGGCTGGCTGGAGAGGACAGCCAGTTCCGTTCCCACGCTGGGTAGGGTCATCCGGGCGCGCAGCAAGACCTCCCCGGCAGCCAGCGGCGGCAGTTCCTGTTCCCTGAGATACACCCGGGATCCTTCGAAATAGACGGTGCGGCTTCGCATAGTCGCCTCCTGTTGCGTCCCGACCCGCCGCCTAACGGCAGGCGCGGTCGGATTGAAAGAAAAGCTCCGCGATAAACCTGTTTCCTTCCTCCTGCCTGTTATTGCGAGGAGCCAAAGCTTCGCGCCAATCTCCAGCGTAACAAATGCATAATAAGACTCTGCTCGTGGGCGTGACCCTGGAGATTGCTTCGTCGCTACGCTCCTCGCAGACGGCATCGACGGCGCTGCGCGTCCGGCGGAGCCTTGTTTCCGTTGTCAGGATATGATATAATCAGCCATTAACCTTCAGGAGGTACTGATGCCCAAGACGCCGAATCTTTTGATCCTTTACACCGACCAGCAGCGGCGGGACAGTCTGGGCTGCTACGACAATCCTGCGGCCCGGACGCCCTGGCCGCCCGGGGGCTGCGCTTCGAGGAGCATTATGCCTCCTGCACGGTCTGCATGCCGAGCCGGGCTTCCTTTTTACGGGCCGCCCGCTGCCGGCGCACGGCCTGATCGATAACGGCATCCCCCTCGACGACCGCCGCCTGACGCTCCCGCAGGCGCTGTCCCGAGCCGGCTACGAAACCTATGCAGTCGGCAAGGTGCATCTGACCCCTTACCTGGCAGATGCGGATTCCGGGCTGGCGGACGGGGAGCTTTACGACCTTGCGGCAGACCCCGACGAGCAGGAGAATCTCTTCCACCGCCCGGAACACCGCGCCACGCGGGATGCGCTGCTGGCCGACCTCTGCCGGGCTTATGTGGAGGCAGGCCCGCTGGAATCCCCGGCCCGCCTGCCCTGGCAGGATCGGAGCCGGATCAGTATTGCCCGTGTTCGCGGGCCAGTTCCACGGCAAAGCGGTAGGCGTCGAGGCTGACGGTCGGGGGCACGGAGTGGTCGGACTGGAAGATATAGCCGCCCCCGGCTTTGGCGGCTTCCACCTTGCCGATGACTTCGCGGGCGATGGCGTTGCGGTCTCCCGCAGCCAGCACATCCATATTGATATTGCCGAAGAAGCTGATCCGGTCGCCGCAGAGGGGCTTGAGTTCCCGCACGTCGTTTCCGGCCCGCGCCTCCAGAGGCTCGATGCAGTCGAACCCGGCCTCGATCAGCAGGGGGAGGAACCGGCGGACATCCCCGTCGCAGTGGAGGAGAAAGAGCAGGCCGTATTCCCGGCAGAGCCGGGCGAACCGGCGGTGGTATTCCATCATATAGCGGCGGTAGCAGGCCGGGGAAAAAAGCATCCCGTTCCGGTAGCACAGATCGGAGGAAAACCACACCCCGTCGGGCCGGAAGCCCTCCTCCAGCAAACCGCGCACCAGAGCCAGCCCGAGAGACGCCTGCGCCTCAAGCATATCGGCGAAGAGGCCGGGATCGTCTCCCAGGAGCATCAGGGCCCGCTCCATGCCCAGCGTACGCAGCACCCACCAGACCGGCTCCCCCGGGCTGATGGTGCAGAACCGCCCTTCCGGAGCCGCCGCCACGATGCTTTCCCGGATGCCGCTCCCGATCCGCTCCGGGCAGGGGGCCAGCCGGTCGCGGTAGCGTTCCCAATCCTCGCGGCTTCGGATCAGGGTATCCACCATGGCGGGCGGGCCGTAGTCGTTTCGCCAGCGCTTGTAGATCACTCCGTCCGCATCGCTTTCGATGACCCAGTTGGCGGTCTCCTCCAGGATGCGGGCGGGCAGGCGCAGGGAAGCGTCCAGGTCCAGGTGCAAGGTCCTGTCGAGATCGAAATAGTCGCCGGGCGAGGTGTCGTGAGGCAGCCCTTCCCGGCTCCAGCGGGCCAACGTTTCGGGCCAGAAGGACTGCTCCACACAGGGCAGGCGGTCCGGCTCCTGCCGCCGGATCGCGGTGACGATGCGTTCGCGAGAGGTCATGGATTCTCCTGTTTATCGGCGCTTGTGAAATATTATATCAATAATATAAATTTGTGTTCAATTTATGCTATTCAAACCCTTGCGGAAACCAGATGCCTCTTCGAGCAGGCGCACTCATATTGGGGAGAATATGGTTAGCGTCCAGGATAGAGACGTCAATATCGGTGGTGATTTCCTGAACGGGAGGCATGGGTTTCGCGGGAAAGATACGTTCCTGTATAAGCCGGAGCGCATCTTCCTCATGATAGCCGGTCACACCACATCCCATCTGACAGGGCCATATATCCTCCGGCGATCCTGTAAATTCGATCCAATAACGGTGTAGTATACCATTTTCACTCTTGAAAAGAAGGGAGGATCTTTCCTGTTATCCTCCAGGCATGGGCGTAAGTCGGCATCAGCCATCTGTTGACGTAGGCATCCGCTTCATCCGCTGCCCCTTGGAGTTCCGGCATCAGTTCCCGCGCTATCGGGTCCTTGTACACAAACCCTTGAGCCAGCGGCAGATCCGGGATGACCTTATCGAAACACTGTAGCATCCGCTTGCCGAATTCCGAGATGGCGTTCTCGATAGCCT
>JADLDR010000156.1 GCA_020846535.1 Armatimonadota bacterium | reverse complement strand
TAGCAACACTTGACCTGATTTAAAAGGGATTGAAACAGCCGTCCGGCTCCAGTACCACGGGGGTCCTCCAGCATAGCAACACTTGACCTGATTTAAAAGGGATTGAAACCAGACCAGGCGATGCATGACCTGGAGGTAATCTTTCCCTATAGCAACACTTGACCTGATTTAAAAGGGATTGAAACGAAGTGACTCTTGCCGTTGCCCGGCTCTGTCGGGTATACTGTACATGACACTTCTCCGGAGGCGAACCGATGGCTGTCACGCTGCGCCTGTCCGCAGAGACCGAAACCAGACTCAAGGCCCTTGCTCAACAGCAGGGCACGCCCCTCGAAATGTACCTCGAACGGCTCCTGGAACAAGCCTTCCGCGAGCCGAATGGGGAAGATCAGGGCGCTTGGATCGAGGAGACCTTCGCGGCCATCGACCGGAAATACGGGGAGGCGCTCCGCAACCTTGCGCGTCCCTGATCCCCGGTTTTTATCGGTCGCCGATGTGCGGCGCTTGCATGGGCTGTCCATCGAACGCTACGGGGGAATCTTGGGGCTGCGTGACGAGGGCCTGCTGATCAGCGCGGTCGCCACGCCCGCCCAGACGTTCGGCGACACCTACCTGCACCCCACCTTGGCGGCCATGGCCGGGGCCTATCTGTTCCATCTGTGCCGCAATCACCCCTTCCTCGATGGCAACAAACGGACGGCCCTGTTAGCCTGCGAAGCCTTTCTGCGATGGAACGGCCACGAACTGACCCTCACCAATGCAGAAGCCGAAGCCCTCGTCCTTCAGGTGGCGCGGGGTCGACTCTCGAAAGATGAGATGATCCGACGCCTGGAGGAGAGCGTTCGGCCTTTCCCCCAGGCATAGCCGCCCTGTGCGGCCTTCAGGCGCGGTCCCGGCTGCCGTGCGCTCGCTCGCTCTTTGGAGTAGCGAATCATGCCCTGATCTCAAAGGGATGGAAGCGAGTGGATCGGTGGCAAGACGCGATTGCGCGGGTGCAACCGCCGCCCGGCAAAGGCAACCGCCCTCCCAGCCCCCCGCCGAAGCCCGGCGGGGGGAGTGACCTTGGGGGACTTTGAGAGTTAGCAAAAGACCGTACAGTCTAAGCCCCTCCCCCTTAGCGAGGGGGAGGGGCTTAGATGGCGCTTCTCCCACAGGCTGGGTGGCCCCGGTTCGCCGGGCAAGAAAGCGGTCGGACTCGATCAGCCCACTGTAGCCTATCCGAAATCCCCTGCCCACCACGCTTCCACCATGTCCTCCAGGCGATTCCATAAAGGCGCAATCGCCTGGAGCGATTGGCGATCCACCGGCTGGCCGGGAGCCGTTTTCAGGAGGAGATTGCGGAAAAGCCGGCGGTCTGGCTCGCTCTTTCGAAGAGTTCCGACCGACTGGAAGGCTTCCTCGACGGAGAGCGGCACAACGCCCGAATCGAGGATGCTCCGGGCGTTGAGCCAGGCCAGCAGGCTTTCGGAATGCATGTGCGCGTAAACCTGGGTTTCCAGAAGCCACCGGGCCTCGAACCAATCGGGCGTGCGGGTCATATAATCCAGGAGTGGAGGGCGAACGCGCACGCTGGCCGGGGACAGCGCCATCGTTCTCAGCGCCGTCTCCCGCAAAACCTCCTCGGAAGGCCAGGGAAGCCACTCCTCCGCAGGCGCTCCCCACAGCGTTATCCCAGAAGCCATCAGCGCCCGCTCGACCGGGCGGGCGAACGGAAAGGCGAAGGCCATTTCCTCGGCGGACAGCAGCGGAGCCACCCCTGCGCCGGCTGCTTCCGCCAGCGGCTCTAGGTTCCGGCTGATCTCCCTGCGCCGATTGCAGGAGAGGCTGTTTCGCAGGACGGCATAGAGTGTCAGGCCCTCTCCGAGCATCGCGGGCGAGAGAACGACGCTGTGAAGCTCGCCCAATATGCCTGCCGGCAGGGATCCGGCGTCCGCATCGGGAAGAGCGACTGCCTCTGCCTTCCTGGGATCGCCTTGTTTCGGCCATACGGCTTTGCTGTTCCGCAGCTCCTGAAAGAGCAGGCAGGCCAGGTCGAACATGCCGTTCCGAAGCGATTCCAAACGGTTTTCATCCAGCAGATCGGGAGCGTCGTAACCCTGGGCGATGGCGTCCTGGATTGCGGTCAGCACGGGGTGGTCGCCGAGGCGTTCCATCGCTACAGCGATCCCCTGTTTCTTGGCGTAACCGGCGTCGCCATTCAGCAGGCCCATGACGGCCCGGAGCATCGGCATGAAGTAGTGGGCTGCGCTGCTGTAGAGGGGATAGCGCGGCAGATAAGCCGGATCGAGATTGATGGGCGGGTCGGTGGAGGGGTCGTCGGGCCGGTAGTAGCCCAGAAAGGTGGAGAGCAGGGAGAGCCGGTGCGCCCGGCGGGCCTCTTCGGGCAGGGGCCTGATCCGCTCGGCAGGCTCCGCTCCCCAGAGCATCTCCCAGCACAACGCCTCCTGGTTGTGCTGCAGGAAAACGCGCGTCTCCGACGGAGTGAAGACATATCCCGGCGGGTGTTCCAGCAGTCTGGCCCACTGGGGCCGAACCCGGAGCATCTCCAGATAAGCCTCTACCGAGGCCGGATACACTTCCCGCCAGCGCTCTGCCGTCACCCCGTTTCGCAGGATAAGGCGGGTATCCCAATCGCTCAACCCGGGCGTCAGGTCGCTGACCTGGTGCTTGGAATATGTGCAGACGAAATCCTCCCCCGCCCGCTCCTCGCACCGCCGCCCCAGCCACATCGCCGCTTCCAGGTAATCATCCAGCGTCAAAGCCATCTCTGCCGTCCTTGCTAGGGAAAGGGTATAGGGATTAGGGGAGAGGGCATAGAGGGCGTTGTCGGAGGATGCGAACCCGGCATCGCTGCCCCCTACACCCTATATCCTGCCCCCCTACCTCGTAAGGGATGCGTACATGCGTGCCTGGAGGCCGTGGATCTTGACCATGCCAGTCGAGTCCTGCTGGTCGAAGGTCTTGGAGTCGAAGGAGGCCATATCTTCGGAGTAGAGGGCGAACTCGCTGGCCCGCCCGATAACGGCGGCGTTTCCTTTGAAGAGCCTCATGGTCACGGTTCCGGTGACGCGCTCCTGGATCTTGTTGATGAAGGCTTCCAGGTCTTCCTTGAGGGGATCGAGCCACAGGCCTTGGTAGGCCATCTCCGACCACTGGCGGTCCACCATCGCCTTGAATTTGATCTCCGCCGCCGTGCCGACCAGGGCTTCGAGAGCATAGTGGGCCTTCAGCAGCGTCACGGCTGCCGGGCACTCATAGTTTTCGCGGACCTTCAGGCCCAGCATCCGGTCTTCCATGATATCCACCCGGCCCACGCCGTGGTTGCCCGCGACGGTGTTCATCTTCTGGATGAGAGACACGCCATCCATCGCCTGTCCGTTCAGGCTCACCGGAACGCCCTCCTCGAAGCCGATGGCGACGATCTCCGGCTCGTTCGGGCTGTCGGCGATCCCTTTGGTCCACTGGTAGATCTCTTCAGGGGGCATGTAGTTCGGCTCTTCCAGACGGCCTCCCTCGATGGAGCGGCCCCACAGGTTTTCGTCGATGCTCCAGATTTTGTCCACGGTCTGGGAGATAGGAACCCCGTGCTGGCGGGCGTATTCGATCTCCTCCTTGCGGGTGAGGTTTTTCTCCCGCATGGGGGCGATAATCGCCATCTCCGGCGTCAGGGCGCGCATGATGAATTCGATGCGGAACTGGTCGTTTCCTTTTCCGGTGCAGCCGTGCCCGTAGGCGACAGATCCCAGCCTTTTCGCCACCTCCACCGCCTTCAGCGAGATGATCGGGCGGGCGATGGCCGTGCTGAGCGGGTAGCCCTCGTAGTCCCCGTTCGCCTTGATCGCCGGGAAGATATGCTTCTCCACAAATTCCGCCTTCGCATCCACGGTGTAATGCTCGGTTCCCAGAGCCTTCGCCTTGTCCGCAGCCACCTGCACGTCCTCCGCAGGCTGCCCCACATCCACCGTGACGGTGACCACGTGGTCGAACCCGTAATCTTCCCGCATCATCGGGATGCAAACGGAGGTGTCCAGCCCTCCCGAATAGACCAGCACAACAGTTTTTGGCATCTTATTCTCCTTTCGAGTATACGGCTATATCACCAGAGCCAGCACCGCTTTTCGCAGATGAAGCCGGTTCTCAATCTGGCTCTTCCGGATGGGCGCAGGTTCGCCTTCGGCGAGCGGCGCTTCGGCCCGGTAGAGGCCGCCGAAGAGATAAAAGCCTTTCGGCTCCATAGCGGAGCGCAGAGCCGCCGCCCGCTCCCGGGAGAGGATCGGAGCCTCCCCTTCGGCTGCGCCCGGGGCGATATAAAGGACGCTGGCGTCGCGGGCCGCCGCCTCCGGCGAGGGCGCTTCCACCACAGAGCAGCCGGTTCGCCGGGCGGTGGCTTTTAGTCCGGTCAGGAAGGAGCTTTCCGCAGGGTCGTCCAAAGGCGGGGCGAGGGCCACTTCCAGCTTGTCGAATGCGGCGGCGGCCCGCAGGAAGGAGTTCCGGAGCGGGCCGGACGGGCCGATGCAGGCGATGCGGATATTCTCCAGAGTTTGTGTCCGGTGCCAGATCGTATACAGATCGGCCAGCGCCTCGAAGGGCGCTTCCAAGCCGCCGCCCGCGTTCAGGACGGGGATATCCAGGGCCTTCGCCAGGGCATCGAGTTTTTCATCGGATGCGCCGTAAATACATAGGCTGTCACACCAGGCGTTCAGCAGCCCTGCCGCGCTCTCCAGATGGGCGGCCAGGGAAGGGCTGAGGGATACGACCTTCCCGCCCAGGTCCTGCGCCGCCAGTTGCAGCCCCAGTTCCGCCTCCAGGAGTCGTTCATCAGGAGGCGCGGATCCGGAAACCGCCAGCAGCAGCGACTTGCCTTTCAAAAAGTTCTGCGCCTGCGGGTGTTCGGCGTCGAAGACCTTCTCGAACGCTTTCGTCATCCCGAAGATGAAGGAAACGATTTCTTCCTGTGAAAAGGCTCCTGCGGATAGAAAATCCCGCCTCTTGAGAGCGGCTGGCAGCGGGCGCGTGTTTCCATTCGGGAGCAGCGGTTCGGCCCGGGGCGGTGCGCCATCGAGCGTTGTCGCCCCCGTTTCGGTCTGCTCGTCTCCCATACCTGGGGAGGGTGGCCCTTGCTGCAAGGCGCTTGCCCACTTGCGGACAGATTCCGGGTCGATATTCAGCCGGCGCAGCGTTTCGCTGGCGACCCCGGTTTGCTGGAGGATCAACCCCAACAGCAAATGCTCGGTGCCGATATATTGGTTGTTCATCCGGCAGGCTTCGGCGTAAGCCAGCTCGATGACCTGTGAGGCAAGGATGGTCAGGTGCATATTGCCCCCGCCCCGCCCATCGCCCAAAAGGATATTTCGTTCCAATTCCAGCCGGATCGTTTGGATATCGATACCGAGCCGTTTCAGGATGCGCCCGGCCACGCAATCCTCTTCCCGGATGAGTCCCAGCAGGACATGCTCCGTGTTGACGTTATTGTAGCCGAGGCGGGCAGCTTCTTCCTGGGCATAAAAGATCACGCGCCTTGCCCGTTCCGTAAACCTTTGCCACATGGAAAAAACCGCCTCCTTTCATACCGGTCGCGCCGGAGAGCTAAGCGACTTGATCCAGAACCGCGCCCAATATGCTCACTGCCTGGTCGATATGCTCCTGCTGCACGATCAGAGGGGGGAGGAACCGGAGCGTCCTGTCCCCGATGGCATTGAGGATCAGGCCCTTTTCCATACAGGCGGCGAGCGCCTCGCGGGCTTTGGGGACAGCGAGATCGATCCCGATCATCAGCCCCTTGCCCCGCACCTCGGCGATGGGAGCGCCCTCGGCCTTCAGGCCGCAGAGGGCCTGCTGGAAGTACTCGCCCTGCCGCGCCGCGTTGCCGACAAGGTTGTCTTCCAGGATGGTAGATAACGCGGCGTAGGCGGCGGCGCAGGCTAGGGGAGTTCCCCCGAAGGTGGAGGCATGATCTCCCGGCTGGAAGGCGGTGGCGACCTCCTCTTTGGCGAGGCAGGCCCCGATGGGAACGCCCCCGCCCAGCGATTTGGCGAGGGTGACGATCTCCGGCTCGATGCCGTAATGCTCGTAGGCGAAAAGCTTCCCGGTGCGCCCCATGCCGGTCTGAACCTCATCGAAAATGAGCGCAAGGCCGTGCTTGTCGCACAGGGAGCGGGCGAGGGCCAGAAAATCCCCGGTCAGAAGGTGTATGCCGCTTTCCCCCTGAATCGGCTCGAACATCAGGGCGCAGGTTTTCGCGGTCACGGCCTCTTTCAGGGCGGCGGTATCGTTGATGGGGATATGGACAAAGCCTGGCACGAGCGGCTCGAAGCCCTTCTGGTATTTGGGCTGCCCGGTGGCCGTGATGGTCGCCAGGGTGCGCCCGTGAAAGGCGTGTTCCAGGGCGATGATTTCGGTACGCTTCGGGCCGTGCCGGAGCTTGGCCCACTTGCGGGCCAGCTTGATGGCGCATTCGTTGGCCTCCGCGCCGCTGTTGGCGAAAAAGACGCGGTCGCAGACCGAATACCGGGTCAGGAGTTCGGCCAGCCTGGGCTGGGGGAGCGTGAGATAGAGGTTCGAGGTATGAATCAGAGTGCCGGCCTGCTCGCAGATAGCGGCCACGACCTTCGGGTGGCAGTGTCCCAGGCCGTTGACGGCGATACCGGCGAGAAAGTCCAGATACGGCTTTCCTTCCGAATCCCACACCCACACCCCGTCCCCCCTCACGAAAACGACCGGGAGACGTCCGTAGGTCTGCATGACATGCTGCCTGTCCTGCGCGATGACGGCCTCTCTATCGGCCCGGATCGAGCTGGGGGGAGGGGGCGGAAACATTTTTACGTCGGGCATGTCGGATGGCTCCTTTCTTCCGAATGATTTTACACCACTCCGGGGAAGGTGTCAACGGGATATGTCCCGTACATACAAAAACGCCGCGAGCTGAGGAGGCGCAGCCCGCGGCGTCGGCTTCTATCGCAATACGAACCCTTAAAACCGTTCCCGACAGGCAACTCCTCGGCGGCTCGCCTGTCGTCGTCGAGCGGTATCGTTGAAGTGTGGTGTCATCCCGGTTCCTTTCGGCTGGGAGAATGTCACGTTATTATAGCATAAAGAAGGGGCGGCTGTCAATAGCTCGTTGGCTCGTTCGACCGCTTTGGCACAGGCAGGATTTTCCAGGCCGCTGCGCGAATAGATAGGCGATCACCACAGGAAAGGAGACCGGGTTGCTCTGGCTTCTGGCGATAGCCGTTCCGGTTCTGCTGTTGTGGGGCTTGCTGGCCTGGACGGTGACTCATCCGCTGCGCGCCCCGCTCTTCCTCAGCCCCTACGATATGGATATGCCTTATGAAGAGGTGCAGTTTCCCTCCCGCGATGCGCTGACCCTCTCTGGCTGGTGGGTGGCCCACCCGGAGCCGCTCGGGGCGGTGGTTCTCTGCCACGGCTATATGGCGAACCGGTGCGAGGTGGCAGGGGTCGCCCATGTGTTCTACCAGGCCGGGTTCAGTTGCCTGCTCTTCGATTTCCGGGCGATGGGCCGGAGCCAGGGGTATACCACCTCCATCGGCTGGCACGAAGTGCAGGATGCCCTGGGAGCCGTGGATTACGCAGCGGCATCAGGGCTTCCTGTTGCGATTTTCGGCTCCTCTATGGGCGGCGCAGTGGCGATCTGGGCCGCCTCCCGGGACGAAAGGATAGGGGCCGTCATCACCGATTGCGCCTACGCTTCCCTGCCCGGCCTGGCGGACAACTGGTGGCGAAACGCCTTCGGCCCGGCCATCGGCCTCTTTTGCCGCCCGGTCAAATATCTGGCCGCCTGGATAGCGAAAGTTCCCCTCTCCCGGGCGATGCCGATGAGCGCAATCGCCTGTATCGCGCCCCGCCCTGTCTTCCTGACCCACGGAGACCAAGACACCATCGTTCCGGTCTGGCATGCCCACCGGCTCTATGAATCGGCCCGCGAGCCGAAATCCCTCTGGCTGGCCCCAGGCTGCCAGCACGTCCAGGCCCGGGTGGACCGCCCCGAACTATTCTACGAACAGGCAGTGCGTTTTCTGAAGGACTGGGCCGAATCGTCGGTTCCGGAGAGGAGCGTATAGTGAAATTCCGGCTGATCAACATTGCACACAGAGCCATCATGTTATCGGCTGCTGCACGCCCATCTGTCGATCAGGGCCGGAGCGAGACCATGGTGAGCCGAGGGAAACGGTCTAGCCATGAGATCCCCGGGGGTCGCTTCGCCGCTGCGCTCCTCGTAAGGACATCGCTAGGTCGCTTGTGGCGTATCCAGGCAAGCATCCTGGCATTATCCGTTTTTTCGATGCTTTCAACCGCATTCGTCGCCTGGGGAGAGGAGACTCGCCCGTTGGATAAGCCGAATCTGGCGCAGAACTCCGGCTTCGAGGAGCAGGGAAAGGGCTGGAGGATTTTGGAAGGAATCATGCAGGTCGATAGCGGCACGGCCCATTCGGGGCGCTACAGTTTTTTGGGGCATTTCCTGCCGGGCGTACGGTATGCCGAACCCGAAACGCTGGATATAGCCAAGATCCTTCATAACAGTCGCCAAATGGGGATTTCGGTAGTCGGTGATCCCCGGCTGGCCGAAATTCGAGATGTTGACCTGTCCGTACGGCCCGCCAGGGCTTTGTATTTCTACCCTGTCCGTAAACCACGTAATGCGAACAGGAGCATTCGTATTTTCGTAAGTTCGGTGCAGGACAGCGTTCCGGGCGATCTGCTGTAACGCGACAATCGGGTATTCGGGCCGTCGAGCCTCGACAAGCCCGGAGGTGAAATTCGAGGAAACCGATATATGCGCCAGGAAAATCTCATCCAATAACCGGAGCATATCCGGCAAGGAGCCGTCAATTTCTTTTTGTTCTTTAATCGCATCGGTCAATTCATAACCGTCCAGCCGTAAAAATTGGATATAAGCTCCCGGAATGAACTGCATCGGCGCTTTTCTGCCAGCCGTCTCTCTTCTTCGACCGTTGCGATGGCCCGGCGTGGCCCCACTCTTATGAAAACCCGGCCTCTGTAGCGAACCGGAGGAGCGAGAGACGGCTCGACAATAACGACAGCCAGTTCGCAGCCGTGAACGGTCATTTTTTGAACGCTCATGGTAGGAAACGGCAGAATGTTTCCATCAGAACGTATATCGGATAAAGCGCGAAGCATTTCATCGGTAATATTGAGGTTCGCGCATCTGCCGTCATCATAAGCTCCGATAAATACAACGCCTGGCTTGCGATGATCGGGTAAGTCGTTCGCAAACGCACAGATCGCTTCGCATATCCTACCTTTATCGGATAAGGATGCTTTTCGTTCGACTCGATCCGATTCCGTCTCGATAAGAATCGCTTCCAATTCCGCTGTAGTCATCGTAAAATATCTCCCAAGCATCATTCCATTCGGTTCGAAGCTTCGGCAAGGCTTTACCTTGTCAGTAATCGAGAACTCAAGGACCGGGTATACACGGAAGATGGCCCCTTTTTCGAGGCCACGTAAGCCTTCAGACGGCCCATGATGAAGCCGTAGGGAAACCTGGTGCCCGGGCATCGGGTCTGGTTGATATCCCGGTGGCGGATGATATTTTCGAGCGGGATGCCATAGCGGTCGATGAGCTTTTTCGTGATGTGGATGGTGGCCTCCACCTGCTCGGGGGTGGGGGAGACCGAAGGTCCCGTGGATCGGGTGCGCTTGTTGGAGAAGTTCCCGACCAGGCAGATGCCCAGGTAGCGGGTGTTGTACTCGATGCGCTTACCGTTTCGGACCACCGCATGGGCGTGAGCGCCCCGCGCCATCTCCGGCCTGCCCAGCTCGATGGTGCCGTCGGGAAGGATCACGAAATGGTAACCGATGTGGTACGTTTTGCCCTCGTAGTAGAGCCAGTACCCCCTTTTTTTGTGCATGGCGTCGATGCGGCGGGCATTGATGCGGGCATTGCCCACCTTCCGCGGGCTGGCCGAGTGATGAAAGACGATCCCTATCGGCCCCACAGGTTTCGGCGGCGGGACCCGCCAGTCTTTACGATGGCTGAAAAACGATTTGAAGAATAAAATACCGGCTATAAAAAGAAAAGCAGCCAGCAGGCTGCGTGACCAGAAAGCCCTTCTCTCCAACCCTCCCCTCCGAAGAATATATAGCCCGATATGAACGATGATGGGGCCGCAGAGAGGCGCGGCCCGTGCCGTTGAGAGGGCGGTCAGCCTCCTTCGCCTCCGCTCAGGCCGAAGAGCCGGGCGGCGTTGCCGTAGAGGATGGCCTGCTTTTGCTCGTCGGTCAGCCCCGCCTCCTCCATCGCGCCCAGGATCAGTGCGGGGTTGGAGGGGCCGAAGTCGCTGCCGAAGAGAAGTCGCCGCATCCCGATACGCTCTACCGCCTGCCGGATCTTGATGCAAGTCGGCTCGCCGGACAGCTCCAGGTGCATGTTGACCCGCCGGGTGCAGGCAAGGATGGCGTCATGCCACTCCTCGCCCCCCATATTGCCCAGGATGAACTTGATGCCATTGAACTCCTGGGCCAGCACCTCCGCCTCCGCCACCGAACGCCCGTCTGGAACGGACACGAACAGCGGCTTAGTGTAGCGGCGGTAGGCGTTGAGCAGTTCGTGGCAGTCCTCGCGCCGCAGCCGGTAGCGGTTGTTGTAAGGATGGATGGCGGCCCCCACGAAGGAGGCGTTCCCCAGGTATTGTTTCATTTCCTCCACCGATTCCTCCGGGTAGAGCGGGTGGAGGAGCGCATAGCCGTACATGCCGGGCGACTGCTGCAAGAATTCGGCCAGAGCCGCATTGCCCTGCCGGAAATCCTCCAGAGTGCTGATGAAAACGGCGCTGTCGATGCGATACTGGCGCAGGAGGTTCAGGGTTTGCTCTCGGTTGGCGGTCAGGGTGGAATAGGGGAGAGGCCCCCAGTGGGCGTGCGTGTCGAGTACCGGCATATCAGTTCCCCTCCAGGAGCCGCAGCGCGTTCCCGTTCAGGACAGCGTTTCGGTCTTCTTCGGAAAGCCCCGTGCGGTAGACCGACAGCATCGCCCCCAGCAGGGTCGATTCCGGAGCGCCCGATCCGAACAACACCCGGCCGGCTCCCAGCACGCCGCAGGCATTGAGCAGGGCGTCCGGGGCCGTCAGGCGGTGGATATCGATGGAGACATGGGGCAGGTCGCGGGCGGCCCAGAGGATTTCGGCGAAGGAATCCATCCCGCCGGACGATAAGATGACCGGGCCGGGGTAATCGCTCAGTTTCGGCCTCATACGGCTGACCATGCCCGGCGCGGTGGCGGAGATGATAATCGGGTTTTTCCGGGCGGCCAGCCCTTCCAGAGCCGCCTCGAACACCGGGCTCTCCAGGGGCCAGCCCTGAAGATCGGGGTAAAATTTGAAGAACCGGATTCCCTCCTGGCGGCAGCGGTCGATCTCGGCCTGGGGATTTGTCAGCTTCCGGGGATCGAGGGTGCCGACCGGGACGAACCGGCTGTTCTGGCTGCACACGGAAGCCGTCAGGCGGTTTCCGGCGGAGCAGTCCTCGAAGATGCCCTGTGTCGAGATCGTCAGAGCCTGAACGATCCCGCGCCCCTCGATCCACTGGGTCAGCCTTTCCAGAGACATGTCCGCCCGCTTGTGCGGCAAGAAACCGAAGCAGGTGTTCACATCGATGATCACAGGCGGCAAGCAGATTCCTCCTCTTTCGTTGCGCGAAATTAAGAAAGCATACCCACTGCGCTGTCCAGCCGCTTGACACACCGCTCGCGGCCCAGAACGGCGGTCATTTCAAAAAGCCCGGGGCCGACCGTGCGGCCCGAGAGGGCGACGCGCAGGGGGTGGATGATCTTGCTGGCGTTCTCCAGCCCCATCTCCTCCGCGACCAAACGTGCCGCCGCCTCCACCGCTTCCGTCGAGAACGGTTCCAGAGCGGTGAAACGCTCCCGGACGCGGCGGAGGGCTTCCGGAACGTAATCGTGCCGGAACCATTTCTGCACGGCCTTCTCGTCGAAGGCCACCGTCTCGGTGAAGAAGAAGTCGGCGAACTCTGCGATCTGGTTCAGGGTGCGGAGCCGTTCCTGGGTCAGCGCGATGACGGACTCGATATAGTTGCGGCTGGCCTGCGCCTCTTCGGAAACCAACCCCACCGCCTTGAGGAAGGGCAGACAGCGGTCGGTCAGGCCGGAAACGGAGAGGGCGCGGATGTACTCCCCGTTCATCCAGTTCAGCTTGTCCTTGTTGAAGATGGCCGCCGATTTGCTGATCCCCTCCAGGGAAAAGCGCCGGACGATCTCTTCACGGCTCAGAAGCTCCTCATCGGTTCCGGGAGACCAGCCGAGGAGGGCCATGAAGTTGAACATCGTCTCCGGCAGGTAGCCCTCGTTCCGAAACTCCTGGAGGGTGGTGGCCCCGTAGCGTTTGGAGAGCTTGCTGCCGTCCGGGGCCTTCACCATCGGGACATGGGCGAAAATGGGCGGCTCCAGCCCCAGGGCGCGGTAGACGAGGATATGCTTCGGCGTGCTGGGGATGAACTCCTCTCCTCGGATGACATGGGTGATCTTCATCAGGTGGTCGTCCACCACATTGGCGAAATTGTAGGTGGGGTAGCCGTCCGATTTCATCAGGACGATATCATCCAGGGTGCCGTTCTCGAAGGTCACCTCGCCGTGGATGGCGTCCCGGTAGGTCGTGGCTCCCTCCAGCGGAACCGCCAGCCGGACGACAGAAGGGATGCCCGACTCCGCAAGCCGCTCGATCTGGGAGGCGGGAAGGTTCCGGCAGTGGCGGTCGTACATGGGCGGCTCTTTGCGGGCCTGCTGCCCGGCCCTGACTTCATCCAGCCGCTCCTTCGGGCAGAAGCATCGGTAGGCGTCGCCGGAGACGATCATCCGCTCCGCGAAATCCGGGTAAATGTCGAGCCGCTCGGACTGGAAATAGGGGCCGCAGGGGCCGCCGACCACCGGCCCCTCGTCCCAGTTCATGCCCAGCCATTCCAGGCTGTCGTAGATGGCCTCCACCGACCCTTCCACATAGCGGGCCGTATCGGTATCCTCGATGCGAAGGAGGAAACGGCCCCCGTGGTGGCGGGCGAAGCACCAGGCCATCAGCGCGCTCCGGAGGTTGCCGATATGTGGCCTGCCGGTGGGGCTGGGCGCGTAGCGAACGCGAACCATACGAGATTACCTCTTTTTGATGATATATTTGCGCTTGGCTTTGTTGAAGCCCTGCGAAACCTTCCGCTCATCGAACTGCCACATCCCTGGCGCGCTCTGCTTGGTGCGGAAGCAGTGGTAGGAGCTGAGGATGGAGGCGGCCAGCCGCCTCCTCACCTTCCGCACCACATTTAACTCGGTGAAGAGGCGGATGAAAGGCAGCCCTGTCCGGTGGTCGGCAAGGATGCGCCCGACCAGGTCAAAAGTGGATATCTCACCGGACTCCTCCGCCTCCTGCCGGAGCGCCAGCAGCTCCGCCAGCCTGCCCTCATCGATATGGAGGAGTGGCTCCGTTTCGCCGTCGTAGCGCAGGCGGTACTGGTCGGGTTGGGAGGTGCGCTCGATGGTGAAGACTGCTCCGGAGGGCGGCATCTCGCGCAGAAAATACCATTCGTCCATCCCGTGTACGAGCTTGGTTGCCCGGTTGATCCAGAGGGTGACATTCACCTGCTGGTCGTCAGTGCAGGCCGCTTCGATCAGGCTGACATCCTCGGGGAAGATACGGCTGTCGATCTGGCAGAGCGGGAGGGTCCCGTTCTCCCGGTGGCGGTAGGTGACCGCGCACCGCACCGACTCCGGCCCCTCGGAGGGCCAGGAGAGGGGATCGCAGTCGCCCACATCCTGCGCCAGAGGGTTCCGGATTTCGGCCCGGAGCGATTCCTCCAGCCCATCGTCCTCCAGTTCCCGGTCCAGCGGCTCCCCGTCCGGGGTCTCGAAGGTATATTCCGGGAACGCGAGGGCTTCGGGGATTTCCAGAGTATCCAGAGGCACGGTATCGGTCAGCCGCCAGGTTTCCGCGCCCGTGCGGAGGACGCGGGGATCGCCCTGGAGGGCTTCGTTCAGGAGGTAGGCCCCTTGCAGGAAATGCGGGTCGTTGGGCTGGATATCGAAGAGTACCTCCAGCGCCTCGCGGACCAGGAAGGTTCCGTTGTTCCGGACGGCCATTTCGTACATCTGATTGAGGTGCTTCCCCGTGACCCGGATGGAGAAGCCTGCCGCCACCGGCTCCGGCGCGCGGGCAGGCTCGGGAACGGGGATCTCCTCTTCGGGAACCTCTTCCTCGAACACCTCCTCGATGGAGATTCCCTCCTCTTCCCGGGCCGCTACCGGCTCGGGAAGGACGATTTCCTCTTTCTCGGGAGCGGCCTCCGGCGTAACCACCTCTTCCGGCGTGACGATCTCTTCAGGGGTATGCGCCGCTTCGGGAGTGATGATTGCCTCTTCGGGGATGACGATCTCTTCGGGCGTTACGACAGGAAGAATCTCTTCGACCGGCGCAGTCTCCACCGGGGCCGCTTCCGCCTCTACCGGCTCCTCGACAGGGATCTCCTCTTCCTCGATGACCGGCTCCTCGATGATGATCGATTCTTCGAGGATTTCCTCCATGGTGGAGGCCATCTCCGGCCATTTCGCCTCGTAACCGGCTAGCAGGCTGGTGTGGAGGATGGTCCCGTCGGACAGGAACCGCGCTCTGTCCCACCGCGATAGCTCCCAGAGGAATTGAGCCTGCTGGAACCGGCGACCGAGATGCAGCCGGGCGGCGAACAGGATGGCCCGCCGGGAGACCGGTCGCCCGGCCTCCTTCAGAACGGCCTCGACCGCCTCCAGGGGGGATCTATCCCAGGGAGCCGATGCGGCCAGGGCGCGAACCGTGGGGACATCGGGGTCCTTGTCCAGAAAGTTCTCGTAGATGATATCGTCTTCGGTCGGGAAGGCCAGGTCCAGGATACAGTCGCCCCGGCCCACATGCTTGTGCGGCATGAAAAAAAAGCTCGACTTGCCGTGCAGGAACCTGTCCAGCAGATCATGGCAGACGCTGGCCGGACGCCGCATCACGGTCGATATCTCGAACGCCAGGGCTTCCAGGGGCATGGGCCGTCCGTAGGCTTTCAGGGCGTCGTTCACCAGGCGTTCCGTCGAATGCCGGGAATCGGCGTAGCGGATCGCCAGATCCCACCGCCTGCCCGGAACCACGATAAAGCGGCTCGAATCGGTCATAACGTGGCGAAAGAAATTGGTCATGCTCTCGACCGGCTGCCCCAGCTTTTCGGCAATCTCCGCCGCCGTCCGGGGCTCCCGGTCCTGCGTCAAAACATCGAAGGCCGCATCCTCTGCGTAAAGCCTTGCCACGTTTTCGGTGGCGTCCATCGCTTCCAACATACTCTCTTCAATCCTCCTGGGGCAACCCGTTTCACGGCCCCGGCGCGATAGTGACGGAATCATCTTTGCTATATGAATTCGATTGTTTGCAACATCGATCTTGTGCAGCCGGAGGCCACGCCTATGCGCTTCCCGGCGGGTCCGACCCTTCTGCGATCAAGTCATATTCCGACGCTTCCACGATGCGGGCGCGGACGAATTCGCCGGAGCGAGCGGCGCAGCGGCGGACATAGACCAGGCCGTCGATGTCGGGAGCGTCGCGGAAGCTGCGGCCTGCGCGGGCGGTCGAATCGTCAGGGGCGGCGCTTTCGATCAGAACATCTATCTCGCGCCCGACCCAGGCCCGGTTTTTCTCCAGAGAAACCTTTTGCTGGAGGCGCATCAGGCGGTCGTAGCGCCGGGCCGCCACAGCGGGCTTGACCTGGCCCTCATACTCGGCAGAAGGGGTGCCTTCTTCCGCCGAGTAGCGGAAAACGCCCACCCGGTCCAGCCGGGCCTCCTGGATGAAATCCAGCAGGGACTCGAAGTGTTCCTCCTTTTCGCCGGGAAAGCCGACAATAAAGGCGCTCCTGATGGCGATATCCGGGCAGAGCGCCCTCAGCCGCCCGATCATCTCCAGATACTGCTCGCGCCGACCGCCGCGCTTCATCAGGCGCAGAATGCGCGGGTCGGCATGCTGCATCGGGATATCCACATATTTGCAGATTTTCGGCTCGCGGGCGATCATCTCCACAAGGTCGCGGCCCACGCGGGACGGGTAAAGGTAGAGCAGGCGAATCCAGCGCAAATCCTCGATAGCGGCCAGGGCTTTCAGAAGATCACAGAACCGCTCCTCGCCGTAGAGATCGTCGCCATAGCGGGTCGGGTCCTGGGCGATCAGGTTGATCTCCCGGACGCCCTCTGCGGCCATCGCTCGGGCCTCCTCGACCAGATGCTCCATCGGCCTGCTGGTGAACTTGCCGCGCATCAGAGGGATGGCGCAGAAGGCGCAGGGATTGTCGCACCCTTCGGCGATCTTCAGGTAGGCCGTCCAGGGTGGGGTCGCCCGCAGCCGGGGCAGGCTCTGGTTGTAAAAAAAGCGGGGCTCCGTGACCAGGGTAACCTGCTCCCGGGCGGTCACCCGGTCCAGCACCTCGACGATATTCTGATGCTGCCCGATCCCCACCACCGCATCGATCTGCGGAATCCGGGCTTTGATCTGCTCCGGATACCGCTGGGCGAGGCAGCCGCTGACCACCACCGCCTTGCACCGTCCCTGTCGCTTCGCCCGCGCCACCTTCCGGATGGCCTCCACGGACTCCTCCTGAGCGTCCCGGATAAAACCGCAGGTGTTGACGATAATGGCGTCCGCCTCTTCCACATCGGCGCACAGCTCGTAGCCGGACTGCGCCATGGCCCCCAGCATTTCCTCGGCGTCCACCAGATTCTTCGGGCAGCCGAGATTGACGATTCCTACCTTCACCTCGCTTAGACTCCTTGACAAAACGGACAGGATACACAGAAAAGGGCATCCTTTATATAATACCCTTATCCCGCGTATCCTGTCCAATAGAATGGAAAAAAAGCGGTTCCGGCAGCCTTGTCCCGCTATCCCCGGCCCTCGAAAAGCTCGCTGACCGAACGGTCGGCATGGATGCGGCGGATGGCGTCGGCAAAGAGCGGGGCGATGGACAGGACCATCACCTTCAGCGATTCGGCCCCCGGAGGAAGCGGCAGCGAGTCCGTGACGACCAGTTCCTTCAAGACCGAACGGTTCAGGCGGTCCAGAGCGTTGCCGGAGAGAATCGGGTGAGTGCAGCAGGCGTAAACCTCGGTGGCCCCCATCTCGGCGATGGCGGCGGCCCCCTGAACTAGCGATCCCCCTGTATCGATCATGTCATCGATCATGACAGCGATCCGGCCCTTGACATCTCCGATGACTTCCATCACCTCGGAGCGGTTCGGCTCCGGGCGGCGCTTGGCGATAATGGCTATCGGGGAACCCAAGTCTTCCGCAAGCGACCGGGCGCGGGTCACGCCGCCCACATCGGGTGAGACGACCACGATCTTCTTATCGACCAGGCCCCGGCTCCGCAGGTACTCGGCGATGATGGGCCGGGCGCGGAGATGATCGACCGGCAGATTGAAATAGCCCTCGATCTGCCCTGCATGGAGGTCGATGGTCAGGATGCGGCTGGCCCCGGCGACGGTGATCAGGTCGGCGATGAGGCGGGCGGTGATCGGCTCGCGGGGCTTGTATTTCTTGTCCTGCCGGGCGTAAGGGTAATAGGGCAGGACGACCGTGATGCGCCGGGCGGAGGCCCGCCGGAAGGCATCGATAATAACCAGCAGCTCCATGATCCGCTCATTGACCGGAGCGCAGCAGGGCTGCACCACGAAGATATCCAGCCCGCGCACGCTTTCATTGATCTTGACCTGAACCTCACCGTCCGAGAAATGGGTGACCTGCATATCGCCCAGGTCGGTTCCCAGTTCGGCGGCGATGGATTCCGCGAGCTTCGGGTTGGCGTTTCCGCAGAAGATCCGGTACGCTCCGTTGATGGTCGGTGTCATCGTTCCTCCCGTCTTCGTCTGGCCCATTCTTCTTTGTTGGTCTGGCGGCTCCGGGCGATCCCCAGGGCGTCAGCGGGCACATCCTCGGTAATCACCGAGCCTGCGGCCACATAGGCCCCCGATCCCACCCGCACCGGGGCGACCAGGATCGCATTCGATCCGATAAAAGCATTGTCCTCGATCACGGTCACATGCTTGGCGCGGCCATTGTAGTTGCAGGTGATGGCCCCCGCGCCGATATTGGCGTGGCTTCCGATCACCGCATCGCCCATGTAGGCCAGGTGGGCTATCGAGGCCCGCTCCCCCACCTGGGCCTTTTTCAGCTCCACGAAATCCCCGATCTTGGCATGGTCGCTGACGGCGCAGTCGGGGCGCAGGTGGGCATAGGGGCCGATCCGCACGCCGCCGCCGATCACGCTGTCCCTTGCCTGGGACGCCAGAACGGACGTCCCGTTTCCGACCTTCACCCCGATCAGCCGGGTATAGGGGCCGATCTCGCAATCCTCCCCGATGGCCGTATCCCCTTCCAGGATCGTCATCGGGTGGATCACGGTGTCCGGGCCGACCGTCACATCGCTGTCGATGTAGGCGGTGCCCGGATCGATGACGGTCACCCCGGAGAGCATCAGCTCCTGGCACTTCCTCTGCCGCAGGACGGCTCCCATCGCGGCCAGCTCCACCCGGTTGTTGACCCCTTCCACCACCTCCGGTTCGGGCGAGACGAAAGCTTCCACCCGCAGGCCGCCTTCCACCAGGAGCGCGACGGCATCGGTCAGGTAATACTCTTTCTGCGCGTTATCGGGTTGCACGCGGGAGAGGGCGTCGTAGAGAAGCGGGGCTTTGAAGCAGTAGACAGAGGAATTGACCTCTCGGATCTCTCTTTGTTCCGGGGTGGCGTCTTTCGTCTCCACAATGCCGGCCACCCCGCCTCCCTCCCCGCGCAGGATGCGCCCATAGGAACGCGGGTTGTCCACCTCGGCGGTCAGGACGGTTGCGGCGGCCCCGGTATCGCGGTGGCGCTCGATAAGGTCGCGCAGGATCTCCTGCGTGATGAGCGGGGCGTCCCCGGGAAGGATCAGCACATCCCCGCCGAAGCCGCTCAGGGCGGCTTCGGCCTGGAGGACGGCGTGGCCCGTGCCGAGCAGTTCGGGCTGGATGACATATTCCACATCTTCGCCGAGCGCGGCGCGAACTTGCTCCAGGCCGTGGCCGATGACGACCAGGACGCGCTCGACGACAAGGCGCTTGCAGATATCAATCGGGTGGCGGGCGAGGGGCTTGCCGCCCAGAGGGTGGAGGGCTTTCGGGATCTTGGACTTCATCCGCGTTCCCTTCCCCGCTGCCAGCACCAGGGCTACAAGATCGCTCATCGGGGACTCCTTGGAGGATCGAGGATTGCAAGAGCATGCAGGCGGTGCATCGTCTCTTCTGCCATGATGGCTGGGGAGTGAGGATTCGAACCTCAATACTCGCCTCCAAAGGGCGATGTCCTGCCGTTAGACGACTCCCCAATACCAGGACGCTATGATTATAGCGTAACGGAACGGATATTGTCAAGAGGGTAATTGGCGGGCGTTTTGTTTGACAAACGCCCTAATTGACCCTATAATGAGAGATAGGTTCGGAAAAGGAGCTTTGTCTGTGGTACTGGAGCATCTACCTTCGTGCAAAGACGGCCAGGCGTTTGAGGTGAGTGGGTGGCGCTAACGAACTCCGCTCCAGTTTGCAGTAGCGGCTGGATCATGTCCTGGCATCCCGTTATACGCTGAACCAGTATATCCAAAGGAGACTGTCATGCTCACAATGAACCAATACATCCATAGGAGACCGTTATGCCCTGCAACACAATGCCTGTGCTGCGACCTCTCATGGTCGCCCTCCTTGTATGCCTCTTACTCTCATCAGCCCTGTGCCGCACGAACATGAACCCTACGACCAAGACCATCGAAGCCACCCTGAACGGCCTCTCACTCACGTTCGACGCAGATACCGGCAGCATTCTGCGCCTGCGCTTTGCCGGTGTGAATATGCTCGATGCCAGTACAGACCGGGCGACCATCCTGGATCTCGCCTATCCGATCCGGGAATTCGAACCACTGCGCCTTGCCTCCCGATTCTCGCATAACGCCAGGATCGAGGTCACCCAAGAGGCTGTCTCGATCCGCTGGAACCACCTCGGTATGAGCCGGGGCTGGCCGAAAATTGAAGGCGATGTTGCCGCTACAGTGACTTTGAAAGCCGCGCCGGATGGGAAGTCTGTCATTATGGCGTGCGCCATCGAGAACCGCTCCCAAAACCCGATCAGGCAGGTGCTGTTTCCTGACCTCGGGGGCTTATTGCCGTTCGCAGGGGTCGGAGACACCACTTTTCGCACTTCCGCGTTCGGCATGAAGCCGTTCCTTGATCTCGCGCCGACGGAGGAGACGCGAGTGTATCATTATGTGCAGCCTGCTGCGTCTTGTTCGGTTCAATATACATCCGGCGGCCGCCACCTCAGCGATATGGTTGTTCGCTGGATGGATTTCGGCGGGCTGAAGGGTGGGATCAGCCTCTTTCCCAGGCGGTGGGGCTGGGATCCCGAGCTTCCGGTAATGCTCCAGCTTTCCGAGGTCGAGCAGAAGCTTCGCCTCATGATGCTTCATGCGGTCACGATTAAGCCGGGAGAGAGCTGGCAAAGCGGGGAGTTCTGGCTGACGCCGCATACAGGCGGTTGGGCGAAAGGGATCGAACCGTATCGCGCCTGGGCGCAGCAGCATTTCAAGCGCGAGTGGCCCGTTCCCAAACATGTGCGGGAAGGCTTGGGGTTCCGGACAGTATGGATGTCGCAGTATCAGCCCAACGACCCTCAGGACCCGATATACCGGTTCTCTGACCTGCCCGGACTCGCGAAGGAAGCGAAAGAGCATGGGTTGGAGGAAATGGTGTTCTGGGGCTTCCGCGACGAGCTACAGCGACCTTATCCTAGACCGTACCCGTTCATCGGCACCGAGCAGGACCTGGCCGAAGCCGTGGCTGCCTGTCGCCAGGTCGGGGTGAACGTCGTCCCCTTTGTCGGAGTGCTTCTGGTCGGGCCTGAGTCCGCAGGCCGCTACGATTTGAAGGTGACCAGCGATGGTGCCTGGACCTACCATTCGGAGCTTATTCCTCGTACGAACAGCGGCTACGCAAGCCAGTTCGCATCGGTTCAGGCCGGGCCACTGGGCCAGAAATGGGTGGATGACGTGCTGGAAGGCTGTAAGCACCTGATAGATATAGGTGTGCCGTCGGTGTGCTTCGACCAGTATCTTTCCCTGGACGCCCCGCCGCCCAATATCAATTCCTTGACCTCGCAGGTTCGCGCCTATGCCAAGCAGCGCGACCCGGAATCTACGTTCTCGGGCGAGGAACTGCGGAACTGGGAGATCGACGCCAGCTATCTAGACTATACCTGGAATTGGGGGCCTTACGAGGGGAAAGACTATCGCCCGCTCACCAGCGTATATCCTGCTCCCCGGCTCAACTACTGTATCGACTCATCGCCTCTGGCTGTGAAGAAAGCGTTTTCCGACAACCTCTACCTGTGCATCATGCCGCGCAAGCCGGAGTCAGCGAACGGATCGGATTCCATTGCGAGCCATCCTGCCTTCAGCAAGGCGCTGAAGCAGTGCGCGGCTCTTCGCAAGCGTTTCCTGCCCTTTTTTACCGAGGGCACGCTGATCGGGGAATGCCTCCTGTCGGAGCCGTGTCGGGCGCATGTAAGCGCCTACGTTCTGCCGGACCGGGCGCTGATGATTCTGGTGAATACCGGCCCCGCAGGCCTGGTGCGCTTCTCCGCCGACCTGCGGCCCTGGCTCAAGTCGGATAAGGGACAGTATCGGGTGAGTGTTTTTGACGAGGACGGAAGCGTCGTCGAAACGGCTGCTTCCATAGAAGGGATATGGCGCGGTCGGGCCGGCCGCCTTGCAGCCGGGGAGATGCGGCTGTTCGAATTTCGCCCGCTGTGAGAACGGGGTGTCGGCCCTGCCTGTAATGATCTGTCAGACAAAGAGGCCCCTTGCCTGTAGCGAAGCAGGCGATCTGAAAGGGGCTTTTTGCGTTCAAGGAGAGACATTTCATGTCGAAAATCGCATCGTTATGCCTGGTGTGGTGGGTCGGCGCGGTCTGGCTGGCCGGATGCAGCAAGCCGCAGGCAAGTGAAGAGCTAGCGCCTGCGGTCAACCGGAATCCGCCTGAGGCCCGGTCAGGATCCCCCTTCAAGGTTGCCCTGCTGACGCCCGGCCCGGTGAGTGACGCGGGCTGGAACGCCAGCGCATACGAGGGGCTTCAGAACATTCAGAGGGAACTGGGAGCGGAAATCGCCCACCAGGAGACCAAAAGCCCGGCGGATATTGCGGAAGGGTTTCGCGATTTCGCCTCCCAGGGGTACAACCTGGTCTTCGGGCACGGCTTCGAATATCAGGAACCAGCGGCCAAAGCCTCCAAAGATTTCCCTGAAACCATCTTTATCACCACCTCCGGCAACACCGTCAAGGAAAACGTCTCCCCCATGGTCTTCAAGCTGGAGGAGGCTACCTACCTGATGGGGATGATGGCCGCCCTGATGTCCAAGACCGGCAAAGCGGGGCTGGTGGGCGGGATGAAGATTCCCTCCATCGAAAGCACCTTCAACGCCTTTGCCGCAGGAGCCAAAGCGGTCAGGCCCGACTTCCAGGCGAAGGTGGCCTACACCGGCGATTTCAAGGATGTGGTCAAAGCCAAGGAGCAGACGAACGCCCTGATCGAGCAGGGGTGCGATTTCATCATCCACAACGCGAACGAAGGCGTCACCGGCGTGTTCGACGCGGTGAAGGCTCACCCGGGGGTCTACGCCTTCGGCACCAACAAGAACCAGAATGATCTCGGCCCCGATTTCGTCCTGGCAAGCGGCATTATCGATATCCCGAAAGCCTTCGTGACCGTCGCCCGGCGGGTGCATGGAGGGGAATTCAAGCCCGGAAGCCAGATATTGAATATGAAAGACGGGATCATCTCCCTGGTCTACAACCCCAGGCTGGAGGGCAAGATTCCCGCCGAGGTGAAGCGAAAAATCGACAAGGCGAAGGCCGATATGCTCTCAGGCAAGCTTCAAGTCAAAAGTTCCTTCCTCTGAGATGTCCTCTTCCCTACGCCAATCGGATGCTTCGATGCTGCGAATGGAGGCTGTCACCAAGCGGTTCGGCGCGGTGACAGCCCTGGACGGTGTGGATTTCGAGGTGAGGGCCGGAGAGGTACACGCCCTGCTGGGCGAAAACGGGGCCGGGAAGAGTACCCTGATGCACATCCTCTCCGGCCTCTACCGCCCCGGCTCGGGCGTAGTCTGCCTGGACGGCCAGCCGGTGGCGATCCACTCCCCGCAGGATGCGGCCCGCCTGGGGATCGGTATGGTTCACCAGCACTTCATGCTGGTCCCGGTCTTCACGGTGGCGGAAAACATCGCCCTGGCCGCTTCCGGAAGCGCCCGCGGCTGGCTCAACAGGGCTGAGATGCGGGAAAATGTGAGCCGTCTGGCCCGCCGCCTGGACTGGGAGGTCGATCCCGATGCGCCTGTCATACACCTGCCGGTGGGCGCGCAGCAGCGGGTGGAGATTCTGAAGGCGCTTCAAACCGATGCCCGGCTCCTCATCTTCGACGAGCCGACCGCCGTGCTGGCCCCCCAGGAGATCGAGGAACTCTTCGAGGTCTTCCGCAGGCTCCGCGGCGAGGGCCGCTCCCTCATCTTCATCAGCCACAAATTGAATGAGGTCATGGCGATCTGCGACCGGGTGACCGTCCTGCGGCGCGGTCGCAAGATCGGAACGGTGCCAACAGCGCAAACCTCCCCTGCGGGTCTGGCCGAGATGATGGTCGGCAGTCGTTCGTCGGAAGAAGAGTCTTCCCATGCCCCGCGCCCGGAAAGCGACAGCCGGCCCGCCGTCCTCTCTGTTCGCAACCTGACCTCCGCCGACCGGCAAAACAACCCCGCCCTGAAAGGCGTCTCTCTGGAGGTGCGCCAGGGGGAAATCTTCGGGATTGCCGGAGTGGACGGAAACGGCCAGCCCGAACTGGCGGAAGCCCTGAGCGGGCTGGCCCGACCCACCGGCGGGGAGATCGCCCTGAAGGGCGTTCCGGTGCGCCACCTCACCCCGGACCGGCTGCCGCAGGCGGGGATCGCTTGCATCCCTCAAGACCGGCAGCGCACCGGGCTGGTCCTGGGGATGACCGTGGCCGACAACCTGGTTCTCGAAGCGCACCGCGAGCGAGACTACCGCTGCGGGCCGTTCCTCAACATTTCCTCCCTGCGCCGCCTGGCGGCCTCCCTGGTGGAGGAGTTCGACATTCGAACCCCGGGCCTCGATATTGCCGCCGCATCCCTGTCCGGCGGGAACCAGCAGAAGATCGTGATCGCCCGCGCGCTGCGGCGGCGGCCCGATCTGCTGGTCGCCGTCAACCCCACCCGCGGGCTGGATATCGGGGCCACGGAATATGTTCACCGGAAGATGCTGGAGGCGCGGGAGGCCGGAACCGCCGTCCTCCTGATCTCCACCGAACTGGATGAAGTGCTGGCCCTGAGCGACCGGGTAGGGGTGATGTATGCGGGCCGACTGATGGGCATCGTCCCCCCGGATATCCCCAGGGATCGCATCGGCCTGATGATAGGAGGCAGGGAGGCTCCATGAAAAGCGCGGCCCTATCGCAGAAAGGCTTGTCTGCGGGCATCCTGCGTCCTGTTCTCACCGCCGTCGCAGGCCTGGCAGGGGTGGCGGTGATCATCCTGCTAACCGGAGCCAGCCCGGTGAAGGCGCTCTCGGCCCTGGCGGAAGGGTCGTTCGGAAGCCTATACAGCGCGACCAACACCTTTGCCAAGATGTGCCCTCTGCTGCTGACCGGGCTGAGCGTGGGAGTGGCCTTTCGCTGCCGGATATGGAATATCGGGGCGGAAGGGCAGTTCCTGATGGGCGCTTTGGCGGCGGCCTGGGTGGGCGTGGCGGGCCGGGCCCTGCCCCCGCCGCTCCTGCTACCCCTCACGCTCCTTTCCGGCGTCCTCTTCGGGGCGCTGTGGGGCGGGGTGGTGGCGGCCCTGAGGCTGTGGCGCGGGGTGCAGGAGGTCATCAGCACCATTATGCTGAACTTCATCGCCCTCCAGATCGTCAGCTTCGCCGTGCAGGGGCCGCTCCAGGAGGCCAAAAAAGCCTACCCTCAGACCGACCCTATCGCCCTCGGAGCGGAGCTGCCGCTTCTTGTGTCCGGCACGAACCTGCACTGGGGCGTGCCTATCGCCCTGGCCGTGGCGGCCTGCATGTCGGTCTTTCTCTTCAAGACCGCAGCCGGATTCCAGATCAGGGCCGTTGGGTCGAATGCGGAAGGGGCCGGGGCCGCCGGTATACGGGTTTCCCGGATTGTGCTGCTGACCATGCTCCTCAGCGGAGGGCTTTCCGGGCTGGCCGGGGCCGTCGAGTTGACCGGCATCACCCACCAACTGTTCGAGAGCTTTTCGCCCGGCTATGGCTATACGGCCATCGCCGTGGCGCTTCTGGGGGGCCTGCATCCGGTGCGGACGGTCTTTTCCGCTCTGTTTTTCGGGGCGCTGGCCGCAGGCTCCAACCAGATGGAGCGGGCCGCTGGCGTCTCCTCGGTGCTGGTCTATGTCATCCAGGGGGCCACTGTTGCCGCCCTGGTCGGCTACCTGCGCTTCAGCCTCGGTACGAGGCAGGAGTAGTTCGATGGAACCTTTGGAATCCCTGCTCAAGGTCGGGATCGCCATGGCGACCCCGCTCCTCTTTGCAGCCCTGGGGGAGATACTGGCCGAACGGGCCGGGGTGATCAATGTCGGCCTGGAGGGAATGATGCTGGCCGGGGCCTTTCTGGGGATGGCGGGATCGTATTACGCCCACAGCCCGTGGGTTGGGCTGCTCCTGGCGGCCTGTGGAGGGACGGCGGGCGGGGCGCTCCTGGGCTTCTTCGCCGTCCGGCTAGGGGCCGACCAGGTGGTCAGTGGAACCGCCATCAATATTCTGGCGTTAGGGATAACAGGGGTATTCTATCGAGGACTCT
Source organism: Armatimonadota bacterium (assembly GCA_020846535.1). Taxonomy (GTDB): domain Bacteria; phylum Armatimonadota; class JADLDR01; order JADLDR01; family JADLDR01; genus JADLDR01. The sequence goes on along the minus strand of JADLDR010000156.1, from coordinate 1,328 downwards.
TCGGGGCCACCGGCTCTGCGGTGACAGTGGCGACCTTCTCGCCCCTGCCCGTCCCGGTCCTGAAATCGCTGCCTTGGGTCGGCCCCGGGCTTTTCGAGCAGAATATCCTGGTCTACCTGGGCTTGGTAGCGGTCCCGGCTCTCCACCTTTTTCTTTTCAGGACGCGACCGGGACTGCGCTGGCGAGCCTGCGGCGAATTCCCTGAAGCGGCGGACAGCGCCGGGATCGCTGTGAACCGGGTGCGCTGGCTCGGATGTCTCCTCTGCGGGGCGCTGGCCGGGGTGGGGGGCGCGTTCCTGTCGCTGGGCCATTCCAATACCTTTGTGGAAAATATGTCCGCCGGGCGCGGGTTCATCGCCCTCGCGGTGGTGATCTTCGGGCTGTGGCGGCCCTGGGGGGCGCTGGGGGCGGCCCTGCTGTTCGGGCTGGCGAGCGGCCTTCAGTTCCAGTTTCAGGCCCGGGGGCTGGCGGTTCCCTACCAGTTTTTCCTGGCCCTGCCCTATCTCCTCACCCTTGCGGCCCTGGCGCTCCGAAGCGGGAAGGCAGCCCCTCCGGCGGCCCTCGCTCAACCTTACCGGAGGCAGTGATGTATCTGACGCGGCGTGTGGAATTCTTCTCCGCCCATTCTTATCGCCTGCGCGACCTCTCCGATGAGGAGAACCGCAGGCTCTTCGGCCCCTGCGCCAACCCGTTCGGGCACGGGCACAACTATACCTGCGAGGTGACCCTCCGCGGGGATATCGATCCGCGCACCGGCATGGTCATCAATATCAAGGAACTGGACAGACGGCTGAAAGAGGAGGTGGTCTCCGCCTTCGACCATAAATTTATCGATAAGGAGCATCCCGCCTTCGAGCGCCGAATCCCCACCCTGGAGAATTTATCCCTTTATATCTGGAACGCCCTTGTGCCCGGCGTCGGCGGGGCAGGGCTCAGCCGGGTCGTTCTGTGGGAGAACTCGAATCTTTATGCGGAATGCGTTGCCGTAAAGGAGAAGCCTGTGGTCTTTCTGACGCGCATCTACGATTTCGCTGCCTCGCACCGCCTCCACTCCCATCGGTTGAGCGACGAGGAGAACCGGGCCGTTTTCGGCAAATGTAACAACCCCAACGGCCACGGCCACAACTACGGTCTGGAGATTACCTGGGCCGGGGAGGTGGACGCCCGCACCGGTATGATCGGCAATCTCCCCGACCTGGATAGGATCGTGGAAGAGGAAGTCCTGGAACGCTACGACCACAAAAATCTCAATCTCGACTGCCCGGAATTTTCGCATATCAATCCCACCTCCGAAAACCTGACCCGGGCGATCTGGGAGAGGCTGGCCC
>JADLDR010000155.1 GCA_020846535.1 Armatimonadota bacterium | reverse complement strand
CCGAAACGGGCAGGGGGAGTGGATGGTGCCGGAAATGACCACACACTCTATCCCCCTCTCCCCGTTTCGGGGAGAGGGGTTAGGGGAGAGAGGTCACCCCTCCCAGGGGAGAGAGGTCACCCCTCCCCCAGGAGCGGAGGATGTTTCCCCTGATCTGGATCGCTATGGGACGCGATGCATCGCGCCCCTACCCCCCCTCAATTCGGGTAGGTAGCAACTTGGGTTATCTATAACACAAGGAGGCACAGCTATGCCGATGCGTCGCCTGGCGGCGTTGCAGTTGGAGAATACCGGGACCCGGGTTCAGCGGTGGGCGGAGGCCGGGCCGGAGGCGTTTCGGGAGTGGACCAGGCGGCTCGATCCGTCCGGGGATTATGACCCGGCGCTCCACCGGCTGATCGTCAAGCGCACTATCGAGGAGATAGGCGGCCTGCTGGAAGGGGCCGGAGAGCGAGGGGTGGATCTTGTGCTGCTGCCGGAGATGACCCTGCCGGTCGAAAGCCTTCTCCGCCCGAGCGCCAGGGAGTTGATGAAGGAAATCTGCGCCTGGTGCGTTCCGGAATACCTGGAGCGGGCTGGGGCCGCCGCCCGCAAATACGGGATGGCGGTCGCCTCCTGCCTCTACCGCACGGACGAGGAGCGGATCTATAACTCCGGCATCCTGACCGACGAAACGGGCGCGGTGGCCGGCGTCTACGACAAGGTACACCTGCCCTGTCCGGCGGTCGTGGAGCCGGAAACGGTGACGGAAGCCGGTTTCGCCGAAGCCGGGAAGTCCTTTGCCGTGTTCGAGTGCCGGGCCGGCAGGGTGGGGTTTATGATCTGCTACGATATCGATTTTCCCGAATCGGCGGCCTGTCTGGCCCTGAACGGCGCGGAAATCCTCCTCCACCCCACGGTCGGATACAATTTCCCCGATGAGGAGGAAAGCATGGGCGAGGCCCGCCTCAGGACCCGGGCGGTGGACACCATGCGCCCCCTTGTCTACGCCAACTTCGGGAAGACGCCGGGATGCAGTTGCGTTATCACCCACTCCGGCGCGGTTGCGGCGAAGATCGGTCGTGAAGCTCCGGCGCTGGCGGTGGCGGATGTGGCGGTCGGGGAGCCGCGCGGCGTGGGGATGTTCTGGCCGGGATACGAACACCGCGGCACCATCCTCCGGAAGCGCCGCCCGGACGCCTACGGCGTTCTGACGCAGCCCGTTCCCCCGGTTCTGGAGGGAGAGCAGCAGCCCGGAACGCCCTTATACGACTACCTGCCGGAGGTGGGGCTGCCGTAGAGGAGGGTGACTATCAAACCTTCACCATCCGCCCTTCCTGGCTGGAGTGGTAGGCGGCGTAGACGGCCCGGATGGTGTTGATGTTGTTCGCGCCGCAGGTGACGGGCGGGCAGCCGTCCAGGATGCAGTCGATGAAGTGGTTCTGCGCTCCGGCCATCCCGGAGGCCATGAGGGAGTGCATGTCCAGGTGGAAGGGCGGATGGGGCGGCACATCGCCGGCGCGCCCGGGATCCCGGAATGAAACCTCCACATCCTCCCCGACCGTGACCGATCCCTCCTCAAAAACCAGGTGGTGAACGCCGTGGGGCGGGGTATGCTTTCCCCGGCTGGCCCAACTGACCGTGAGAACGGCGGGAACATCGCCTTCCAGCAGCAGGAGGGCCTGGGCCACGGTGTCCCCGGCCACCTCCGCATTGATGCGCCGGGCGTAGGCAGTCACTTCCTCGATGTTGCGCCCGGTCAGCCAGCGCAGCAGATCAAGGATATGCACCCCCATTTCGAGCATAACGCACTGCTCGGCCTCGGCCCGGCGTCCGCTCAGGGGCATCCACATCTCGCATGCGCTGCGGGCATAGAGGAGCTTGCCCAGGCTGGCCCCCATCAGGTATTCCTTCGCCAACACCATGACCGGATCCCACCGGTAATGCTGGTCGACCATCAGTATTCTATCCATCTCGTCGGCGATGCGAACCATCTGCTCCGCGTCGTAGATGGTGGCCGCCATCGGCTCATCCACAAAAACATGTTTATGCGCCCGCAAGGCCCCGGTCACCGCCCTGAAGTGATCCTCGGTTTCCGTGGCGACTAAGACGGCATCGGTTTCTCGTTTGTTCAGAGCTAAAAACGAAAGATTGGAGATATAGGGAATGCCCATCTCCCGGGCGAACGCCGACGCCACCGCGCCGTTCTTGTCAACGGCCCACAGCACCTCGGCGCGAGGGTTGGCTTTCAGCAGTTCCACATGCATCCGGGCGATTCCCCCGCACCCGATCACCGCAAATCGAACCCTGTCGTCGCTCATGAAGGCTTCCCCCTGAATCTGTTTCGGAACGACTGCTTCCTATTTCACCGAAAAACCGGGTGTATCCTCCACAGGCCGCGATTTCTTGAGAGACAGCCTCAGGCCGGCTGCGCTCGCCAGCCCTGCCAGCGCCAGGAGGCTCAGATAAGCTCCCAGGCGAAAGGAGGTGGGGGCATAGGCGAAGGTGACGCGGTGCGAGCCGGGGGGGAGCCATACGGCCCGGAGCATATAGTTGGCCGGGTGGATGGGAACGGGCTGCCCGTCCAGATCGGCCTGCCATCCGGGGGCGCAGGTATCGGCCAGCACGAGCCAGCCGCCCCGGGGGGCGTCGGCCTGGAGAACGGCGCGGTTGGGCGTGCGCCGGAGAACGCGGGCCGTTCCGGGGCCGCCCGTCCGGGAGGGCCCTTCGCCCTGGAGAACGACTGTCTTGCGGGGATCGAAGCCAGGGCGGTTCAGGTGGGACAGGATTTGCAGGCGTTCGGGAATCCAGATCGCCTCGGGTGCGATCCAGGCGCGGGGAAAGGCGTTTTTCAGGCGGTAGAGGTAGATATCGGGCCGAGCGACCATCTCCGCCTGCGGCGCGTCCAGCAGGCGCGAGGTGAGGATATGGCGGACATTGAGCATCGGGAGGAGGGGCGAAGCGATATTGGTGATATGGACCGCATTCCAGAAGCGGGTGCCGGCTCCGGGCCTGCCCTGGTCCTCCAGAAACTGCATGAACTCCTTGACGCGCCTGGGATAGAGCGATTCGCCGCCCTGGACATCCTCGATTTGCGGAACCATGTTGGCATTGGGGGTCATCTGGTCGAGCGGCCCGCTCCCCATCAGGGCCAGAGTCCGGCCCGGTTCCGAATCCCGACGCAGATCTTCCAGGCTGCGGGCCGGGAAAAAGAGCATTTTCGGGTCTCCGGAGGGGTTGAATCCCATCCCGAAGCGGAAAAGGTCGAGGAGGATCAGTCCCAGCGCGGCGGCATGCGCTCCGGAAGCGGGGAAGCGGCCCTGCGCGGCCCGGAAGAAGAGTGCGGCGGCGCAGAGGGCCATGACCAGGAAAACGGCGAAGTTTTGGGCCTGATAGCCTGCCCAGGCCGTCCCCACGGAATCGTTGCCGAACAAATACTGCGGATAAGCCAGCAAGGAAGCGACCAGGGCCAGCAGGGGAACCGCCAGCCAGACGCCTGCCAGGATGCGGAGGCGAAGCGGCGCAGCCGGGGCGCGGTTCCGGGCGGCCTCTATAAGGGCGTCCCAGCCGAGAGCGGCCAGGATGCTGCCGGAGAAGGTGAGGAGAACCATCATGCGGGCCGGAGAGGGCATCTGCTTGAAACCGGGCACGACAAGATAGAAGAGCTTGAGGACAGGCGTGGCCGTGCCCACCAGGACAGCCAGGAGGGCGACCGCCGCGAGGGACCGGGTGACGGCATCCCGGCGGAGGGCGACGGCGGCCAGGGCCAGGGCCAGGGGAATGACGCCGAAATAGAAGCACATCTCCGGGTAGGCGAGTTTCCCGGAATAGGGCGTGGAGGCATAATCGGCGGATGTGCCCAGGAGTTTGGGGATGAGAAGGGTCAGCATCTGGGGCAGAGGCATGGCGTTGGCGGCGACAGCCTCATAGGTGAGCGCCCCCTGCCGGTGGTTGTAGCGGGCCAGCTCGAAGACGGGAAGGGTCTGGATCGCGCCCAGGCACATCCCGAGCGCCCATATCCAGAGGAGCGCCGGAAAGCCCTTGCGCGGGGATGTTCTTTTTCCGATGACCTGCCCGAGCGCATAAATGCCGACAGCGAAAGCGCTGTAGAAGGCGGATTGAAGGTGGCCTGCAAGCAACTGCATCCCGAAGCACATCCCGCCTGCGGAAGCGAACGAAAAGCCCTTCTCCTGGGCCTTTTCCCAGAAAAGGAGGATCAGCGGGAGCCAGCAGAGGGTGGCGGCCAGCACCTGCCACTCCAGCCAGGTGACCACAAACCCTGAAAACATCCAGGCCGACGCGCCGATCAGGCAGGCCGCCCAGGAGAGGCGCAGGCGGCGCAGGAAGAGATAGAGAAAAGCCCCGCACAGGTAGACATGCAGGATTTCGTAGAGCGTGAAGGCTTCTCCGACCGGCAGGAAGAGGAAGAGCCAGTTGAAGGGATAAAAGACCGCCGACTGGTTGTTCGCCACAAAGGGCGTGCCGCACAGGATATAAGGGTTCCACAGGGGGACGATCCCGGAGGTCATCTCCCGCGCCATATACATCCGCCAGGGGACAAACGAGAGGATCACATCCAGCAGCGGATTCCGCAGGCGGGTGAAATCGGGAAACAACTCCTTCGAGTAGGCCCGCCAGGGCTGGAGGCGCAGGCAGATATCTGTGGGAAGCAGCACGAGGCGCGTGAAGATCGGCTCCCAGAAGAAGGCGATCACCAGCCCCAGCAGCAAAAGAAGCGCCAGCGCATCCTCCCGTCGCCGGTTCGGAACGGCGGGATCGGAGGGCGGCACAGGTTTTAAGAGCGGTCGTCTGGGCATGGCTTTATCATAGAGACCAGGCGCGAGTCCGATAGCTTTATCTCACCCGAAAAACGGTCACTCCTTCGTTGCGATAGGCAGGTTCCAGATAGTTCAGGGAGGCCGGGTCGAAAGCCTGCTCCCGGCCCTGGGTGAGGGCGGGGAGCATTTCCGGCAGGGCGTTATAGTGAAAGAGATAGGCGATATGGTTCCGGCGCATGAAGGCGCGGCGTTCGGCATCGGGCGTATTCTGGCCGAGCAGGCGGAGAACCTGGTTGAATTTACCGCTGAAATCGGCGGTTTCGCCCCAGTGTCCCACATAGACCCGGTTGCCGGCGTAGGCGGGGATGTAGACCCCGATCATGGGGAGGCTGAGAACGGTATCGTTTCGGCTCGTGTTGGCTTCCAGCCAGTCCATGGCTTCGACCTCATCGGCGGAGAGGAAGGCGCGGTGGATGCCGGTGTTGGTCTGGTTGGAGGCGATATTCAGGATATCCCGCCGGAGGGAGAAGATATTGGTGGATGCGGTCAGGGCGACCAGCGCATAGAGGATGGCGTCTCGCCGCTTGAGGCCATGCAGGAGGGCGGCCAGGGCGAAGGCGGCCAGGATGCACAGGGGGATGTGCAGGCCCATCAACATCTTTCGCTGGAAGGCGAAGGGCAGGTAAGGGACGGCAAAGCCGGCCACGCCCCAGGCCGCCAGGAGAAAGCTATCGGAAGTTGCCGGGTGGTCGCCGGGCGTGTCGGGCAACCTCCGGCGGCTGACCAGGCGGATGCCGTAGATCGCCAGAGGGATCAGGAGGCCGTAGCCCAGCAGATACCAGCCCAGGGCCGGAGAGAGGGTCGTCACATCGGCCCGCTTCTGGAAGACCATCTCGTTGCGGTAGAGCCAGTACTGGTAGACGGTGGGCGGGAAGGCGATGAGGCCGGCCAGCAGGGAATAACGAAGGGCCTCCAGGGGGATGGCCCGCCTGCGGAACGCCAGGACCGCCAGATAGGCCGCCCAGACGGCGGCGACCGTGATGATATCGTAGGAATGGATGTTTCCGAGGAGAAAGAGCCAGATTCCGGCATAGGCTGCTTGCCGCCCGGATCGGGCGCGGCAGGCAAGCAGCAGGTGGTAGAAGCCGCCCAGCATCAGGATTTGCGAGATGCAGAAAAGGGGGTTCAGATAGAGGCTGAGGAAAGTGATGGCCTCCGGCTGCCAGGCGTCCACGGGGCGCTGGATGAAAGACGACCCGGGCCGGATGAAAAACCCAAAACCCGCGGAAAAGGCGGCCAGCAGGAGCGCGGCCCTGCGGGCGAAGGGACTGAGAACGAAAAGGGACAGGAAGCGGTAGATCAAGAGCAAAAGGATCACGCCGGTCGCGATGCGGCTGAGGTGAAAAACGGCGATCAGGGGCAGGTGGGTCCATCGGGCCGCCGTTCCTAAAAGCCAGAAGAAGAGGTTGACGGAACGGCCCAGTTGCGGCTCGGTGGTGAAGCGGTTGTCGAAAAAGAAATGTCCGTCGGCAGCCTGGCGCATCCAGGAGAGATAGACGCAGGCATCGTCCGGGTTGTAGATCAGTCCGGTGAAACGGGCCTCGCGGGATTCGGCCAGGTAGCCGAACCCGTAAGGAAGGCAGGTCAGCAGGATGGCCGCCAGCACCACCCCCGCCGCCCGGTTCCACTCTTTGCGCTCGATGTGAAGGGTTGTCATCAGGGGTTATTCTAGCAAAAAGAGCGGGCCGTTGTCAAATCGGGTGGGCGCACCCCGCGCTACCGACGCAACTTTCCCCGGCTTAGGGGAGGGGTATCGCCCCTTTCTTGACGCAACCGACGCAACCGACGCAACCGACGCAACTTTCCCTACTTCGATAGAAGCCCATCCCCCTTTGGAAGGCCTTTCCCCGGCCCGTCAAGGCCAGCGGTGTCCTTGGGTCATCATGGGATAGGTCTCATCTACGAAGACTCGATTCGCTATAGCGTGAGGGGAGGCGGGAATGCCACGCTATAACCCAAGGTGCTACCCACCCGAATTGAGGTCTGAGGGGTAGGGGCGCGATTCATCGCGCCCAACGGTCAGGACGGGCGCGATGAATCGCGCCCCATCGGTATCAAGATAAGGAGAAAGATCCTCCGCTCCTGGGGGAGGGGTGACCGCTCTCCCCTGGGAGGGGTTACCTCTCTCCCCTGGGAGGGGTGACCTCTCTCCCCTAACCCCTCTCCCCGAAGCGGGGAGAGGGGGATAGAGGGTGCGGTCATTGACGGCATCATCCACTCCCCCTGCCCGT
>JADLDR010000154.1 GCA_020846535.1 Armatimonadota bacterium | reverse complement strand
CCGCCCGGCGACTGAGCCGCTTCAACGCTTGGCGCTCTGGGTCCGTCAACGTGATGAAGACCATTGGGTACACCTCCTACTTCCAGTATACCCGAAAAACGTGCCTTTCTTTTGGTTGCATGCTTAGGGGAGAGAGGTCACCCATCCCTCATGACTGGATAATGCTTCCCCTTATCTTGATACCCATGGGGCGACCCGGTGGGTCGCCCTTTGGAGGATGTTGGTTGCCTGGTGGTGAAAGAATAGGCATCATCCAAAGCGAGGGGCGGAGGGGTGAAATCGGAGGGAAGGGATCGGCAGTGACCGGGCATGGGCCGGGGCGCTGCCTGTTTTTTAGCTTTATGAACCGCAATATCAAGGCGCTTCTGGTGGTTTCAATCCTGTTCGGGCTGTCGTTCGGGATCTATGATTTCGTGTTCCCCTTTTACCTGAAGGCGCAGGGCATCTCGTTTTCCAAGATGGGGCTGATCTTCTCGGTGTCCACCGCCGGCATGTTCGTCCTGCGGATCTACCTGGGAGACCTTTCGGACCGGATCGGGCGGAAGCTCTTTTACGGGGTGGCGCTGGTCTTCTGCGCCATCGCCAACGCCCTGACCCCGTTCAACGGGACGGTGGCCGCTCAGACGCTCTTCAAGAGCCTGCGGGACGCCTCGGTGCTGACCCGTGAGACGATGCATTCCGTACTGGTCTATGAGGAGGGAAGAGACCGGTTCACCCGCTTCATCGGGAAAACAAGGGGGTCTGAATTTCTCTTCCAGGGGGGCGGGACGATGCTGGCCGGGGTGTTGGTGGCCGCCTTTTCATTGAACAGCGCCCTGATCTTCTCCGGCTTCCTCCTCCTGATCGCCTTTTTCCTGTTTGCCTTCATCTATAACGAGCGTCCCCTGCCCGCTTTCGCCGGTGATCCCCCGCGCAACCGGATGAGAGACCTCTATTCTTTCGATATGGATTACAATCTGAAGGTGATCAGCATCGCGGGCTTTATCTTCAGCATCGGGCTGACGTGCAGCCACTGTTTCATTATGCCCCTGTTTTTTTCGCAGAAGTTCGGGGTCAGCGAGTCGGCGGTGGCGGTGGTGCTGACCGTCCACCGGCTGGCCCTGGCCGCGCCGATGCTCTTCGCCGGGTACATCCCCCGCCGCTATTTCAAGGAAGCCTATATTATCTTTCTGGTCTATCAGGGCGTCTCGACGGCAGCCTCGGCTCTGATCCCGAACTTCTATCTGTCCGCCGCCGTCTGGCTGACCCACGATCTGGTGGGAGCGGGCGTCTGGGTGCCGATCCAGAGTACGCTCGTTCAGGAATACTCTCGCGAAAGCACCCGGGGGCGGGATGTGTCGAAAACCTACGCCTATTCGGCGCTGGGGGGCATCTTCGGGCCGTACCTGGCGGGCTACCTCTCCACCATCGATATCAGCCTGCCGTTTCTCGCCAGCGGGCTGATCGTGATGCCTTCCGCCCTGATCCTGATGAAGCTGTCACTGGCGCGAAAGACGCCGGACGCGGTGGCGGCGGAGGTCGAGGCGGCGAGGGCGGAGGGGAAACCGGGGACTGGCGGGGAGCTTTCGCTCCTGGCAGACGGCAGAAGCCCCGTCGATGCCGCCTGTGAGGGGGAAGCCTGCGGCCATCTCCAAGGTCAGGTCAACAGACAGCAGTAGTATCGCTGTCACCGCAAGGAGCGTTAGCAACGAAGCAATCTCCAGGGTCACGCCCACGGGCAGAGCCTCCGCCTGTATTTGGTACGTTGGAGATTGCCGCAAAGCTAAAGCTCCTCGCAGACTGCATCGATGGCGGTGCGGGGGCAGTGTCGAGCGGTGAGGGGGGAACATTGACTAAAGGAGAAAGGTATGCCGCGAACTGATCGGCAGGAGGTATCGGAAGCCATTCAGGAGGAGCAGGGGAGGTTTCCGGAGCGGAGGCTTTCGGGCGGGGTGACGCGGCGCTCGATGGCGCTGGGGCTGCTGCTGATCGTGCCGAATACGTACTGGATCATGTTCGTAGAGGGGATCTGGCATTCGGGGCACCCGACGGCGGTGTCGCTGATGTGGAACGTGATGTTCACTCTGCTGATCCTCATCGGCATCAATCTGATGGTGAAGCGGTACGCCCCCACCCTGGCGCTGACGCAGCCGGAGTTCATCACGATCTATGTGATGCTGGCCCTAGCCTCTGCCCTGGCCGGGCACGACACACTCCAGCTCGGAGTTCCAAACCTTTCCTTTGCCTGGCATTTCGAGACGCCGGAGAACAGGTGGGGCAGCCTGTTTTTACGGTATCTCCCGATCTGGCTGACCGTGCCGGACAAGGAGATCATCCGGGGGCTGTACGACGGGCGATCCACCCTCTATACGTTGCCGAAGCTGGAAGCCTGGGCGGGGCCGGTGTTGTGGTGGTCGGCCTTCATCCTGGCGATGGGGACGGTGATGGTCTGCCTGAATGTGCTGGTCCGCCGCCAGTGGACGGAAAGTGAGAAACTGAACTTCCCCATCATCCAACTGCCGCTGGCCCTGACCGCCGGGGGCGGGAACACGGCCTTCTTCCGCAACCGGCTGCTTTTGATCGGGATCGCCTTCGGGGCGGGGCTGGACCTGCTGAACGGGCTGCACGTGCTGTACCCGTCGCTGCCGTATATCACGGTCCGGCACGACCAGATCGATTTCAGTGCCATGTTTTCGACCCATCCCTGGAATGCGGTGAGGTGGTTTCCGATCCCTCTCTACCCGTTCCTGATCGCCCTGGGCTTTCTGCTGCCGACCGATCTCTCCTTTTCTCTCTGGTTTTTCTACCTGTTCCGCAAGGGACAGCAGGTGGCGGCCCGGGCGTTCGCCTATGACTCGATGCCCAGGCTCCCCTATGTCAGCGAGCAGTCGTTCGGGGCGTGGATCGTGATTTTGGGGTTTACGGTCTGGGTGAGCAGGGCGTATTTCAGGGAGGTCTTCCAAAAGATCTTCACGAACCGCTCGAAGCTGGACGATTCCAAAGAGCCGATCAGCTACCGGACCGCCTTCGGGGGGATCGTTCTGGGGATGGGGTTCATCACTTATTTCTGCCTGCGGGCCGGGATGAGCATCGAGTTCATCATTCCGTTTTTCGCGATCTCGTTTCTCCTCTTCATGGCCCTGACGCGCCTGCGGGCGGAGCTGGGGCCGCCCGCGCACGAGCTGGCCGGGATGAACACCGGGGCGCTGCTGGCCGGGTTCGTGGGGACCGGGGCCATCGGGGCGCGGAACCTGACGATGCTGCCCCTCTTCTGGTGGTTCACCGGGCGGGGCTACCGCACCAACCCGATGCCCCACCAGCTCGAAGCCTTCAAGATGGCGGAAGTGACCCGGATGAGTACCAAGCGGATGGCGCTGGCGATGCTGCTGGCGATGTGGTTCGGGGGCATTTGCGCCTACTGGGCGGCGGTGCATCTCTCCTACCAGCACGGGACCAGCCCGCTGGTGGACCACAACTGGGGCCAGTGGAACGAGCTGGCCGCCCGGCTCCAGTCCCCGGAGAAGCCGGACCCGTGGGCCATCGGGTTCTTCCTGGGCGGGATGGCCTTCACGGCCTTCCTGACCTTCATGCGGATCCAGTTCATCTGGTGGCCCTTCCACCCGGTCGGGTACGGCCTTTCCATGAACTTCGGGGTGGAATACTTCTGGAGCTGCATCCTGATTGCCTGGATCCTGAAGTGCCTGGTGCTGCGCTACGGGGGCTACCGCTCCTACGCGCAGGCGATCCCTTTGATGTTCGGGGTGATTTTAGGGGAGTATGTGGTCGGGGCCTTCTGGAGCGCGATGAGCGTGATCTTGCAGATCCGGACGTACGACTTCTGCCCGGGGTAAGGGCCTGGCCGGTTTCGCGGCACGGCATCAGCGGCTGAACCGATGAAAAAAGCGATATCGCTGCTCAATGAGATGAAATCCGAAGGAGTGATCGAGGATTACGCCATCGGTGGAGCGACAGGGCTCGTCTATTATTTCGAGCCGATTCAGACGCAGGATGTGGATGTCTTCGTCGTCCTGAAGGAAACCGGCTCCCTTCTGATTACCCTGACTCCGATCTATGATTTTCTGAGAGCCAGGGGAGGCGTCGAACGAGGAGAGTATATTTTCATCGGGAGCATACCCCTTCAATTTCTGCTTCCCTATAATCCCCTGATCGAAGAATCCGTTCGTCAGGGAATCTACGTTCCGTTCGGGGAGATACAGGTCAGAATACTGCCTCTGGAATATCTCATGGCGATTATGGTGCAGACCGGGAGAACGAAGGACAGAGCGCGGCTGGAGGATATCTATCGCCTGCGCCTGCATTATGACGCCTCCCTGCTGGAGTCCATACTGCTCCGGCATCGCCTTCTCGATCGCTGGCAAAAGATCACTTCGGAGACAGGCGATGCGCGATCCTGACGAAGAAGCCGACGACTATATCCGGAAGATCGAAGAGGCCAAGCTCGCCCTCCGGCGTGAGCTGGCCCGGCTTCCCTATGAAGAGAAGATCCGCCGCATCATCGAGATGCAGCGATTCGCCCGGGATTTCAAGAAAGACCCCTCCCGGGAAGTCATTGTCTGGGATATGGATTGAGCTGATTCCCCTGCGGCCCGGGGCAGGGATGATTTCGCGGCATGCAAGAGCCATTCAGAAGGGGCGAAACACGGGCCAATCGTGCTTCAATGGCTCCTGGTCGCCAATAAAATTGACCTTTCCGGATCGCAGTTAACGCTTGATTTTAGAAGCCCCTTTCGGTATAATAAAAACGGGAGGCCCCCGAACATTTTCTCTCACGGAGCCACCAGAAGCGACGCGCCGTCATACCCTCGCGATAACCGGTATCCCGGGCTCCCACGCCTGGGCGAACGCGACCGGGAGCCGGGGCGCAACCGGAACAGCGGCCTGTGCGCGCATCGAACCGGCAGCCGGCTCCGATTCCGCCATGTAAGCCGATAGAATATCAGACTCGCCCACCGCATTTATCGCGGTTGTCTCCCCGTTCGGTCGGCATCGAGGGATCAGCTTCAGCGCAGGAGAGCCAAGATGCGAACCTACTTTCCCATACCGGTCCGCCTGGTGGCGCTGGTGGCCGGGTGCGCTCTGTTCGGGTGCGGTGGCGGAGGATCGGGCCATTCCGAAGGTTCGGGCGGGCCCAGCGGCAATAGCGGCGATCCGGGATTCGACCGCCGCCTGGCCGTCTCGAAGGCCGTCTCGGATCTCTACGATTCGCTCCCGCACACGAGTGTCGATGCCGACAACCGGGCGATCCTCGACCTCCTCCGGAGCCGGCCGGAGATGGAAGCCGCGGGCCAGGGAGAGCCGGGATCCGTGTGGGGGCGGTTCCAAGACACGGGCGAAGTGTTCGTCGTGGTGAACGATGGCTCGGTCACGGCCGCGGACCTTTCGCGCGCGGCTCCGCCTCCGAGCGCATGGGCGGCGCGGGCCACGCGCGCGCCGACGGAACTGCCGGCCGGCCAGGCGCTGCTGCTCTTCAACGATATGGGGGCGAATGCGGCGCTCTCGATCCCGCATCCTACCGGTGCCGTTCAGAATGCCGTCGTCTGGGGGTTTGCCGAGGCCCATTTGAGCAACCTGGTTTCCCTCTTACGCAACTCGGACGGACCAAACTATACCGGGATCGTCAAAGACAGTGGCACGCCGGTCACCTTGAAGAATGTCGTCGACGCGGACGGGCTGTACATCTACGGTCACGCGGGATATGGAGTAGCTCGGAACGGAAAGCCGATTCTCGTCCTGAACACCTCTCTGCCAACGGTCAGCGTCTTCTCGCCGCTGACGCTGGGCGTCGGCGACCTCAACACTTACCGGGCCCTGGGGCCGGACATCGAAGCGGGGCGCGTGGGCCTCATGATGATCGCGGATGGAGCGGGAGGCCCCCTGACGGGATCGCAGCGCAAGCTGACGATGAAGGCGTACTACTACATTACGCCAGACTTCGTGCGCGCCTACATGAGTTTCAAGCCCCAAACGAGCTTTGTCTTCATCAACGGGTGCAAGATCGCCGATCCCCGCCTGGGCGCGGATTGGATGGCGGCCTTCAAAGAGAAGCATGCGGGGGTGTTCCTGTCCTGGGACAAGAGTACGAATGCTTTCGAAGCGATGGATACGGCGGACGCGTTCTTCGCCGGGATTACCGGACACAATCTGGGGAAGATCGAATTCGATCCACCGCAGCGCTCGTTTCCCTACGACCAGATCGTCGCACAGCTGATGAGAGTCCCTCGCCCGGGAGCGGGCTACAGCATGGCGCAGTCCGGAGGACACGAGGGTACGGCCACCCTCGCCGCCAAGGCGCTCGATTCCGCCGCGACCTTCGGATTCCTGACACCGTCCATCGGCAGCATGTCGGTGACCGCGCCCGCCGACAACCAGCAGGTATTGACCCTCAACGGGCAGTTCGGGACGACACCGGGCCGGGTCACGATTGATGGAACCGAAGCCAGCGTGCTTGAGTGGCAGGCTTCCCGGGTGAAGTGTCTTCTCCCGCCAGGCGACCAGCCGGGTGCCTCCGGAGACGTCAGGGTCGAGGTCAACGGGCACAAAAGCAACGCCGTTCAGCTCACCCTATGGACGATCAAACTCCGCTCGGTCGATAAGCAGACCTACAGCGGAACGGTGGTCATCTCCGACGCGGGGCCGTTCAGCAAAGAGATCCTCGGCGACCAGAGCGGCACGGAGACGCTGACCGCGGACGCTACCTTCTGGATCCGGGCGGATGTTCACGACTACCACGCGACTCCGGGGCAGAACCCGCTGGCGAAGCCGAACGGCAGCTTTATGCTCGCCCCCAACCCGCGGTTCAAGACCCAGAACGCCAAGATCACCACATGGTCCCTCATGGGGACGATTGAGACGGATCTGCACTACCCTGGAGAGCGTGTCTTCGACCACTGGACGAATCGCTTCTCCAGCTCCGCGAACGGCCCCATCCGGTTTGACGGATCTGACCCCCGCGGGAATGGTGCCAACGTCTCCGGATCCGTCGACATCGATCAATCTGTGATGAAGCTCTTCCCATTCATCCAGGCGGCCACTCCGGGAAAGGTGACCCACACGGATAACCAGGGCACACGAACGTCCGATACGAACGGCAGCCCGCGATTCAACAGGATGAATGGGCCGACAGGCCCAATCCCGCTCGACATCCGGCTCGACAGCAACCTGGGCGTACAGGCGGGCAGCTTCACAGAAACGTATACTGTTGAGAATCTTGGAATTGTCGGACATCGGACGATCTCGTGGACCGGGTCCGTGTCGCATCCGCCGAAGCCGGACGCGACGCGGTCGGCAGCGCGGCGCGCCACCGTGCCCGCGGCTTCATCCAGGCTCTACAGGGGAAGATGACCTGGCGGCAGCCACCCATCCGGGTGACTGCCGTCCCGGTAGGGGCGCTCTGCCCTGCCAATCTCAGCATGAAAAGAGCCCGGCGGCACCGCCTTGGACGATCTCGGCGGCGACTCCCCGGAAGATCTCCGCGAGATGCTCCGGCGGTCCGAGGAGAGGCGAAACTCTATCGACTGGCGCGCGTACAGCGCCGAGCGGTTCGCCTCCTTCAGCCGCCCGGAGCGGCTGGCGATCACTCGCTACCTGTTGCGAGATGGCCTATGTGCAGGGGGACAAAGGGCAATCCGGATCAGCTTCGCCTGCGCCTGAGCAGGAAGCCGGCCACAGGCAGGCCGCTGATGAGAGCCAGCAGGCTGGAGGGTTCAGGAACAGGATTCTCGGACCTGCAGACCCGGGTGATCTAGGGCAGGCAGCGCTGTTCATGCCAGTCGCCCGATGGCAGACCAAAAACCGCGCCCAAGTTGTCGGAAGCGTCATACCCGGCGGGCGCATCGTTTTTTCACTTGACAGAGAACAGGATGCCCGTATACCCGGAGGACGACAATTTCCCTGAGGGGCCGAGCGCGGTCATGAGGTCGGCATGGATGCTCAACAGATCCACCGGCGACAGGAAGGGCGGGACGGACTTTGAAATGAAGACCGTCGCGACTCCGAACAAATCCACACCGGCCAGGTGGGTGAGGGCACCGTGGCAGGTGATGGTGCCTCCCGGAGCGGCGCATTGATCCGGGTCGCCCAGGGCCAGGCTCCAGAGATTTGACCCGCCATTGCCATTGTTAGGGCCTGCCCCGGTACCTACGCGGCCAGCAGGCATAAGAGAACCAGGAAGGCCAGCAAGCATCGTGCCTTGTGCATGCCAACTGCCTTCTTGTGGGTAATCACTGCGATTCCTCCTGTCAATTCTAGCAGCCTCAGCCGCAAGTGCCAACTGGTAAAATACCAGGTTTTGGGAGGCTTTCGCTCTTGTAGGGGCGAACCGATGGGTTCGCCTCAGGAGCAGGACAGACACGCAGGTCTGCCCCTACCGGCCGCCCCATCCGGGGGACAAAGCCAAAGTCCTACGTTTTTATCTGAGTTCATCGGTGTTCAAAAAACAGATGAACGCCAGTCTCAAGAGCTACTTCTCCTGAAAACACCGCTCCTGCACCTGCTTTAGATAGGCGTCGCTCTTCCCCTCTTTGGTGACGCCGCCGTAGGAGAAGAGGACGATGCCGCGGGCTTTGAGGGCGCGGGCGCGTTCGATCTTCTCGATGGCGCTGTCCGCAGGCATCTGCCAAGCACCCAGGCCGGCCCAGACCGGGCGGCCCCCGGCGGCGGACACGGCGTCCTTGATCTGCCGGGCGAAGATCTCGGTCTTCGTATTGTAGGCCATCGGGCAGAGGACATCGAGGAGTCCCTCCCGCAGCCACCGCTTCCAGTCCTGGGCGCGGTGCGTGTAGGCGTCCTGCGCGTTGGCGAACACGGCGGCGGAGACGGTCAGGTTCGGCTTGACCTCTTTGGCCTCGCGGTAGACGCGGCGCACCAGGTCGGTGATCTGACTTCGCCGCCACTCGTTCCAGGCCCCGGGGTAGAATCCGGGGAAGGTCAGCCGGTCCGGGCTGTCCGAAAGGGAGGCGAACACATCGGGCGGAAGGCTCTCCTTCAGATGCGCCCTGAAGCGGCCCAGGCAGCCCGGGCAGAAGCAGTAATCGGAGGACGGATAGCGGACGAAATCGAAGTGGATCCCCTCCACATCGTAGCGGCGGGCGACATCCAGGAAGACCGAGGCGATATGGGCCTTCACCTCCGGGTTGCTGGGGCAGGTATAGGCCCCTTCGGTCTGGCCTTCAGCGGTCATCGTCACCCGCCCGTCGCGGGTGACGGCCAGCCAGTCCGGGCGGCGGTTCACGATATGCTCCGGCCAGCGCGGCAGGGAGCGCAGGCCCCAGGTGTAGTGGACATTCAGCCAGGCGTGAACCGACAGGCCCGCGGCATGGCCCTCTTCCACCAGAAGCGCCAGCGGATCGAACTCCGGGGGCTGCCCGTCCAGGCTGTCCGTGCGCGGCTCCAGGCCATTGTTGTAGAAGGCGTCCCCGCGTCCGCGCACCTGGACGATCAGGGTATTGAACCCGTTCTCCTTCGCCAGCGCGACCGCGCGGCGGCAGGCTTCCGGCGAGGTGATGGTAAAGCGCACCACCCACAACGCCCGCACCTCCACATCCCGGTTCAGCCCGGTTACAACACGGTCCGGCATCCATCCTCCCCAGAGCAGCGCCAGAGCGAACATCGCAGGGAGCAAAGGGCGCGGCAGCCCCCTCTTCCCGGCCAACCCCTACCCTTCCCGCTGGCTCTGGCTGACGAAATTGATCTGCAAATCCGACAGGAGGGCGCGAAGCTCCTTCTGGGCCTGCGGGGGGCTGAAAGGCATCACCTGGTTGATCATATAGGCCGCGCAGTCGATGGCGACTTTGGTCTGGGACAGGTCTCTTTCGATCTTCCCGGTGGCCGGGCTGGGCATCAGGCCCATCGTCTGCCAGGCGTGCTGGTGCAGCATCCCGATCATCCACTGGAGCAGGGAAAAGACATCGATAGGCGTCTTATCGTCCTCGCCCTCGGGCTCCGCGCCCTCCGGCTCGCCCTGCGGGACGGTCTCTTCATCGGACATAAAAAACCTCCGTCAACATCAGGATTCGACAATCATTCCTTCCCCGGCCCAAGCCCTGCGAACAGCTTGCCATTGATTGACTTTTTCAATCACTTCCGGCGGAGGCTTCATAGAGGACAACCCCCTCCCTGGAGGCGGGCCGGGCGATGGTTCCCGGAATCAGGCGGTCTCGCTCATATTCTTCGGGCGATAGAACGATAATATCTCTGGCAAAATCCAGGCCCTTTAACGTGCGATCCATTGCGACCATCAGCCGCCTGCGATCATCGCGGAGAGGGCAGACGACGAGTAAAGCGACATCGCTCCTCTCGTGTGCATCGCCCCTCGCCTGCGACCCGAAAAGGATAATCCGCACCGGGCGAAACGCAGAAACCAGCCGCTCTGCCGCTTCCGATAGGTCTCTGTCGCTGATCATGGGTCACACCGAATGCCGTTCCCCGGGGTGCGGCAAAAAGGTCAGGGCGGTCAGGCTGCGCCAGAACGCTTCCACCTGGGAGACGATCCCCTCCGGCGAAAGGCCCACGGCCTCCAGAAGCTGCGGGCGGGTGCCGTGCTCGATGAAGCGGTCGGGCAGGCCGATGGCGCGGCAGGGGACGCCCCAGAGGCCCTGCCGGTCGAGCGACTCCTTCACCGCGCTGCCGAAGCCGCCGGGGAGGCCGTTCTCCTCTACGGTCACCAGGCAGCGCGCCTCGCGGGCGAAGCGGGCGATGAGTTCCTCGTCCAGGGGCTTCACGAAGCGGGCGTCGATCACCGCCGCATCGATCCCGCGTCCGGCCAGGGCTTCGGCGGCCTTCAGGGACGGATAGACCATTGAGCCGACGGCGAACAGGGCGATATCCCGGCCCTCGCGCACCACCTCGCCCTTCCCGATCTCGACCGGGATGATCTCCTCATCCATCGGAACGCCCACCGAGGCCCCCCGCGGGTAGCGGAAGGCGATGGGGCCGACGGTGTGGTTGATGGCGGTCAGGGTCATGCGGCGGAGTTCGTTTTCGTCCCTGGGGGCCATCAGGGTGATATTGGGGATCAGGCGCAGGTAGGAAAAGTCGAAACAGCCGTGGTGGGTGGCCCCGTCGTCCCCGACCAGGCCGCCCCGGTCCATCGCCAGGACGACCGGCAGGTTCTGGATGCAGACATCGTGCAGCACCTGATCGAACGCCCGCTGCATGAAGGTGGAATAGATGGCCGCCACGGGCCGGAAGCCCGCCACCGCCAGCCCGGCGGCGAAGGTGACGGCATGCTGCTCCGCCATCCCCACATCGAAGCACCGGTCCGGAAACCTCTCCTGGAACTTCACCAGGCCGGTTCCTTCCAGCATCGCCGCCGTGATGGCGATGATCCGTTTGTCGGTTTCGGCCAGCTGCGCCAGGGTATCGACAAAGACATTGGTATAGGCGGGCGGCCCGCCGCTTGAGGATTGGATCACCTTGCCGGAGGCCGGGTCGAAGGGAGAGAGGGCGTGGTATCGGACAGCGTCGCTTTCCGCGTAAGGGTAGCCCTTCCCCTTGGTGGTGATGGCATGGACCAGCACCGGGCCTTTCAGCTTCTTGGCCTGCTCCAGGTTCTCCCTGAGGGCGGGCAGAGAGTGCCCGTCGATAGGTCCCAGGTAGGTATAGCCCAGTTCTTCAAAGAGCATCCCGGGCACCATCCACTGCTTCAGGCCGCCCTTGAACTTCTCGACCACCTCCAGCACCGCGCCCCCCAGGGGCATCCGGTGCATCAGGCTCTCGAAATCCTCTTTGGCTCGCAGGTAGTAGGCGTCGGTTCTCAGGCGCGTCAGGTAGCTGCCCATGGCCCCCACATTGGGGGAGATGGAATGCTCGTTATCGTTCAAAATCACGATGAGGTTGGTTTTGAGATGGCCCGCGTGGTTGAGGGCCTCCAGGGCCATTCCCGCCGTCAGCGACCCGTCCCCGATGAGGGCGACGATATGCTCCGGGCCGCCCCGGAGGTCGCGCCCGCAGGCCAGCCCCAGGGCCGCCGAGATGGAGGTGCCCCCGTGCCCGGCCCCGAAGATATCGTGCCGGCTCTCGGAGCGCCGCAGGTATCCGCTCAGGCCCTGCCACTGGCGGATGGTGTGAAACTGGTCGCGCCTCCCGGTCAGCAGCTTGTGCGGGTAGGCCTGGTGGCCCACATCCCAGATGATCTTGTCCTGCGGGCTGTCGAAGAGCGCGTGGAGGATGATCGCCAGCTCCACCGTTCCCAGGTTCGGGGCAAAATGTCCCCCGCTTTTCGCGATGGTCGCGATGATCTGCTCCCGGATCTCGCGGGCAAGGGTTTCCATCTCCTCCAGAGACAGGCCCTTCAAATCCATGGGAGTCTCGATTGTATCTAAAAGTCGCCCCATAACTGCTCCTTGATTCTAACCCTCCCGCTCCACCACGAAGCGGGCCAGGGCGCGAAGGGGATCGGCCCGGCCATCGAGGCGCTCGATGGCGGCGGTCGCCTCCCGGACGGCCCCTGCGGCCAGATCCCGGGACCGCTCCACCCCGAAGAGCCGGGGATAGGTAGCCTTGTCCAGCAGGACGTCGGCTCCCACCCGCTTGCCGGTCTTGGCCTCATCCCCCACCACATCCAGGATATCGTCCATGATCTGGAAGGCCAGCCCCACTCCCTCCCCGTAGCGGGTCAGGGCGCGGACGGACTCCTCGCCGGCCCCGCTCAGGACGGCCCCCATCCGCAGGCTCACCGTCAGAAGCGCGCCTGTTTTCCAGCGGTGGATCGCCTGGAGCCGCTCGCAGGACACCTCCTGCCCCTGGGCCGCCATATCGAGCGCCTGCCCCCCGATCATCCCCCGGGAGCCTGTGGCCCGGGCCAGTTCCGCCGTGCAGCGGAGCCAGTCGCAGGCGTTCCCTCGGCCCTCCAGGGCGGCTTCGGCCATTATCTCGAAGGCAAAAGACTCAAGCGCATCCCCTGCCAGAAGCGCCACCGCCTCCCCGAACTGGCGGTGGCAGGTCGGCTTCCCCCGCCGGAGGTCGTCGTCGTCCATGCAGGGCAGGTCGTCGTGGATCAGGGAAAAAACGTGGATACATTCCATCGCGCAGGCTGCAGGGAGGACCGCCGCTCGCGTCCCCCCGGCCGCCTCCGCCCCGGCCATCACCAGCGCCGGGCGGAGCCGCTTGCCCCCGGAAAACAGGCTGTAGCGCATCGCCTCATGGATCACGGCAGGCGGGGCCGCCGCGTCAGGCAGCCGCCTGTCCAGCTCTACATCCACCAGGGCGGTGCATTCCTTGAGATAGACCTCGATATCGACCAGAGTGTTCACCTTTCTGCCGGGACGCGCAGGGGCATCTTTCATCCGTACCCCTGGCGCGATCAGCCGCAGGCTCTCCCCTGCGCCGAACGAATCGTATTCCGGAGCAACATGGCGATGGTCATCGGCCCGACGCCCCCGGGAACGGGGGTAATGGCGAAAGCCGACCGGCTGGCGGATTCGAAATGGACGTCCCCGACATCCCCCTTGCGTCCCTCGATCCGGTTGCAGCCCGCATCGATCACGACCGCGCCCCGCTGGATCATATCGCCGGTGATCATCTCCGGCTGGCCTGCGGCGGCCACCAGGATATCGGCCTGGCGGGTGTGATGGGCGAGGTCATGCGTGCGGGTGTGGCAGACGGTCACGGTGGCGTTCCTCTGGAGGAAGAGAAGCATGGCGGGCTTACCGACAATGATGCTGCGACCTACCACCACCGTATGCCTGCCCTGAATCGGAAGGTTGTAGCGGTCGAGAAGCTCGATGATGCCGGAGGCCGTGCAGGAAGCGTATTGCGCCACCCCGAGGGCCAGAGCGCCGAAGCTCGCCAGCGATACCCCGTCCACATCCTTGCCGGGCGCGATGGAGGTCATCACAGCCATCTCGTCCAGCCCCTTCGGGAGCGGGTGCTGCACCAGGATGCCGTCCACTTCGGGGCGGGCGTTCAGGGAGGCGATGGTATCGATGATCTCCTGCTGCGAGGCGGAGGCAGGCAGAGCGTAGGCTTCGGAACGGACGCCGGTCTGGGCGCAGGCTTTCTGCTTCATGCTGACATAGGTGGCAGAGGCGGGATCGTCGCCGGCCAGCACGACCGCCAGGGTCGGCTCGACGCCGCGCTCGGTCAGGGCGCGGGTTTCTTCCTTAAGCTCTTCACGAATGGCCCGGGCTGTCCGGGTCCCGTCCAGGATGATCGGTTCCACTTTTAACGGTCCCTTTCTTGTCCGGGCCGTGTTCTCTCAAAAGCGTTCCAAGGACGCCGTTGATGAAGCGGCCCGAATCGGCGGTGCTGTATTTTTTCGCGATCTCCACCGCCTCATCGATGACGACGGGCGGCGGGATATGGGGGAGATGGAGGATCTCGTAGGCGGCAATTCTGAGAAGGGTGCGGTCCACATTCGCCAGCCGGTCCAGGTCCCAGCCGGTGGCGTAACGGGACAGGAGGGCATCGATCTCTTTCTGATTCTGGAGGGTTCCCCGCACCAGGATGAGGGCGAACTCCCGGGCGGAAGGCTCCACCCGGGTCTCTTCCTCCTCGAAGGTCACCTCCAGCACCTCCTCCAGGGGCAGTTTCCCGACATCCACCTGAAAGAGAATGCGAAGCGCCAGCTCGCGTGCGGAACGCCTGATGCCCACAGTCGCCTACCTCTGCGCTTCCCAGACCAGCCCGGCGACATACCCCAGGACGCCGGTGATGGAGAGGATCAGAAAGGCCGTGCCGTACCGCAGCAGCAGCAGGCCAAAGAGGATCCCCCCTGCCAGCCCGATCACCCGGCCCCGGTAGCGGTTCCAGACCTTCAGCAAACGGTCGATGGCCTCCAACGTGGCAGCCCCCCTTCAGGATTGGCTGGAAATGTGCCTCTGGATAAAGTTCACCGAAATATCGCCCCGCCGGTAGAAGGCGTTGGCATTGATCTTCTCATGGAACCCGATATTGGTGGTGAAGCCGTCCAGGTAGAACTCCCGCAGGCACCGGTCCATCTTGTCGATGGCCTCCTCCCGGCTGCGGTCCCAGACGATCAGCTTGGCAAGGAGCGGGTCGTAATAGGGCGGGACGCGGTAGCCCTGGTAGAGATGAGTGTCCACCCTCACCGCGAAGCCGCCGGGCAGGATCAGCTCCCGCACCTCCCCCACCGAGGGGGCGAAGTTGTGTTCCGGGTCCTCCGCCGTGATCCGGCACTCGATGGCATGGCCTTCGAAGCGGATGTTCTTCTGGCTGAGCTCGATCCGCTCCCCGGAGGCGATCCGGATCTGGTGCTTCACCAGGTCCATCCCGGTGATGGCCTCCGTTACCGGATGCTCCACCTGAAGCCGGGTGTTCATTTCCATAAAGTAAAAATTGCGGTCCCGGTCCACCAGAAACTCCACCGTCCCCGCGTTCGTGTAGCCGACCGCCCGCGCCACTCGGACCGCCGCTTCGCCCATCCGCGCCCGCAATCTGGCGTCCAGAACCGTGGAGGGGGCCTCTTCCACCATCTTCTGATGGCGCGGCGTCTGGATGGAGCATTCGCGTTCCCCCAGGTGGACGATATGCCCGTGTTCGTCGGCAAGCACCTGAAACTCAATGTGCCGCGGCTCCTCCAGGTATTTCTCGATATAGAGCGCCCCGTTCCCGAAGGCCGATTCCGCCTCCGCCCGGGCCACGCCCAGCACCTTGACCAGCTCGTCCTGGTTCTGCACCAGCCGGATACCGCGCCCGCCGCCACCCGCCGCGGCCTTCACCATCAGCGGAAACCCGATCTTCCGGGCCACCCGGGCGGCCTCCTGCTCGTCGCCGACCGTGCCCTTGGTTCCCGGGATGACCGGGACCCCGGCTTTTTCGGCGATCTCTCTCGCCATCGCCTTGTCGCCCATCTTCTCGACGGCTTCGACGGGCGGGCCGATGAATTTCAGGCCGCAGGCCAGGCACATCTCCGCAAAGCTGGGGACCTCGGAAAGATATCCGTATCCCGGATGGATGGCGTCCGCCCCAGTCACCAGCGCCGCGCTGATGACATTGGCGGCATTCAGATAACTGTCCCGGCTGGCGGGCGGCCCCACGCAGACCGCCTCGTCGGCAAGCCGGACATGGAGCGCATCGGCGTCCGCCTCAGAGTGAACCGCCACCGTGCCCACCTGAAGCTCGTGACAGGCGCGGATGATGCGGACCGCGATCTCGCCCCGGTTGGCGATCAAGACTTTTCGGAACATACGCGGTCAGAACCTCTCGTGGCCGGGGTGCGCGCACTGCGCCTGGCCGGAAGATGCGTCATAGCGGTACGGCTCCCTCCCCAGCGGACAGGAGAGCATCGCTTCCGAAGTGATCCCATAGGAGGCCAGTTCCGATAGGGACGCCGGAAACTTCTCTTCATGATCCACCTGGTAAAGCTGCATCGCCTGCCGTATTTGCCGGAGCTGGTTCTCGCACTCCACCCCGGAGGCCCGCTCGACCGGGGTGGCGGGCGCATTCGCCCCGGGCTGCGGCGATCTGCCGGCATAGCGGGGTAGCAGCCAGGCGGCCAGGCCCAGCAGGATCAGCATCACCACCACGATCTCGATGAGCGTCCAGGAGCCGCGCCGGTTCATCAAGCGGTTCATGAGGCCGCCCCCCCGGCAGCCGGTCGGATCCGGAAGAGGGGCTGGCCGTATTCCACCGGCTGGCCTTCCTCCACCAGCACCTCCGCCACCTCGCCGCCCTCCTGCGCCAAAATATCGTTCATCAGCTTCATGGATTCGATCAGGCCGAGGATCTCTTTCGGGCGCACCCCGTCCCCCGCCGCCACCGGCGGCCTGATAGCATGGAAAACGCCCACCAGGTGCGCCCGCACAAAGGTCTCGGCAGATGCGGACGGCTCCTCCGGAACCGCCAGCGCCGTCCGTTCGGGTCTGTCCCCCGTCGGCGGGGCGGCGGGCTGCCCGGCGCGGCGACGGATCAGGATCACGGACCCGTTCTCCTCCAGGGTTAGCTCCTGGATGCACGTTCCCTGCAACAGATCCAGAAGGCGCTCGACGACGGCGGTGTCCATTACTTGTTCACGCGCTCCAGATAGGTGTCGCTCCGCGTATCCACCCGCACGATATCCCCGATATTCACGAAGAAGGGGACCTGGACGGTCGCCCCGGTCTCCAGCATGGCGGGCTTGGAGCCGCCGGAGGCCGTATCCCCCCGGACGCCCGGGTCGGTTTCGGCCACGGACAGCTCGACGAAGTAGGGAGCCTCCACCGTCAAAACTTTACCGTCATGCATCAGCACGCTGACCTCGATGTTTTCCTTGAGGTACTTCAGGGTGTTCTCCCCGAGCTGTTGGCGGGTGAGGGCAGTCTGGTCGTAGTCCTCGTTGTCCATGAAATAATAATCGTCATCGATATTGTAAAGGTAGGCCAGAGGCTTGCGCTCCAGCACGGCCTGATCCATCTTTTCCCCGGCGCGGAAGGTCTTGTCCAGGGTCGCGCCCGTTCTCACGTTCTTGAGCTTCGTCCGGACGAACGCCCCGCCCTTGCCCGGCTTGACATGCTGAAATTCGATAATGGTGTAGATTTCCCCATCCAAAATGATTGACAAACCGTTCCTGAAATCGCTCGTATCGATCAAAGATTGTCCTCCTGAGTCCATCCGCAAGAGCCGTTTTACACTCGTATGGCTCATTCTATCGGTTAGTGTAGCACAAAATCAGGGGCGTTGTCAAGGAAGGCGCGAGGACGCGCAAGTGAAGGAAGTGAAGCGATTTTCTCATGTCGGGCCGATTTCTCAGATCACTTGTTTGACATCCCGGGGCTTTTCCATTATAATGTGTTACTGGTTGAGCGACAATTTTCTCCTGTGGAAAAAGAATGACTCTCCTTTTCAGACAACCCGTTCCGATGTGAGGGAAGCGGCTCTGTGCGCCGGTCGGCGCACCGGAAGCGTCCGCGCCCGGCGGGAGCGGGTCTGCCTGTCCTCACGGCTGATCCCCTTTTCCCGCCCCTTTTTCGGCGGACGCCTCCTCAAGCAGCGCTTCCTCCATCCCACCACCGGCGCTGGCCGGGATCGGGCTGAGGCTGTGCCTTCGCCTGCCGTCCCATCAGCGCCGCGCTGCGGAGGCTGTTGAGACGATGCTCGAACTCGATGCGACCGCCGCAGCCGGGCGGCGCAGCCTTCTGAAGGCGTTCCTGTCCGGCGAGATGCGGGCCGCCAACCCCTTTCCCTGGGCCGGGGCGCTCTGTCCCGGCGACCGGGAGACCTTTTACCGGGAGATGGACGAAGCCTGGGGCGACGGCTCCGATCCCGACTGGGAGGAGATCGAGGAGATCGCCGCCGCCTGGGAACGGGACGCCCTGGAAGGCGGCGGGCCGCCTGACGCCCTGCCTGAAGAAACCCCGATGTACGAGGTAATCCTGGGCGGGCGCGAGCGGGCGGCGCTGGAGAAGGCCCCGCCGGCCGTGCGGGAGGCGGCCCAGGCTCTCATCACAGGCTTTCTTGCCTGCCGCCCGGCACGGATGGCCGGTACCGCGCCCGGCAAACTGAAGAAATTCCCGGACCTGGGGATGGTCTTTCAGTACCAGCTTCCCTGCGGCTACCGACTGCGCTACCGGGTGGACGAAACCTGTCAGCGCGTGGAGATCGAGTATCTCGGGCCTCACAAGTAGCGATTCCCGATGTGCCCCGCTTCGCGGGGCCGACACGCCGCAAGGCGACACTTACAAAGGAGGGTTCAACATGCAAGTAGGCAAGCCTGCGCCTGATTTCACGATGCCCAGCACCAGGAATCTGTCTTTGAAGCCGGTCGAGGAAGTCAAGCTGTCCGACTACCGCGGCAAGTGGCTGGTGTTGTTCTTCTACCCGCTGGACTTCACCTTCGTCTGCCCGACCGAAATCCTCGCTATGAGCGACCGGCTGGATGAGTTCGAGGGTATGGGAGCCGAGGTTCTCGGGATCAGCGTAGACAGCATCTACAGCCACAAAGCCTGGATCGAGACCCCGGTAGACAAAAACGGGATCGCGGGCCTGAAATACCCCCTGGGCAGCGATATCACCAAAGAGGTGTCCCGGGCCTACGGCGTTCTGATCGAGGATAAGGGGATCGCCCTGCGCGGCCTGTTCATCATCGATCCCGAAGGCGTATTACAGTATCAGGTCGTCCACGCCCTGAACGTGGGCCGGAGCGTGGATGAAACCCTGCGCGTCCTCCAGGCCCTCCAGACCGGCGGCCTCTGCGCGGCCGACTGGAAGCCGGGCCAGAAAAACCTGTAAGAGGATATCCGGGGCGCAGGCGACTGCGCCCCTTTTGATGGAGAAGCGCTATGCCCATGCGAACCAACACCGAACTGCCCTCTCTGGAGGGGGCGACGGAATGGCTGAACGGCCCCCCGCCCGCCCGGGAGGAACTGAAGGGGGGAGTGATCCTCGTTCACTTCTGGGCCGTTAGTTGCGGCCTGTGCAAGGACACCCTCCCCGCCGTGAACGAATGGCGGGAAAGCTACCGGGAGCGCGGCCTGAAGATCATCGGCATCCACATGCCGCGCTCCGAGTCCGATACCGAACCGTCCCCCGTCCGGCAAGCCGTCCAGGACTACGGCCTGACCCACCCGAACGCCATCGACAACATGCACGCCATTGTTGATGCCTTCCAGAACCAGTATGTCCCGGTCTTCTACCTCTTCGACCGTGACTTGAAGCTCCGCCACTTCCAGGCCGGCGACCGCGGCCTCACCATGATCCAGGCGGCCCTGGAGCGGGCGCTGTGACGGTTTGAGGCAGCCCCTCCTGGCAGCGAAGGCCTGGACCCGTACATCCGACCCTCATTTCGCCCGCCGGGCTGCCCCGGCGGGCGAAATGAGGATGTTCTGGCGATCCCCGGACAGCCCGGCCAATGCCTCAATTTGGCCCATCCCGCTTACCGCCCCACCTCCCCGATATTATACAGCGACCCCGCCACCAGGACGAGATCATCGGGGGAGGCTTCATCCAGCGCCCTTCTCACAGCCTCCCCGATCCCGGGCGACGTCCGCACATCGCGGGCGTAACGGGAAGCGATATCGGCCATCTGCGGGGGAGGGGCGGCCTTCCAGTAGGACGGGGCGGAGGCGAACACCGTATCGGCCAGAGGGCAGAGGGCGGAGGCCACCCCTTCGACAGAGTGGCGGCCCAGCATCCCGATGACCAGAAAGAGACGGCGGTATGTGAAGAGGTCCCGCACGGCCCGGGCCAGTTCTTCGGCGGCGGCGGGGTTGTGCGCCCCGTCCACCAGCAGGGTCGGGCGGGTTTGCAGGACCGCCATGCGCCCCGGGATGTCGGCTTCTCTCAGTCCGCGGTAGAGGGCTTCCCGGGAGACCGGGAAGCCCTGGTCCTCGACGAGTTCCAGGGCGGCCACGGCGGTGGCGGCGTTGGCGGCCTGAAACGCCCCGATCAGCTTCAGCCCCACATCGGGGTATTCGTCCTTGCGCCCGTGGATACGGCAGATCTGGCCTCCGGGCGCGGCTTTCAGGCGCTCCCAGCGGACATCGGCCCGGCTGTCCTCCCCGGCCCGGATCAACGGCGATCCCCGGTCCCGGCAGATGGCTTGCAGGACATCCAGCACTTCGGGGAGGGGGGAAGCTGTCACCAGCGGGCGGCCCGGCTTGATGATGCCTCCCTTTTCCCGGGCGATCTCGGGGAGGGTTTCCCCGAGGATTTCGGTGTGGTCTGCGGTCACATTGGTGATGACGCTGACCAGCGGGTTCACGACATTGGTGGCATCGAGCCGCCCGCCCAGCCCGACCTCGACCACGGCCACATCGACCCTTTGCTCCAGAAGCCACAAGAATCCCAGCAGCGTTTTGACCTCAAATTCGGTCGGCTGGCCCAGGGCCGGGTCGCTGGCGACGGCCTCCACATGAGGGGCGATTTCGGTAATGAGACGGGCCAGATCGTCATGGGCGATATTCTGGCCGTTCACCTGAACCCGCTCCCCGATGTCATAGACATACGGGGACAGATAGGTTCCGACCCGGTAGCCTGCGGTCTTCAGGGCCGAGGAAAGCATGGCGCAGGTAGATCCCTTCCCGTTGGTTCCCCCGACATGGAGGCAGCGAAGCCTGTCCTGGGGCCGCCCGAAGCGCTCGCATAGCGCTTCGAAGCGTTCCAGCCCCAGCTTCCAGCCGAATTTGGTCAGGTCGTCCAGATAGGCGATGGCTTCCGTAAAGTTCACGCTGATGCCTCTTTCAGTGTCCCGATGCGCGCCCTCACCTGCTCCAGCCGGACGGACAACCCGGCATGGATGGCCCGCTCCCGCTCCACCACGCCCGCAGGAGCCCGGCTCACGAACTGCTCGTTGGACAGCTTGCCGCTCGCCCGGGCCATATCCTTCTCGATAGAGGTCATCTCCGCGGTCAGGCGGTCTATCTCGCGTTTGATATCTTCTTCGCTGGCCGGGCAGTAGACCCGGTAATCGTTCACCGCGCCGGTGAGGGCGGTATTCAGGCGTTTTGCGTTGAGGCCGTCCGTGGAGGAGAGCGCCGCCCTTGCCAGAGCGCTCACATACCGTTGCCCGGTTTCGCCCAGGGCCGCCAGGTGGTCCGGCTCCAGGGCGATCTCCACGCCCGCACCCGGAGAGAGCTTCCGTTCGGCCCGCAGGTTCCGGATCGTCACAGTCGTCTCCTGGATGAGCGTCATAGCTTTCTCGGCGGCTTCATCCCACCGCCGGCCTTCTGCCGCAGGGAAGGGAGCCACCATGACGCTCTCGCCCCGGTGAGGGAATTTCTGCCAGATCTCCTCGGTGATGAAGGGCGCGAACGGGTGCAGAAGGCGGAGGGCCGTTTCCATCACCTGCGAAAGAAGGGCCTGCGCCGTCTGGCGGGAGGGGCCGTTCAGGCGCGGCTTCGCCAGCTCGATATACCAGTCGCAGTATTCGTTCCAGATGAACTCATAGATCGCCCGGGCCGCCTCATCGAAGCTGTAGTCCTCCAGAGAGGCGTTGACGATGCCCACGGCTCGCTCAAGGCGGCTCAGAATCCACCGGTCGGAGAGTTCCAGGGGAAGCGATTCCGGGGGAGCCGCAGTGATCGCCTCCGGGTCGGCGTCGGCAAGGTTCATCAGGACGAAGCGGGCGGCGTTCCAGATCTTATTGCAGAAATTCCGGCTCATCTCGATGCGCTCATCGGAGAAGCGCATATCTTGCCCCTTGGCCGCCTGCACGATCAGGCCGAAGCGGGTGGCGTCGGCACCGTACTGCTCGATCAGGCCGATGGGGTCCACACCCGTCCCCAGCGATTTGCTCATTCGCCGTCCTTCTTTATTGAGTACGGTCGCATAGATGTAGACATCCCTGAAGGGAATCTCCTGCCGGAAGTAGAGGCCGGCCATGATCATGCGGGCCACCCAGAGATAAAGGATCTCCCGGGCTGTCACCAACACATCGGTCGGATAGAAATAGCCCGGTTCTTTCGTCTCCTCCGGCCATCCCAGGGTCGCGAAGGGCCAGAGGGCGGAGGAGAACCAGGTGTCCAGCACATCCTCGTCCTGCCGGAGGCGGCGGCTCCCGCAGTGAGCGCACTTTTCGGGCCGCGTTTTCGCCACGGTGATGTCCTCACAGTCCTCGCAGTGATAGACGGGCAGGCGATGTCCCCACCAGATCTGGCGCGAGATGGGCCAGTCGCGGATATTTTCCATCCAGTCCAGGTAGATACGGGCGTACCGCTCCGGCACGAAGCGGATTTTCCCCTCTTTCACCACCTCGATGGCGGGCCGGGCGATATCGTTCATCCTCACGAACCATTGTTTGGAGAGGAGAGGCTCGATGACGGTGTGGCATCGCTCGCAGCTTCCCAGGTTGATGGTGTAATCCTCCACCTGCTCCAGCAGGTTCCGGGCCTTCAGGTCTTCCAGGACGCGCTTGCGGGCCTCGTAGCGATCCAGCCCGGCGTATTTCCCCGCCTCTTCGGTCATCGCGCCCTCCGGCCCGATGACGGTAAAGGAAGGCAGATTGTTCCGCAGGCCGGTTTCGAAGTCGTTTACGTCATGGGCCGGAGTGATCTTCACCGCGCCGGTCCCGAATCGCGGGTCCGCGGCCAGCGGGTCGCCGATGACGGGGATGGGGCGGTTCATCAACGGCAGCATCACGGTTTTGCCGACAACCCCTGCATAGCGTTCGTCTTCGGGATGCACGGCCACCGCCGTATCGCCCAGCATCGTTTCGGGCCGGGTGGTCGCCACCACCACGAAACCGTCCCCGCCGGCCAGCGGGTAACGCAAATAGTAGAGATGCCCCTGATGGTCGTTGAATTCCACCTCGATATCGGAGATCACGGTCTGGCAGCGCGGGCACCAGTTGATGACCCGAACCCCTTCGTAGATGAAGCCTGCTTCGTACCAGCGCACGAAGGTCTCCAGCACGGCATCCACATACCCGGCATCCAGGGTAAACCGCTCCCGGCTCCAGTCGAAGGAGTAGCCCATCCTCCGGAACTGCTGGAGAATGGTATTGCCGGACGCCTCCTTCCACTGCCAGACGCGCTCCACAAACTTCTCCCGCCCCAGGTCGTAGCGGGTCAGACCCTCCTTTGCCAGCAGCTTCTCCACCACATTATGGGTGGCGATCCCGGCATGGTCGGTTCCTGGCAGGCAGAGGGTGTTGAATCCCTGCATCCGCTTCCAGCGGGTCAGGATATCCTGCAACGTATAGCAGAGGGCATGACCCAGATGCAGGCTGCCCGTCACATTGGGGGGCGGGATCGTGATGCAGTATTCGGGCCGCCCCTCCTCCACGTCGGCGCGAAAGTAATTCTTCTCCAGCCAGAAAGCGTACCACCTGTCCTCCACTTCACGCGGGCTGTACGCCTTCGCCAGCGTTTCCGCTCGTTCCTCCTGTTCGGACATCTTCGGCTCCTTGTTTTCTCGATGCGTCGGCCAATAAAATAGCCCTTCCCGTCCTCAAAGGACGAAAAGGGCTTCTTTTCGCGGTACCACCTTTGTTCTGCCCGGCGGGGCAGCTCTCGGGGCGCTAACGGGCCTGCCCGGCTGCGGCTACTTCCGTTCACCGCAGCGGCTTCAGAGCGACCTTCGGCGCTTCCTGTCAGCGGAGGCTTTCAGCCGGCAGCTCTCCGTCTCTGTCCAGCAGGAAACTCGCCTACTCCTCTCCTTCGTTGCCTTTACCGTTCTCTATGTAGGGGCGAACGCAAGGTTCTCCCTGTTTCACAGGTCAGTTCCAGGGCGAACGCAAGGTTCTCCCCTACTTTTTCGGTTTCTCGTCCGCTTGCAGCAGGGCGATTTCCAGCACCTCGTCCATATGGTCCACCATCCTGAACTCCAGCGCCTCTTTAACATTCTCCGGGATCTCCTCCAAATCCTTCTCGTTTTCCCGGGGAAAAATCACGGTTTTGATGCCCGCCCTGTGGGCGGCCAGCATTTTTTCCTTCAGGCCCCCGATGGGCAGCACCCGGCCCCGGAGGGTGATCTCCCCGGTCATCGCCACATCCTTACGGACAGGGCGGCGCGTCAGGGCCGAGGCCAGGGCGGTCGCCATCGTGATCCCGGCGGAAGGCCCGTCCTTGGGAGTGGCTCCCTCCGGCACATGGATATGGACGTCGGTGCGGTGATAGAAATCCTCGTCGAAGTCGAGGGCGCGGGACCTGGAGCGCACGTAGGTCAGGGCGGCCATGGCGGACTCCTTCATGACATCCCCGAGCTGGCCGGTCAGGATGAGCTTGCCGTCCTGGGCCTTCACCAGAGCGACCTCGATGGAGACGATATCCCCGCCAAACTCCGTATAGACCAGGCCCGTCACCGCGCCGACCTCATCCTTTTCTTCCACCAGCCCATAGTGAAACTTGGGGGATCCCAGGAATTCCTTCAGGCCGTCGGAGGCCACCTCGGTCGGCTCCTCGTGGCCCTGGGCCACCTTGCGGGCCGTCTTCCGGCAGATGGTGGCGACCTCCCGCTCCAGGTTCCGCACCCCGGCCTCACGGGTATACTCGCGGATCATCCGTCGGAGGGCATCGGTCTGGAAAACGATTTTTTCGGGGGTCAGGCCGTGTTCTCTGGTCTGCTTCGGCACAAGGAACTGGGTGGCGATGCCGACCTTCTCTTCCTCGATATAGCCCGGAAAGCCGATCACCTCCATCCGGTCGCGAAGGGCGGGCGGAATGGTGTCCAGGATATTGGCGGTGGTGATGAACATCACGTTGGAAAGATTGAACGGCACCTCCAGGTAGTGGTCGCTGAAGCTGTCGTTCTGTTCCGGGTCCAGGGCCTCCAGGAGCGCGGCGGAAGGGTCGCCCCTAAAATCCGCCCCCACCTTATCGATCTCATCGAGCATGAAGACCGGGTTGCGGCTGCCCGCCTGCTTGATGCCCTGGATGATCCGTCCCGGAAGCGCCCCGATATAGGTCCTGCGGTGGCCGCGGATCTCGGCCTCGTCGCGGATGCCCCCGAGCGAGATACGGATGAACTTACGCCCCAGGGCGCGGGCGATGGATTTGCCGATTGAGGTCTTCCCCACCCCGGGCGGCCCGACAAAGCAGAGGATCGGCCCCTTCATGGAGTCCCCGGCAAGCTTGCGGACGGCCAGGAATTCGAGGATGCGTTCTTTCACCTTGTTCAGGCCGTAATGGTCTTCGTCCAGCACCTTCGCGGCCTGCTCGATATCCAGGGCTTCCTCGGTCTCCTTGCTCCAGGGAAGAGAAACGAGCCAGTCCAGGTAATTGCGGACGACCACGCCCTCCGGGGCGGCATAGGGCATCTTCTCCAGGCGGTCGACTTCCTTGAGGGCGCGCTCGGTCACCTCGTCGGGCATGAGGGCCTCCGCAACCTTGGTGCGGAACTCCTCGATCTCGCTCATCCGCTCGTCGCGCTCTCCCAGTTCCTGCTGGATGGCCTTCATCTGCTCCCGGAGGATAAACTCGCGCTGCGTCTCTCCCATCTCCCGCTCCACCCGGGAGCGGATATTCTTCTGGATCTCCAGAATCTCCAGCTCGTGCTTGAGGATCAGGTGGAGCTTTTCCATTCGCTCCTTGGGGGAGATGGTCTCCAGGATATCTTGCTTGCTGTCCACCCGGAGCGGCAGGTAGGGGGTGATGGTATCGGCCAGCCGGCCCGGCTCCTCGATATTGACCACATTGATGAGCGCCTCCGGGGGGATGGCCCGCCCGTTGTTCACCAACTGCTCGAACTGGGAGGCCACCGAGCGCATGAGAGCCTCGACCTCGATATCCTTGACCTCGCTGACGGGGATGTCCTGGCCGCGCACCTTGAAGAACGGCTCGTCCTGGATGAACTCCAGGATCCGCATCCGGGCGACCCCTTCGAGCATCACCCGGACAGTCCCGTCCGGCACTTTGAGGTGCTGCATCACCTCCACCACGACGCCCACCTCGTAGAGGTCGTCCGGGCTGGGGTCGTCCACCCCGATCTCGCGCTGGGAGACCAGCAGCAGGAGGCGGTTGGTCGCGATGGCGTCTTCCAGGGCCTTGATCGATTTCTCCCTCCCGACCACCAGGGGAAAGATCATCTGGGGAAAATAGACCTGATCCCTCACCGGCAGAAGCGGCAGGACCACGGGCTGCCTTGATTTGGCCTCCGTCCGGGCCCGGGTCCGCGTGCTGCGCTTCCGGGGGGCGGGATTCGTCGGTGCAGACTCCGGCTCATTTTCGGTGTTTTTGGCTCTCGCCATGAAAAAACTCCTTTATGGTTAGAAGGGATGGGTTTGATGGCTGGCGCACAACCTAAGACCTTATCGCTCAGAAGCCGCTAGGTGTAGGGGCGCAATGCATCGCGCCCCATAGCGATCCAGAGAAGGGGAAGCATCCTCCGCTCCTGGGGGAGGGGTGACCGATCTCCCCTGGCCCCTCTCCCCGAAACCCAAAGGATGCGCCGGAGCGCCTCCGGGGAGAGGGGGAGAGAGGGTGCGGTACTTGACCATCCCATCCCCTCCCCCTGCCCGTTTCGGGAAGGGGGCCGGGGGGTTAGGGAACGGTCTCTCCAAGTCCCGCACCCCGCCCCGGCGGGACAGTCACCCTGATCGGGATCGCGATGGGGCGCGAACAATCGCGCCCCTACAAAACACAAAAGGCGTCTTATCTCGATCAGGCGGATTTCAACTGGCTGGTGGTGAGGTGGGTCGGCGGCTTCTTTTCGAGGATAGTTTCCTCGGAAACGATGACGCGCTTGATGTCTTTGGCCGACGGGATTTCGTACATGATGTCCAGCATCACTTCCTCGATGATCGACCGGAGGGCGCGCGCGCCGGTTCCGCGCTTCATGGCCTCCCGGGCGATGGCCGTCAGGCTGGCCTCCTCGAAAACCAGTTCCACGCCGTCATGCTCCAGCAGCTTCTTGTACTGCTTGGTGACCGCGTTCCTCGGCTCCAGCAGGATTCTCACGAGGGCCTCTTCATCGAGGGCGTTCAGGGTGGAGATCACGGGCAGCCTGCCGATAAATTCGGGGATCAGGCCGTATTTGAGCAGGTCTTCCGGCATCACCTGTGAGAGAATCTCGCTGGTGTTGCGCTGCCGGCGGCTCTCGGTGTTGGCCCGAAAGCCCAGTGTCTGGTCGGAAAGCCTGCGCTCAATGATCCCTTCCAGCCCCTCGAAGGCCCCGCCGCAGATAAAAAGGATGTTGGTGGTATCGATCTGGATGTATTCCTGCTGGGGGTGCTTGCGCCCGCCCTGCGGGGGGACATTGGCGACCGTGCCCTCCAGAATTTTGAGAAGCGCCTGCTGCACCCCTTCCCCGGAGACATCGCGGGTGATGGAGGGGTTGTCCGCTTTCCGGGCAATTTTATCGATTTCATCGATATAGATGATGCCCCGCTGGGCGTTGCGAACATTGTCATCGGCGGCCTGGAGGATCTTAAGCAGGATGTTCTCCACATCCTCCCCCACGTAGCCCGCCTCCGTGAGCGAGGTGGCGTCCGCGATGGCGAAGGGGACATTCAAAATGCGGGCAAGGGTCTGGGCCAGCAGGGTCTTCCCGCACCCGGTCGGGCCGATGAGCAGGATATTGCTTTTCTGAAGATCCACATCGGAAATCTTCATCTGGAGCCGCTTGAAATGGTTGTAGACCGCTACGGACAGGATGCGCTTGGCCCGCTCCTGCCCCACCACATACTGACTCAGGATCCGGTAGATCTCCTTGGGCTTGGGAACCGAGCCGTGAAATCCCTCCTGCGGGATCTCGGTCGGCCCCAGCTCCTCTCGGATCGTCTGATTGCATAATTCGACACAATTGATGCAAATGCCACCGAGCTGGCCGAGGATCAGATTGCCGACCTGCTCGCGGCTCCGGCCACAGATAAAGCAGCGGCGCTGAAAATCGCCGCCCGCACCCGAACGCGCCATGCAGCAGACCTCCCTCAAGGGGTCGAGAAAATCGGTAAAGGCGGAGCTGCGCGCCCGCCCGGTTTACCTTCAAAAGACATCAGGGAGCGCGTAACGGCGCGCTCCTTCGGCTCTAAAGATCCTCTTTGCGGAGAATCTTATCGACTATTCCATATTGGATGGCCTCGTCTGAGGTCATATAATAATCGCGGTCGGTGTCATGCTCCACCTGCTCCACGGTCTTGTGCGTGTGGTGGGCGATGATCTCGTTCAGCTTGGCGCGGCAGCGCAGCACCTCGCGGGCCTGGATATCGATATCGGAGGGCGTCCCCTGGAAGCCCGCGCTTCCCTGGTGGATCATCACCCGCGAGTTCTCCAGCACGTACCGCTTGCCCTGCGCCCCTGCGGAGAGCAAAACCGCGGCCATGCTGGCCGCCAACCCCACGCAGATGGTCGCCACATCAGGCTTGATGAACTGCATCGTGTCGTAGATCGCCAGCCCGGCATAGACCAGGCCGCCGGGGCTGTTGATGTACAGGTCGATATCCTTGTCCGGGTCTTCTTTCTGGAGATAGAGCATCTGCGCGATGACCAGGTTGGCGACATCGTCATCGATAGGGCTGTTCAGAAAGACGATCCGGTCTTTCAACAGGCGGGAGTAGATATCGTACGCCCGCTCCCCTCGCGCGCTCGATTCGACCACCATCGGCACGAGGGTCGCTTTATAATCTCTATTCACCGCTTTGCTCCTCCTGCTCGATCCGAGCCTGCTCCGTCAGGAACGCCATGATCTTGTCCCGCAGAAGGCGGTTCCGGATGGATTCCATCTCCTGCTGGGCTTCCAAGTACTGGCGGAATGTGGCGGCAGGCATCTTGTTCTCTTCGGCAAGCTTTTCGATATAGGCGTCCACATCCTCATCGCTGAGGGCGATGTTTTCCTTGCGGGCGATCTCGCCCAGCACCAGCCCGGCCCGGATGCGGCCCCGGGAGCGTTCGGCCATCTCCTGGCTGAGATGCTCCTCAGTCTTGTTCGTCCCTTCCAGGTACTGGGCCTGGGTCAGGCCGCGCTTGTCCAGCTCCCCCTGAAGCTGCCGCATGTCTTCGGCCACATCACGCTCCACCAGGGAATCGGGGAAATAGAGGGTGGAACGGTTCAACAGCTCTTCCACCAGCTTGCTTTCCATCTCCGCCCGGGTCAGTTGCTCCACCTGGCGCTCCATCTCCCTGCGGATGCCGGCTTTCAATGCTTCGAGCGTTTCGGCCCCACCTACATTTTTGGCAAATTCATCATGAACTTCAGGGAGGATGCGCTTTTTTATTTCCCGCACTTTCACCCGGAGGCGCTGGGGCGGCTGCTCCTCCCCTTCCTCGGCGGGGGCCGGGATCGTCACGCTCCGCTCATCGCCCGGGCCGGTCCCGAGAAGCGCCTGGTCGAACTCCGGCGCGTTCTGCCCGATCTGCACCATGCTGACCCGGGGAGCGGCCTCGTCCTCGCCCTCGTGCGCGATCTCCGCCACCACCACATCATCCATCTCCACCGCCCGGCCCTCGACCGGCTCGAAGGTGGAGTGCCGCTCCTGAAGCCGCTTGACCTCGTTTTCGACGTCCTCTTCGGTGATGGGGATCGCGCGCCGCTTCACCGGAATGCCTTTGTATTCCCCGAGTTCCACTTTGGGCGGCAGGGGAACGGTGGCCTTGAAGGCGAAGGGCTTGTTGCGCTCCAGGGAGACAAGTTCGAGCTGCGGCTCGTCATAAGGCTCCACGCCGCTTTCCTGGAGGGCCTTGGCGTATGCCGGGGGAACGAGATAATCGATAGCGTGGCGGTAAACGGAGTCGGGGCGGACGTACCGCTCCAGGATGGGACGGGGAACCTTGCCCTTGCGGAATCCGGGGACATTGATCGATTGATTGAAATCGCGGTAGACGCGATCTATCGCACGCTCGACCTCATCGGCGTCCACCTCGATATTGAGGAGGACTTTACAGGGATCGAGCTGCTCCATCGTAACCTGCATCCAAGCATCTCCCTTATGTATCGTCGTTTCGGCTCTATCGGTCCCAAAAGCCCTGCATAAAAGAACACCTCGTCTGATCCGCAAGGGAGACGAGGCATTCAAGAAAATGGAGCGGGAGACGGGACTTGAACCCGCGACAGCCACGTTGGCAACGTGGTGCTCTACCACTGAGCTACTCCCGCATATTCGGTTTTTGGTGCTCAGGGAGGGACTCGAACCCTCAACATTACGGTCCTAAGCCGTACGCCTCTGCCAGTTGGGCTACCCGAGCCTGGGGCGAATGGGCTGGTGGGCCGTACAGGACTCGAACCTGTGACACCCGGATTAAGAGTCCAGTGCTCTACCAACTGAGCTAACGGCCCATCCCGGCTCTTGAAGGAGGCTCCCTCAAGCCCTTCTATTATACCACGCTCTCTCTGGCTTGTCAACTGCCGTAAGCCCGCCTGGCGCAAACTCTCAGGGTGCTGGCGCGCCTGAAGAGATTCGAACTCCCAACCCCCTGATCCGAAGTCAGGTGCTCTGTCCATTGAGCTACAGGCGCATGATGTCAATGGGGCGAGTGAAGGGATTCGAACCCTCGATCTCCGGAGCCACAGTCCAGCGCCTTAACCGCTCGGCTACACTCGCCACAGCCTGACAGCAGTTCTATTTTACCATATCGCACTATTTTTCGTCAACCGTTTTCGCCGGAGGCGGCCCCGCCCGCCGCCTCAACGCGCTTCCGGCCCGGGTAATCGAACACATCGGCCACCCGAATTTCCAGTCCGGGCAGCAGCTTCGGTTCGGACAGGACGCTTTCCTCAAAGAGGATGAGCGATTCCGAGCCGCTCCGGTAGCAGTGGATGTGCTTCGATTCGGGATAGACCACCCATACGCGCTGCGAGCCGTAGCGGAAATATTCGGCGATCTTGGTTTCCAACTCCTGGGCGTTGTCGGAAGGGGAGACGATCTCCACCGCGATATCGGGAGCGCCGGGGAAGAAACCTTTCATATTCTCTTCGGGCAAGCGGGCAGCGAGGACGACGGCCACATCCGGAACCCGCACGGTATGCTCGGCCAATTGAAATCCTGCCTCTGTCACCACCACCGCCGCAACCTGAGCCTGCCGGCACCCATCCAGCAATACGGCCCCCAGCTTCAGTTGCACGAGGCCGTGAACAAAACCTGTCGGACTCATCGGACGCACCTCTCCTCTGACCAGTTCCACCCGGGCTGCTTCAGGGAAACGCATCTTCGCAAACGATTCGACATCCATAGTTTTGAGCGCGACAGCCACTGTTGGTCACTCCTTCCACTCCTCGAAATCACCGGGGAGAAGCCCCATAACCTTATGATATATATGATACATCATTTGCGCTGGGGCTTCAAGATGCTCCTTTCACTCTAAATGCGGCTCTCGTTTTTCATGTTGAGCCACCGTCACCGTTATCAGCGAATCCAGTCCGGTCAGGGCCAGCACTCTTAACGGCTGGCTGTCCGGCGCGGCGACCACCTCCAGTCGGCTCTTCCCGCCGGGGCCTTGCCGGACTGCCAGCGCCAGGTCGCCCAGCACCGCCGTATCGATAAAAGGGGACGCTCGCAGGTCCACCACGATCCGGTGGCGCTGCCGGGCGAGGGCCTCCAGAAGCGCGTCCTGGAAGGGCTGGCAGTCGGAGTAGGTCAGGAGGTCGGTCACGAAAATATGCGTGGT